>JAKADK010000045.1 GCA_021820665.1 Actinomycetes bacterium | reverse complement strand
TGCAGGAGCTGGAGCCGGCGGGGAGCGCGTAGCTCGGGGTCAGCGAGCAGCCCGTCGATCCTGGCCAGCTCCGCTTCCACCATGGCGGTGTCCGCCACGGGCTCGGGTGGCGGGGGCGCGTCAAGCGACTCCAGGTACCGGACGACCGCCCGGCGGGCCCGCATCTTCTCCTTCGCCTCTTCACTGAGGACACTGCCTTTGGTCCGAGCCATGGTCTACCCGTCTACTCCCGTGCGGCTGCACTGTCGATGGAAAGAGGGAGCCTAGTGCCCCCGCCGGCACACGCAGGTTCGCCGGGCCACCAGGCGGAGAACGCGGTCCGTCGGGGTGCGACGAGATCGCTCCGCCGTCGACGCAGAACCCTCGCGCAGAGCGCCGTCAACGCCGTGGGCGACGCCGTGGCCCCGGCCTCTCGCGGTCCTCCCGAGGCGCGGGCACGACAGCCAACATGAGGCACATCCCACAAGGAGGCTTTTATTGTGCTGAAAAAGGCTTGTGTAGTGCCGAAGAAGTAGCGTAGGGTGGCCAGGGGACCTCGTCACGTAGGAATGACGCGTTTCGTGATGCCGATCCCATGGAGGAAACCGATGCGTGCGACGATACTGAAGATGGTGTTCGCGGTGGGGGCGGCCGCCGGTCTGCTCCTCGCACTGCCGGCCACGGCCCTCGCCGCCGGGTCCGGGTATGCCCCCGCCCCCGTGACATCGGCCCCAGGCGTCCCCGGAGGGTTCAACTCTGTGGTGACCACCGTGACCATCCAGCCGTCAGGGGGCACGGTCACGGCCACCATCGACGGGACGACCATCACCATCACCGTCCCTGCCGGAGCGTTCTCTCAGCCGACCCAGGTCGTCGTCACCTCCGGTGACGTCGCCCAGATCGGTTCCGCAGGCGTCACCGGGAAGAGCGCCGTGCTGGCCTTCGGGATCTCCTTCCTGGTGAACGGCCAGCCGCTCACGACGACGTTCCCGACGCCGATCGGCGTGAAGGCCGCCGGCAACTTCGCCTCCACGGACGAGCTCGTCGTCTACGACACCACCACCGGCGCCTGGACTCCGGTGGCCGGGGCCACGGTCACCAACGGCACGATGAGCTTCACCATCTCCTCGGACCCCGACTTCGCCGTGCTGGCCTCGAACGCGCAGCCCGTCCCCGGTGCGACAACACCCGTCACCGGGAAGCCCTTCCTCCTGGAAGGGCTGATCGCCGCGTTGCTCGTGCTCGTCGGCGGTCTCGCCGCCTGGCGGTTCTCCCGCCCCGCTGCTCGGGCGTGACGTTCGGTCGCCGGCGTTCAGCGGCGCTCGCAGCACTCGCCGGCGCTGCCACCCTCCTGGCGGCGTGCGGGTCATCGGCCGCCCCTCCCTCCACCAAGGCGGCAACGTCCCGACACGTCTCGCCGTCGCGGATCTACCCGGGGCCGGCCGGGTTGCTCTCTGCCGGTGCACCCCAGCCGAACGGGGTCATGTGGCTGCTGTCGGGATCAGGCGGCGTCAAAGCGCTGAACGAGTTGGACCTGAGCAGTGGCAACGTGCTGGGCGCCGTCCCCGAGTCGAGCGCGGCGGTGAGCGTGGGCCAGTCCGTCTCGGGTGTGCTCGCCGTCGGCCTGGCCACCGCCACGTCGGGGGCGGTGGAGATCCGCAACGGATCGACCGGTGCCCTGCTCTCGACGATCCCGGTCGGGGCACCGGTCAGGCAGGTCGCCTTCGGGAGCGACGGGACAACGCTGTACGTGCTCAACGGGACCGCGACGTCGGCCAGCGTCGCCGTGGTCGACACCCAGACGGGGAAGGTGGAGGGTTCCGTCGGCGTCTCGCTGTCGACGGTGGGCATCGCGCCCACCCCGGACCAGACCGGGATCTGGACGCTGCAGGACACCGGCACCATCGTGGAGGTGGCGACGGCGGGCACCCACGTCGTCACCCAGTTCACCGTGGGCCACTCCGGGACTGACCTCGCGCTCAGCCCCGGGGGCACCACGCTCTACGTCCTGAAGGGGCACTCCTACGCCCCCAACGTGGCCGTGGTCGACCTTGCCACCGAGCAGGTGCGCCGCGTCCTGCCTGCTCCCGCCGACTGCCTGGCTATCACCGTCGCGCCCAGTGGCGCCACGCTCTACGACACGGTCGGCACCCCTTCCCTCGGGAACATCCAGGCATTCCCCCTCGGGGGGTAGGGACGTCGTGACGCCTGGCACCGGCGACGCCGCCGCACTCCGGGCGCGAGGTGCCGACTCGTTCCCCTCCGCACACCAGCCGGCCACGGACACCGACGCGTACGCGCCCCACAGCTCCCCGACCCCGGCGGCCCCAGGGTCGGGGCCGGGCAGCCACCCGGAGGCGTCTACGCTCGCCGGTCGGACGTGGTGGACGGTCACGGGAGTGATCCTGGTGCTCTGGGCGCTCCGGCTGGTGGAGGGGGTGACCACCTACCCGTGGATCTCCCTCGCCGTCGTCGTCGTAGGCCTGTGGGGGCTGGGCACCGTGGCGGCAAGCTGGTCTCCTGCCGCTCTCCGTGTCCGTCCCGGTACCCGGAGGACCCTGGGTTGGGCCACCGTGGCGATGGCGATGGGCGCCTTCGTGCTCTGGAGCTTCCTCCAGGTGCGCGCCGCACCCGGGTACGGGACCGACGAGATCGCGTTCAACCAGTACGCGGCCACCCTCGCCCTGCACGGGATCGATCCCTACACGCGCTCGATGGCGCCGTCGTTCGCGCTCTACCACGTCTCGCCGAACGGGTTCACCTTCACCCTGACCGGCGGCCGGGTGACCACGCTCTCCTACCCGGCGCTGGCCTTCGAGCTCTACCTGCCGTTCCTGGCCCTCGGGCTCGCGACCCAACTGGCGATCGGCGTCAACGTCGCCGTGTGGGTGCTCTCCGTCGTCCTGGCCTACGCCTTCCTCCCCCGCCACCTCCGACCGGCGGCCATCGTGATCGGGAGCCTCAGCGTGTACATCAGCTACGCCATCGGGGGGGTGACCGACGCCGTCTTCGTTCCCCTCCTGATCGGGGCAGCACTGGGATGGAACCGGTTCGTTACGCAACGGGGACCGCGGGCGTGGGTCGGACCGGTCCTCCTCGGGCTGGCGATGGCGGTCAAGCAGACCCCGTGGTTCATCGTCCCCTTCGTCGTGACCGGCATCTTCCTCGAGGCTCGGGTGATCTCGGGGAACCGGGGCGGGCTCCGGACGGCAACCCGCTACCTCGCCATCACGCTCGCCGCCTTCGCCGTGCCGAACGTGCCGTACGTGATCGCCAACGCCACCGCCTGGGTGCAGGGCATCTTGACGCCGATGAGCAGTCACACGGTCCCCGCTGGGCAGGGAGCGATCGGGCTGAGCCTGTTCCTCGGAGCTGGCGGGGGTTCGCTCACCGCTTACACCGCCACCGCCGTGGTGGTGCTGGTCGTCGGATGGCTGCTCTTCGTGACCACCTACCCGAGGATGCGTGGCCTGGCGTTCTTCCTCCCCTCGATCGTCCTGTTCTTCACCGCCCGGTCGTTCGGGAGCTACTTCGTGACCCTGGTCCCGGCGGCGCTGGTCGCCTTCGCCACGATGGACCATGCCCGGGACGGCCTGCTCGGCCCACCCCGGCGGTTGTGGCGTTGGGTGGCCGCGACCGGGATTCTGGCCGGCGGCGGGACGCTGGCGTACGCGCTGCTGGCCTCCGCCCCGCTCCAGGTGGCCATCACCGGAGTCCGGACCACGGGCCAGCTCGCCACGGTCCAGCGCCTCACCGTGCGCGTCACCAACCGCTCGGACCACGCCGTTCACCCGGCGTTCAGCGTCGACACCGGTGGTAGCCTCACCGCCTTCTGGCTGGTCTCCAGCGGTCCGGCCGACCTCGCTGCCCACCATCAGGCGACCTACGTGCTGCTGGCCCCCAACTACTTCGCCATGCCGGCCATCACCGGAGGGTTCCAGGTCGACGCCTTCACGTCGGGACCGGCGTCGGTGGCCACGAGCGCCGCCTACCTGCCCACCACCTGGCACGTGTCGCTTCAGCCCGACGCCCTCAACCACCTGGTACCCCTGGGCCAGCAGATCACCGTGCGGGCGGCGGTCCTGGACCAGTTGAACCAGCCGGTCCACGTGGCCGGCGTCCCGGTCTACCTGGGCCAGATCATCTACGCCCAACGCGGGCTCGTCTACGGCGAGGCCGTCATCAACGGCGGGCAGCCGGGCCAGACCCCGGTCAGCGCGCTCACCGACGCCGGCGGGGTTGCCACCTTCGAGATCGTCGGCACCCAGCGGACGGCCGACCCGGTGTACTTCGAGGCGAACCTGGTGAACCCCGCCCAGTTCTACCCCTACGGGTACTCCGACATCCTCTCGGTCCGGTTCGGGGGACCGTGACCGGTGTCCGGGGGATACATCGGGAGGATACATCGGGGTGCCCAGGCCGTGATCGTCACCCCGCCCTTCCCGGGACGCGACCGTCACCCGGGGGCGCGCCCGGCGGGGACCAGCGCCAGGGTGAAGACCCGCACCACCCCGCCACCGGGCGACCACACCCGGATCTCGAAGACGTTCCCCGGCGGGGGCGGCACCGGAGTGATCCGGAACGGTCCCACGCCGGTGAAGACGGTGGCGGGGTAGGTCCGGGACGCATCGAACGCCAGGTGGACCACCGTCTCCCCCCTGGTGGGAGGGAGGCTGCGGCGGGCGAGGAGGACGCCGCCCGTGTCGTTCCATACCTCCACGTTGACCGGGACGTCGGCCGACAGCACGGCGGAGGCGACGTAGCTGCCCCTCCCCTCCCGCCAGTAGGCACGGTCGGCCACGTAGCCCCGGCTTCCGGTGGCCGCGGCATGCCAACCGGCAAGCGGGCCGTCCAGGACGGCGCGGCCGGCGGCACCGGCCACCGACCAGGCGGGCACGGCGGCGGCCTGGGCCGGGAGGGTCAGCGTGGTGGTCCCGCCGGGGGGATCCCAGCGGAACGCCCACACCCCGTGCCCGTGGGCGACCAGCGTGCTCCCCGGCTCGGCCGACACGGTGGCGATCGCCGCCAGCTGGGCGTTGGCCGAGGCCGCCTCGATGCCCTGGAACGGCGTGACCACCACGTAGGTGGTCCCGGACACCGGGTAACTCCCGCGGCCACCGAAGATCGCGTAGACCGCACGCCGGCCGCTGAACCGGCCGGCCACGCCCTGGGAGACGATCACCTCGGCCGAGGCGGGGATCCGGCGCTCGACGCCGGCGAGCACGCGGGCGGCCCCCGGGGTGACCCGCAGCCAGTGGGTCGGGGTCCGAGGCAGCCACACCGCCGCCCACCCCAGCGTGTCGACCACGAGGAGCCCGGCGACGGCCAGGGCCACGGCCCGCCCCCACCGCCGCCACCCGGCCACCCGCCCGAGCGCGACCACCGTCCCGACGGCGACGAAGGCGTAGACGGCGAAGTTCTGGAACGGGTCCTGGCTGAAGAGCAACCCCGCCGCCAGGTTGGTGGAGAGGAGGACGACCAGGGGGACGCCGAACCCCACCGGGGTAAGGAACCCGACGAGCCCGGCGGGGGCGAGGTTGGCCACGATGTTGTCCCGCCGCACCCACAGGGCGTGGAGCACCCGGGCCGGGTGGCCGGCGATGCCGGCCACCACCTGACCGGTGCCGAGCTGTCCGACCACGCCGCCGCTGACGGCCAGATGTCCGTAGGCTCCGACGAGGTTGCCCCCCCGCATCCCCAGCAGGGAGAGGAGCCCGACCCAGGCCGCGCCCACCACGACCAGCACCAGGCCAGGGCGGCGCCACTGCCGGCCGGCCACCAGGGCGGCCACGCCCAATCCGGCCACCAGGCTGGCCGAAAGGTCCCCGGCCAGGAGGGCGAGGACAACCGCCGGCGCGCACCACCGGAACCGGCGGGCGAAGAGGGCCCGGGCCGCCAGGAGCACGAGCAGCGCGTCGATCGGCTCGAAGTGGAAGTCGAACGCGGCCGTCCAGTACACCCACGGGTCGGCCACGAGGAGCACCACGGCCACCCCCACCGCCAGGTCGGGCGGGAAGCGGCGTGCCCATGCGGGCCGACCCACCAGGTCGACCACCCAGGCGAGCGCCACCGCCTCGGTCCCCACGACGGCCAGGTCCTGGATCCACAGGAGGACGACGCCATGGTCGAAGGGCACGCCGGCGAGCGCCAGCGGCCACATGAGGAACTCACCGTTGTTCCGCCAGAACGGGAACCCGAGCACGGTGTCGTACGGGTCAAGGTCCCCGTGGGCGATCAGATACCACGCCTGATGGTAGGCGGCAAAGTCCAAGGTGAGGGCGAAGCGCTGGAATTCGACCACGCTGTAGCCGACCAGCCAGGCCAGCTGCAGGGCGAGCAGACCCCACCCGACGCGCCGGACCCACACCGACGCGCTGGCACCGGGCGCAGGGACGGCGGGGGGGCCCTCCCCGGCACCCCCCGGATGCTCCGGAGAGGGCGGCGTCGCGGTGTCGGTCGCGGTGTCGGTGTCGGTCTCCGTGTCGCTGCGCCCACCCATCCTGGTGCGGACCAGCGTCGACCGGGGCGGTCCAGGAACGGTCATCCCCCGATCCGCTTGAGCTGCCACCCGGTCACCACCAGCGTCCCGCCGTGGACCGTCGCACCCATGGTCAGGCGGTACACCCCGGGATCCCTCCCTCCGACCAGCTCCGGCTCGGCGGACACGGACGCACCCGTGAAGGTGGTCCCGACGACGTCCAGGGTGGGAATCACCGAAGCGTCGTTGCGGACGATGGCGGCCCCGACCAGCGGACCGGCGTCGGCGAACGGCACGGTCGGTGCCAGCGCCGACCACCATCCGGGTCGATCCTGCTCGGCACTGCGGATGGCGGCGAAGTAGAGCTGGAGCACCGACGCCTCGACCTGCATGGGCACCGGGCTCTCCTGGATGGCGGCGGACGGGTCCCCGTGGAAGTCGAGCGTGCCGAGGGGAGCGTCGTTGGTGGCGAGCGTCAGGCCCTGGGCCTCCAGGGCGGCCGGCGCCGGCACGACGAGCGGCGGGGGCAGGACGGCAGGATCCGGGGTCCCTGGTACCGAGCCCGCGGTATCGGTCACCCCCACCAGCTGCGCCGTCAACACGTAGCGGTCCGGCGTGAGGAAGAGCGCGTTCAACGGGTAGCAGGTCACCAGGGCCAGCTCCGGCACCAACGTCGAGTAGACCGGGCGGCCGCTCTTCACCACCGCACCCCCGACCACCCGGTACCGGAACGTATGGCACGGCTCGACGAACGAGACGGTCGCACCCGGGTGGAGGTGGTTGATCCGGCTGAACCACGACACGTCGTGCGCCGACAGCACCGCGGTCCCGATCTGGCCGGGGAGCACGCTGGCGGGAACGTGGCCCACCGCCACGTTGAGCTCGGCATTACCGACGCCCTCGACCACCGGGGCACGCAGCCCGATCGCTGGCGCCTCCAGGATGCCGATCGGGACCGGTGTCCCACTGGGAGCGGGTGCTGCCGTTGCCGCTGCGTTCGACGGGGAACGGCCGGCTGACGAGCAGCTCGACGCCGCTCCCGTCCGGGAGGCACCGGCGATGGCCGCCTGCTCGTTCCTGATGAGCGCCGAGCCCACGGTGTGCGAGCGCCAGTAGAACCACGCGATGTGCGCACCGATCCCGATCCCCGCCACCACGGCGATCAGCGAGACGGCCAGGCCGATCCGCCGTGCCACCATCCTCCCGAAGCTGCCCGGACGGCTGTGCCGGCCGGCAGGCCGCCCGCTCCCCTCTCGATGCTCCGTCCCCATGGCGATCACCAAGGCTACCGGGCCCCCGAGACCGAGCTCGGGAGAGCCTCACGATCGGACCGTCGCGGTCGGACCGTCACGGTCGGACCCTGGCGGTCGGACCCTTGCGCCACCCACATGCCGAGCACGGCCCAGCGCCGGGGGAGAGACTCGAACTCCCGACCCAGCGGTTCTCCTCGATCGCCATCTGCGCCCAGAACTGTTTCGTCAGTACCCCGTTCTATGACGTCTTGCGCACCGGCGGTCCCCAGCTCGTGCCAGCCCGTGCCGCTTCGTTCGCGCCCGGCTCGCTCGGCGCGATGGTCTGCGCCCTCGCCATCCGAGACGGCACCGTCCCCCCGACCATCAACCTCGACGTCCCGATCCCGAATGCGATCTCGACTACGTGCCCCACCACGCCCGTTCGATCGAGGTCCGCGCCGCCACCGCCAACGCCTTCGGCTTCGGCGGCCAGAACTGTGTGGTCGTCTTCGACGCGCCCGACTGACCGGATGGTCCCGCCGGTCCCTGACCCAAGGAGGTGCTCAGTGAGCTCACGATCTCTCCGCCGTCGTCTCCGGAGCCCAGGACGCATGACGCCAGTCATCCCCCGGATCTCCGCCTCGGCACAACTACGTGCTGAAAACGGTCTCACCACTGCCGGGGCTGTAGCCCGTGTCGCTCACCGTCGCCAGCGCGCACCAGGTGCCCTGTTGGCGAGAGCTGAAGGTGAAGCCCACCTGCCCATTGGTGCCGGTGGTGCCGGTGCCCGATGCCGCGACGGTGCCAGAGCAGGTCGAGCCAGCGAAGACCTGGAGCACCACGCTCGCCCCGCTGATGACAGCACCTGAGGAGGCGTCAGCGGCCGCAACCGTCAAGGGAACCTGGTAGTTCGGACCCTTCTTGGCGAGCTTGCCTGCACTCACGGTGACCGTCATGGTCCCGGTGCTCTGGGGTGCCTCTACGTTCAGCGTCACGTCCGTCGTCTGGGAGGGCAGGCCGTTGCTCGCGCCGGTGATGGCAAGTGTGTCGGTTCCGGTGGTGGTGCTGCTGGTGGTCGCTACCGAAAGGGTCGACGTCCACGGGGTCGGCGACGAGGAGGACGAGACCTTCGTGGGCGACAAGGAGCACGTCGCGTTGTTCGGACACCCGCTCACGGTGAGGCCGACATCCCCGCTGAACCCTCCGCTCGGTGATACGGAGACCGTGTAGGACGTGGTGCTTCCCTGGGTCACGGTGGCGCTCGTCGGTGTGGCCGACAGGCCGAAGCCCGGGCTCGTCGAAGCGCTCGTCACGAAGGCACCGACGCCGTAGGGGGTCCCGAGGCCGGTCGGCCCGTTGTAGCCGCTCGACAGCGAGTCGCTCGCATCGCAGAGATAGTCGCCACAACTGGTGTTGGAACCCGAGGTCACCGGGACGAGCCCTGCCGTCGGCCCGGTGCCGCCGGACGCGTCGGTGTAGAGCGCGCCAGGTGCGGCTTGGATGGTCCCGGAACCGGCGGCGAGACCGTAGATGGCGCCGATGATCTGGGTGGAGACGCTCGTCCCGCCGAAGACGAGCCAGCCGGACTCTTTGTAGGTGTCGTAGACAGCGACCCCGGTCGAGGGGTTCGCCACCGCGGCGACGTCACCGGTCTGTCGCCCGGTGCAGTCCGCCGCCAGGCTGTAGACGCCAGAGTCGTTCTGCCAGCTCGGCATCGGCTCGTAGGCCGAACAGCCACTCCCCGCGCCCGACCAGACGGTCTGGGGATTCCAGACGATGCCGGTGCTCGTGCGAGCGTACGTGAGCGAGGTGCCCCCGACCGCCGTGAGCCCGGGCGAGGCAGCCGGGTACTCGACGCCGTAGCCGTTGTCGCCGGTCGCCGCCGTCATCGCCGTGGCCGTCGTGCCGGAGTACGTGGCGTTGTCGGAGGTCTCCGAGGAGAACTCTCCGCCGCCGTAGCTGTTGGTGACTACCGCCGGGTGCAGGCTCTTCGCGTACGAGACCGCCGTGGCGAGGTTCGAGAAGCTGCTCGAAGAGGCTTCGACGAGCACGATGTTGCAGCGCGGGCAGATTGCCGAAGCCATGTCGAGGTCGAGCGAGATCTCCTCGGCCCAGCCGGTGTTGGCTTTCGGGTAGCGCGTGCCGCCGGACTGGTTGACCTTGGTGAAGGTCACACATCCAGACGTCACCGTCGAGGTGCACAGCGGCGGGATCGTCGCATCGGGAAGGCCGGTGTTCGGGTCGGTCACCCCACTCAGGCTGGCCCGGTAGGCGGCGAGATCGGCCGCCGCGTTCGGGTCGTCGTAGGCATCGACAATGGCAATGGTCGGGGCACCGCTACCCGGAGCGAAGCTCGCTGCTACGTTCGCCAGCCCGTAGGCGCTCTGCAGATCGCTCGGGTAGTAGCCGGAGCTCGGTGGTGACGGCACCGTGCTCCCCCCGCCCCCGCTACCTCCCGACCGGCGTCCTGCGGGACCCGGATGCCAGTTCTGGGACGGATCGAGGAGCTGGACGGCACCACACCGGGCATGGTGAGCCCCCGGAGTGCCACAGGCGGCGGCGACCGGAGGACCAGGGTGCGTCGAGCCCGGACCGGGGGCAGACCCGGACGGGCCCGGTGGAGCGGGCGCCGCCGCCGCGGCGCCTGTGAGCACCAGCCCGGCAAGGAGCACGCTCGTCCCGAGTGCGGCGCTCATACGACTGAGCAGCCGAGCCCGTCGAGAGCCGCCACCAGAGCCGGAGAGCCCTCGCAACCGGAGCCCGCTGGGTAAATCGGACATGTGGCCCCCCCTCGTCAAACGGACCCTCAGGGTAGCTTTCACGGGTTGCTGCGACAAACCATGACGCACACGCTCGAGCATGGCTCAGTGGGCCACGCCTCTCCTACGACTGCGCTTCGCGACCAACGCGCAATCGAGGACCGGCACCGGGCGATTGCCGAGGCGCTGGACCAGCTCTCCCAGGCCGCCAGGATCCCCGTCGACTCGGGCTCCACCTGGAACCCTCCGCGCCCACGGCGCGCCCGGCGTCGACGCGGGAAAACCTCACACCCCTTCTGAACTGGACGAAGCTCCGGGGGAGAGACTCGAACTCTCAACCTAGCGGTTAACAGCCGCTTGCTCTGCCGATTGAGCTACCCCGGACCGACCGCCCTCCCCGACCGGGCAGCGGCAAGGGCCTGAGACTAGCGCCTCCCACCACTCTCATCGAACTGCCGCCGTCGGCGCTTGACATGGAGCGGGCCGCCTCGGGCCGGGGTCGGCGTGCGTCGGTGGACTCCAGCCCATCCCCGGATGGACCGCAGCTTCACCGGAGGTGCACGGCCGGCCGAAAAGCACCACAATGGCTCCGTGCGCGCATCCGTCGGGACGGCAGTGGGGGTGGCTGCCGGTGCGGCGCTCGGGTTGGCGGTCGGGGTCGCCGTGGGCCGCCGGTCGGCACCGCGAGACCCCAGCGCCACTCCCGGTGGCTCGCTCGCCGGCCATCCGCTCGCCAACCGTCGGGGTGACCGTCCGCCTGCGCAGTCGTTCTGGCCCAAGGCCCGGGCCGCGGCCCGGCTCGCCGCCGAACGTCTGGGCGACGGGGTCGCCGCCCGCCTGGGGTGGCGCGACGCCGATGCCGCGGCGGACGCCCTGGCCCACGACCTCGCCACCGAGATGGCGGCGCTCCTGCACGACCACCGGCCCGTTCCGCCGGGCACGGGACAGCCGGGCGACGGGCCGGGAGCGCAGCAAGCCCGGCGGCACCGCCGACACGCCCACCGGGTCGCCCAGCCCACCGCGTCCCCGGTCGTCCCGGGACCCCCGATCGCCCCCGGGTCTCAGGCCTCGTCGAGGTAGTCGCGGAGGAGGTGGGCCGAGTCGGGGCGCCGGAGCTTGGCCAACGTCTTCGCCTCGATCTGCCGGATCCGCTCCCTCGTCACCCCGAACGCCTGACCGACCTCCTCCAGCGTCCGGATCCTGCCGTCCTCGAGCCCGAAGCGGAGCCGGACGACGTCCTGCTCCCGCGGTGCGAGATGGGCCAGCGCCTCCCGGACGGCGGCATCCAGCATCATCCGGGCGGCGGCGTCGTCGGGCACGACCGCGGCCCGGTCCTCGATCAGGTCGGAGAGGCTGAAGTCCTCCTCGTCCCCCATGGGCTGCTCCAGCGACACGGTGTCCTGGTTGATCCGCTGGATCTCCCGGATGCGCTCGATGGTGAAGTCCACCCGCTGGGCCAGCTCTTCGGCGGTCGGCTCCCGGCCCAGCTCCTGGAGGAGCTGGCGCTGGGCCCAGACCACCTTGTTGATCGTCTCCACCATGTGCACCGGGATGCGGATCGTCCGGGCCTGGTCGGCGATGGCCCGGGTGATGGCCTGGCGGATCCACCACGTGGCGTACGTCGAGAACTTGAAGCCCTTCGTGTGGTCGAACTTCTCGACGGCACGCATGAGGCCCAGGTTGCCCTCCTGGATCAGGTCGAGGAAGGCGAGGCCGCGGTTCCGGTAGCGCTTGGCGATGGAGACGACCAGCCGCAGGTTGGCCTCGATGAGCGCTTCTTTGGCCGCCTGGCCCCGGCGCACGAGGCGGACGTCGCCCGAACGCTCCCGGGCCGGCCGCTCCGGCGACCGCTCGCTGTCGGCCGCGATCCGGGCGGCGGCCTCCGTCCCGGTCACGATCCGCTCCGCCAGCTCGATCTCCAGCGCCGCGTCGAGGAGCTTGACCCGGCCGATCTCCTTCAGGTACGTGTGCACGGGATCGGCCCCCACGCCGCCGAACCGGTCTGCTTCGTACCCGACGGCAGCCGCCGACGGCGCCACCGAACGCCGGGGACGTCGATCCGGCGGGACCGGCTTCGAGGGCGCGTGGCCCCGCTTGCCCGTCGGGGTCGCCACGGCACCGTCACGTGCGCCGGGTGGAGCCTCGGGCGGGGGCTCGGGCATCCCCGGGGCGATGGCGCCCGGGCCGGGAGGGTTGTCATCGGGCTCCCAGGGAGCCTCGGGCGCGACCAGCTCGGCGGCGACCGGCCCGGCCCCTCCGGGCAGCGGCACGACGACGGTGTCCTCCATCTCCTCGATGAACTCGATCCCGGCCGAGCGCACCCGGACGACCAGCTCGCAGATCAGCTCGTGGCTCAGCTCGACGTGCCGGACGAGGGACATCAGATCGTCCTGCGTGAGGAACCCCCGGACCCGGCCCGCCTCGAGCAGGTCGGAGAAGTCCTCCTCCAGGCGCTCCCGGGCCAGGGCCGAACGGGACCTGGTCCCCGGCCACCCGGAGCCGGCCGCCGGGTCGACCGGACGGACGCCGGGCGACACGCCGTGTTCCCCCGCTTCCGGGCGTACCGTCTCGTTGCCGATCACGCGCCGTACCCCCATGCGCTCACCTGCCCTCTACCCATCAGCCAGGCTACCAAGCGCTCGGAGGCCTCCGTCACCGTGGCCGGGTCGTCGAGCGCCTCGATGCTCGGGCGCACCCACGCCGCCTCGGCGGCGGCCTGGGCGGCGGCGTCCGGCGACCGGCGGGCCTCGACGGTGATGCCGGCCAGCTCGCGCCGGGCCGCCTCCCGGACGAGCTGGGCGACGACGTCCCCGGGGTCGCCGACGGGCTCCTCGACGACCAGGCGGGCGAGCAGGTTCGCGACCTCCTCGTCGGCCCGGGCGAGCGCATCGTGGAGGTCGTCGGCCTCCACCAGCGCCAGGAACGCCTCGCGCTGCACCCCGGCCGGGAAGAGCACGGGCTCCAGCCGGTGGGCCACCTCGTCGGGCCGGTGGACGGCCAGTCGCAACGCCTCGAGCCCCGGGCGGAAGCCGTCCCCGGCGCCGGGGCGGAGCCCGCGACGCTGCCCCCCGCCGGGGTGGGCGGGACCACCACCCGGATCGTCCGGGTCGCGCACCCAGTCGTCGCCGTCACCGGCGTGCTCCCGGGCAGCACGGGCGTCCCGGGAAGGACGCCCGGCCGGGACGGTGCGGTCCTGGCCGTGGCGGCTCGGGTCCCTGCGGATCGCCTCGAGCCGGTGCCGGAGCTGGCCCGGCTCCAGGCGGCACCGCTCGGCGACCAGCATCACGTACTGGTCGCGCACCAGGTCGTCGGGGTGCTCGGCCACGGCCACCAGCGCGGCGTCGGCCGCCCGGGCCCGCCCCTCCGCCGTCGTGAGGTCGGCCGCCCCCAGGATCCGCTCCACCCGGAACTGGAGGAACGGTCGGGCCCCGGCCAGGGCCACCCGGAGGGCGTCGGGGTCGCTCCGGGCCAGCTCACCCGGATCCCCACCCGGCGGCAGGTCGGCGACCACCACGTCGACCTCGTGGCGCTTCTCCCACTCGTAGAACCGCCCGGCGGCGGCCTGGCCGGCCCCGTCGGCGTCGAAGGCCAGGACGATCCGGCGGGCGAAGTTCACGAGGAGCCTGAAGTGCTCCTCCCCGAGGGCGGTACCGCAGGTGGCCACCGCCCGCTCGACGCCGGACTCGAAGCACCCGATGACGTCCGTGTACCCCTCGCAGACGACCACCTCTCCGGTGCGGACGATGTCGGCCTTGGCCCAGTTCAGCGCGTAGAGGACCCGGCGCTTGGCGTACACCGCCGTCTCCTGGGAGTTCTTGTACTTGGCCGGATCGCTGCTCCCGGGCAGCACCCGGCCCCCGAACGCGACGGGTCGCCCCGAGGTGTCACAGATAGGGAACATGATCCGGGCGCGAAACGCGTCCTGGAGCCGCCCCGCCCGGTTGACGAAGCCCAGGCCCGCCCCGGTGGCCAGCTCGGCCCGGAGCCCGAGCCCGGTGCACAGGAGGTCCCAGGCGTCGGGTGCCCACCCCAGCCGGAACCGCCGGACCACGTCCCCGTCGTACCCCCGCGACCGCAGGTAGTCGCGCGCCGGACCGGCGTCGGGGCCGGCGATCAGCCGGTGGTGGTACCACGCCGCCGCCTCCTCCAGCACCGCCAGGAGCTCCTTGCGGCGACGGGACGCCGCTCCCTCGTGCTCGTCCTCCCGGACGATGACCCCGGCCCGATCGGCCAGGGCACGCACCGCCTCCACGAAGTCGAGGTGCTCGACGGCCCGGAGGAACGTGATGGCGTCGCCCTTCGCCTGGCAGCCGAAGCAGTAGTAGAAGCCCTCCTCGGCGTTCACGCTGAACGACGGCGTCTTCTCGGCGTGGAACGGGCACAGGCCCACCCATCGACGACCCTGGCGCTTCAGGGCGGCATGCTCCCCGATGAGCGCCACGATGTCCGTCGCCGCCCGGACGGCCGCCACGTCTTCGTCGGGGATCCCCACGGCTATGGACGGTACCGCGGCGCCGAGCGCGCCGGAGGCGGCGCCCCCCGACCTGCGACTACCGGGACGCGGCCCGCTTGGCCGGGGCCCGCTTCGCCGCAGCCCGCTTGGCCGGGGTCCGCTTCGCCGCGGCCGTGGTAGCCGCCGCCCGCTTCCCCGCCGCCTTCCCCGCCGCCTTCCCGGTCGGGGGGACCGGCTCCGCGGACGGGACCGGCTCCGCGCCCAGCACGGCCTGGGCGGCGGCGAGCCGGGCGATCGGGATGCGGAACGGCGAGCAGCTCACGTAGTCGAGCCCGGCGGCGGCGAACGTGGCGATCGACTCCGGGTCTCCCCCGTGCTCCCCGCACACGCCCACCTTCAGGTCCGGGCGGGTGGCCCGACCCCGCTCGACGCCCATCCGGACCAGCTCTCCGACGCCGTCGGCGTCGACCACCTCGAAGGGGTTGCGGGGCAGCAGCCCGGCCTCCAGGTAGGCGGCCATCATCCGTCCCTCCACGTCGTCACGGCTGAACCCGAAGGTCATCTGCGTGAGGTCGTTCGTCCCGAAGGAGAAGAAGTCGGCGAACTCGGCGATCTCGGCTGCCCGCAGGGCGGCCCGGGGCGTCTCGATCATCGTCCCGATGGTGACCTGGAGCCGGCCCCGATCGGCGGCGGGCCGGCCCTTGCGGCCCTTGCCGCCCTTCCCGGCCTTCGACGCCGCGGCATCCAGCGTGGCTGCCACCGCTCCCTCGACCCACGAGCGGGCCAGGGCCAGCTCCTCCCGGCTGATCGTGAGGGGGATCATGATCTCGACCATCGGGCGACCGCCGGCCGCCACCCGGGCCAGCGCGGCCTCCATGAGGGCGCGGACCTGCATGGCATAGAGGCCCGGCTTGATGACCCCGAGGCGCACGCCCCGTGTCCCGAGCATGGGGTTGAGCTCGTGCCAGTCCTTCGCCGCCTCGAACAGCCGGTGCTCCTCGGGGGTGAGACCGACCGTCGCCTCCTTGATCGCCAGCTCCTGGGTGTCGGGGAGGAACTCGTGCAGCGGGGGGTCGAGCAGGCGGACGGTGACCGGGAGGCCGTCCATCGCCTCGAGGATCTCCTCGAAGTCGGCCTTTTGGACCCGGCGCAGCTCTTCCAGGGCGTCCGCCTCGTCGTCGGGGGTGGCCGCCAGGATCATCCGGCGGACCACCGGCAGGCGGTCCTCGCCGAGGAACATGTGCTCGGTCCGGCACAGACCGATGCCCTCGGCGCCGAGCCGACGGGCGTTGGCGGCGTCGGGGCCGTTGTCGGCGTTCGCCCGCACGCCCAGGTGGCCGCGGCGGATGGCGTCCGCCCACTGCAGGATGGTGTCGAACTCCTTGGGGGTCTTCCCCCTGGACACCTCGACCTGCCCGAGGACGACGGTCCCGGTCGTGCCGTCGAGGGAGATCCACTCCCCCTCCCGCACGACGATGCCGCCGACCGAGAAGGACCCCTTGCCGACCCGGACGGCTTCCGCCCCCACGACGGCCGGCTTGCCCCAGCCGCGGGCCACCACGGCGGCGTGGCTCACGAGCCCGCCCCGGGCGGTGAGGATGCCCTCGGCGGCCAGCATGCCGTGGACGTCCTCGGGGGAGGTCTCACTGCGGACCAGCACCACCTTCTCGCCCCGCTCGGCGGCAGCCTGGGCGTCGTCCGCCGTGAGGTAGACCCGGCCCACGGCGGCCCCGGGGGACGCGCCCAGCCCGGTGGTGAGCACCGTGTGCCCGGTGGTCGAGAACTGCGGGTGGAGCACCTGGTCGAGGTGGTCGCCGGTCACCCGGGCCACGGCCTCGGCCTTCGTCAACCGGATGGCCGGGTCGGTCGTCATCTCCACCGCCATCCGCAGCGCCGCCCGCCCGGTGCGCTTGCCCACCCGGGTCTGGAGCATCCACAGCTTCCCCTGCTCGATGGTGAACTCCGTGTCGCACATGTCCCGGTAGTGCGACTCCAGCCGGGCGAAGATCTCCAGCAGCTCGTCGTAGATGCCCGGGAAGCGCGTGCCGAGCGCCGAGAGCGGCTCGGTGTTCCGGATACCGGCCACGACGTCCTCGCCCTGGGCGTTCACCAGGAAGTCGCCGTAGGCACCCTTCGCCCCCGTCGCCGGGTCACGGGTGAACCCGACGCCCGTCCCCGAGGCGTCGTCCCGGTTCCCGAACACCATGGCCTGGACGTTGACCGCCGTGCCCAGGTCGTGGGAGATCCGTTCCCGCACCCGGTAGGCGATGGCCCGGGGACCGCTCCACGAGGCGAAGACCGCCTCGATGGCACCGCGGAGCTGGTCGCCGGGGTCCTGGGGGAACGGCGCGCCGGTGTGGCGCTCGACGATCTGCTTGTAGGCGTCGACGAGGTAGCGCAGCAGCTCGGTGGGGATGCCGGCATCCGAGGTGGTCCGGGCCAGCTCCTTTGCCGCCTCGAGTAGGGAGTCGAACTCGTCACCGGGGATGCCGAGGACGATCCGGGCGTACATGGCGACGAACCGGCGGTAGGAGTCGAAGGCGAACCGCTCGTCTGCGGTCTGGCGGGCCAGGCCGAGCACGGACTCGTCGTTCAGCCCCAGGTTGAGCACGGTGTCCATCATCCCGGGCATGGAGAACTTGGCACCGGAGCGGACCGACACGAGGAGGGGGTCCGAGGCGGCGCCGATGCGCTTGCCCATCGTCCGCTCCAGCCGGGCCCGGGCCCTGTCCACCTCGGCCGACAGCCCGTCGGGCCACCCGCCGCTCATGGCGGCCCGGCAGGCCTCCGTCGAGATGGTGAACCCCGGCGGCACCGGGAGCCCGAGCACGGACGTCATCTCGGCCAGGTTGGCCCCCTTGCCCCCGAGCAGGTCCTTCAGCTCCATGGGAGGCCGGGCGTGCGCATGGTCGAAGTCGAAGACGAACGGCATCGTGGAGTCTCCTCGGGTGATGGGTCTGGCGGGGCCGCCCGGGCACGCAAGCGTCGGAACCCTGGCGGGCCTCCACCCTACCCGCCCTGTTCAGGCTCCCGGGGAGCCCGGCGGCGGGGTGAGCACCAGGTTCTCGATCCGGAACGGATCGACCCACGACCCGGCGAAGGCGTCGAGGTCCCCGATCGGCTCCGGCTCGGGGCGGCCGGGGCGCACGAGCGCTGCCGTGTACCCGAGCCGCTCGAAGAACCCGAGGTAGTCGCGCACCGAGCATCCCGACACCCGCTGGAGCATCTCGGCGCTCACCTCGGTGACCACCACCGGGAGGGAGGCGGCGATGAGCGAGGCGCCGCCGGCCACGGCGTGGGCCTCGGCCCCCTCGACGTCGAGCTTGACCACGTCGACGCGGCCGCTCACCAGTTGGTCGAGCCGGAGCACCGGGACGACGGTCCCGTGCCCCCGCCGGAGGTCTTCGACGCCGCCGGGGACGAAGGACGCGTTGGAGCCGATGTGGTGGGACAGGTGCGCCCATCCCTGATGGTCGTCGAGGGCGACGGGGAGCACCTCCACGTTGGCGAACCCGTTGAGAGCCGCGGACAGCAGGATCAGCCGGCAGTTCTCCGAGGACGGCTCGACGGCGACGACGCGGCCGGTGGGGCCCACGGCGCGGGCCGCCAGCAGGGCGTGGTAGCCGACGTTGGCGCCGACGTCGACAAAGGTCATCCCCGGCCGCAGGAACCGGGCCAGGAGACCGGTGATCTCGGGCTCGTAGGTCCCCTCTGCCACGATCACGCCGGAGACCGAGGTGTCGGCGCGGTCGAGGGCGAGGGAGACGCCCGCCACGTCGACCACCTCGACGTCGGCGGCACCGAAGCGCACCAGGACCGGCGATCCCCCGCTCGGGCCGTCCAGGTCGGCCAGGATCCGGCGCACCGTCCCGAGGTCGCGCACCACCGGGCCGCCGGCGGCGGACAGCGCGGCCCGCTCCAGGTCCAGGTCGGTCGGGAACGGCTCGGGGTAGAGGAGCCGGAGGACCGTCGTCAGGGGGAGGACGAACGAGCGGCCGGCGGCCAGGCGACGGCGGAGGTAGGCGACGGCCACCGGCCGCCCGGCCCGGCGGGCGAGCGACCGGAGCCGGGTGGCGGCGCCCCGGTCCCGGCCCGGCGGGTCACCACCGGGCCGGAGGCGATCCGGCGATCCCCCGCTCGGGCTCACTCCCGGCCGGCTCGGCGGTCCAGCTCCCCCACCAGGTCGGCGATGGCCACCCGCACCTGGTCGGTCGTGTCCCTGTCCCGCACGGTGACGCTGGCGTCCTCCAGGGAGTCGAAGTCGACGGTCACGCACCACGGCGTCCCCACCTCGTCCTGGCGCCGGTAGCGGCGCCCGATCGACTGGGTCACGTCGTAGTCGCACGTGAAGTGCCGTTGCAACAGGGTCAGGACGGAGCGGGCCAGGGGCTCCAGCGTCTCCTTCTTCGACAGCGGGAGGACCGCCACCTGGTAGGGCGCCAGCCGGGGATCGAGGCGGAGCACGCTCCGGGCCTCGCCGCCGATCTCGTCCTCGGCGTAGGCGGCGAGCAGGAAGGCCATCATCGTGCGGGTGGCCCCCGCCGCCGGCTCGATCACGTAGGGGACGTACCGGTCACCCGAGGCCTGGTCGAAGACCTCCAGGCGCTCCCCGGACGCGGCGGCGTGCGCCTTCAGGTCGTAGTCCGTCCGGTTGGCGATGCCCTCCAGCTCGTCCCACCCCCAGGGGAAGAGGAACTCGACGTCGGCCGTGGCCACCGAGTAGTGGGACAGCTCGCTGGCGTCGTGGTGACGGAGCCGCAGCTGGGACTCGGGGATGCCCAGGTCCACGTACCAGCGGTACCGCTCGTCCAGCCAGTAGTCGAACCACCGGGGAGCGTCGGCGGGGGGGACGAAGAACTCCATCTCCATCTGCTCGAACTCCCGGGTGCGGAAGACGAAGTTCTGGGGGGTGATCTCGTTGCGGAACGACTTGCCGACCTGGGCGATGCCGAAGGGCGGCCGCTTCCGGGTGGTCTGGAGCACGTTGGCGAAGTTGACGAACATGCCCTGGGCCGTCTCGGGGCGGAGATAGGCGACGGCGCCCTCGTCCTCGAGCGGGCCGGCGTGCGTCTTGAACATGAGGTTGAACGCCCTCGCCTCGGTGAAGCTGGTGGAGCCGCACGCCGGGCACACGCCCTCGATCTTGTCGGCCCGCCACCGCTGGTGGCACTGGAGGCAGTCGACGAGCGGGTCGGTGAAGTTGGTCAGGTGGCCCGACGCCGCCCACACCGCCGGCGGGGACAAGATGGCCGCGTCCAGGCCGACCACGTCGTCACGGCGCCGCACCATGGCGTCCCACCAGGCGTCCTTCACGTTGCGCAGGAGGTTCACCCCCAGCGGCCCGTAGTCGTAGGTCGAGCGGAACCCGCCGTAGATCTCGGCCGACTGGAAGACGAACCCCCGGCGCTTGCACAGGCCGACCACCTTGTCCATGAGGTCGGCAGGTCGTTCGGTCGCGCCCGGGTCGGGCTCCTCGGCAGGCATTGGAGCATGGTACCGGCTGGTAGGAGCGCCCCCGGAGCGAGGACACCGGGTTGCCGCTCCCGGCGGGGCGCCGGCTTGGGCTGCGGCCGCCGCGGGGGCGCTGGCTGCCCTACCGGCGGGCTCGCGTCACGGCTCGGACGCCAGCATCGCCGTCACGGCATTGGCGAGCAGCCTGCCGCGCATCGTGAGGACCAGTCGGTCCCCGACGGGCTCGACCAGCCCGTCGAGGCGGTCGAGTGCGGCCTCGGGGCCGAAGGCGTCCGCCTCGACCCCGGTGCGGGTCCGCAGGGCGAGGGCCAGGCGCTCGAAGCGACGCCGGGACGCGTCGAGCACCTCCTCGCCCACCACGACCGGCCGGCCGGCCCGGATCGCCTCCACGTAGCGCTCGGGGTTCCGGAGGTTCCACCACCGCCGCCCGTCCCGGTGGGAGTGCGCCGCCACGCCGATCCCCCGGTAGTTGCCCTGGCGCCAGTAGAGCTCGTTGTGGCGGCAGCGGTGGCCGGGCAGGCCCCAGTTGGAGATCTCCTCCCACCGGTAGCCGGCCCGGGCCAGGCGCTCGTCGGCGCGGACGTACCGGTCGGCCTGGACGTCGTCGTCCGGATGCCGGGCCGCCTCCCGGGCCAGCACCGTCCCCGGCTCCACGGTGAGCAGGTAGACGCTCAGGTGGGGCGGCGGGGCGTCGAGCCCGAGGACGGCGTCGAGGGTCGCCTCCCAGATGGCGTCCGTCTCCCCGGCCGCCCCGGCGATGAGGTCCACGCTCCAGCTGGCAAAGCCGGCGGCGGCCACCATGGCGGCGCTCTCCCTGGCCGCGCCCGGGCGCTGCGCCCGGCCGAGGGCGACGAGGACGTCCCCGGCCATGGACTGGACGCCGAGGGAGATCCGGGTCACGCCGGCCTCGACGTAGCGGGTAAGCAGCTCGGGGGTCACGTCGTCCGGGTTGCACTCCACGGTCACCTCGGCACCGGCGACCCGGGGGACGGCATCGAGGATCCAGGCGAGGAGGTCCGGCGGGAGGCGGGAGGGCGTGCCCCCGCCGAAGAAGACGGAGGTGGCCCGGGGGAGGTCCTCGGAGTCGATGGCCCGCTCCAGCTCCGTGACGCAGGCGGCGGCGTACGCCTCCATGAGGTGGTCACGGTCGGTGACGACGGCGAACGCGCAGTAGTCGCAGCGGGCTGCGCAGAACGGCACGTGCACGTAGACCCCGAGCTCGTCCGGGCCGTCGGGTCCCTCCGGGACGGCCGGGCCATCGGGTCCCTCCGGAGCATCCGGGACGGCCGGGGCATCAGCCACGTTCGTCGCCGGTCCGTCGGGGTCGGAACGCCGGTAGAGGGTCTCGGGGTTGCGGGAACGAGGCGGCGACGCCGGCCCGCTCGCGCCACGAGGGGTCCCGGGCCACGTCAGGGCACGAGGGAGGTGTGCAGCGAGCGGATCCGGCGTTCGAGGTGCGACTCCATGGCCTCGGTCATGAGCGCGCTCACCTCCTCGGTCGCCTCGGACCGTCCCGCGTCGAGCGCCGCGCCGAGCTCGCCGCCGAGGATCTGACGGAGGAGCACCAGGCCGGCCGGGGACAGCGGGCGCCCCCTCCGGCACGAGCGGCACAGCACCCCGCCGTGCACGAGATCGAACGCCACCAGCGACCCGACGTCCTCCTCCCCGCAGGCGGCGCACTGGTCGAGGACGGGAGCCGACCCCTCCAGAGCCAGCACCTTGAGGAAGAACGCCGGGCCGACCAGCACGGCGGGGCGCTGGTCGAGGACCCGAAGCGCGCCGGCCAGCATGGCGTAGAGCCGGGGGTTGGCGTGGCGCTCCTGGGCGATCTGGTCGACCACCTCCAACATGGCGTACCCCACGGTGACCCGTTCCAGGTCCTCCCGGATCCCCCGGAACGTCTCGATGGCCTCCACCTGGGTGACGATGTCCAGGTCGCCGCGACCCTGCCACCCCGAGAGGGCGACGTGGCTGAGCGGTTCGAGCCGGGCCCCGAACTTCGACCCGGTGCGGCGGACCCCCTTGGCGACGGCGCGCACCTTGCCGTGGGACTCGGTGACGAACGAGACGATCCGGTCCGCCTCGCCCAGCCGGATCGTGCGCAGCACGACCCCCCGGTCCCGGAACACGCTCATCTACGGTCGCCGCGGTCGGCACCCTCCACCGGAGGGACCGCCCGGCCGGTCCCGGTCCGGGTGACCGAAGCCGTCCCGCCGGCTCCCGAGGGGCCCGGTGGTCGGACTGGTCGGGCTGGACGGTCCGAGCGGGCCGAGCCGTGGACCCCGCCACCGAGCAGGTTCCCGGCACCGATCAGGACCACGAGGACCGGGGGGACGACCACGAGCGGTGCCATGGCGTGGAACCCGATGACCGTGAGGAACACCGCCCCGCCGTAGACGAGGATGCCGAGGACGATGCCGGTCTTGATCGCCACCCCTCCCCCGTCGCCGGTGGCCCGGCGGGCGGCCGGCGCCTTCACGAGACACCCCCGTAGCGCCGCCGGCGGCGCTGGTACTCCCCCACGGCATCGAAGAGGTGCTGGCGCCGGAAGTCCGGCCACAGCACGTCGGTGAACACCAGCTCACTGTAGGCCAGCTGCCACAGCAGGAAGTTCGAGATCCGGTACTCCCCCGAGGTGCGCACGACCAGGTCGGGGTCGGGCTGCTCGGGCTGGTAGAACCGGGCGCGGATGGCCTTGTCGTCGACCTTCCCGGCGGGCACGCCGTCGGCGACGAGGGCCCGGACGGCGTCGACGATCTCGGCGCGCCCCCCGTAGTTGAAGGCCATCGTGAGCGTCATGCGACGGTTCGACTCGGTCAGCGCCACCGACTCGTCCATCCGCCGCAGCACGCGCCTCGGCACCCGCCAGTCGCGGCGACCGGCGAACCGGATGCGCACGCCCTTGTCGTTCAGCTCGTCCCGCCGGCGCATCAGCAGGCCCTCGTTGAACCCCATCAGGTAACGGACCTCGTCGGGCGGCCGGCGCCAGTTCTCCGTGGAGAACGCGTACATGGTCAACCACGAGACACCCAGCTCCAGGGCGCCTTCCACCGTGTCGAGCAGCGCGGCCTCGCCGGCCGCATGGCCGTCGGTCCGCGGCAGGCCGCGGCGCGCCGCCCACCGCCCGTTCCCATCCATGACACAGGCGATGTGGACGGGCATGGCGCCGGTGACCAGGGTGGCAGGCGTGGACGTGCCAGGGTTGGCGCCAGGTTCGTCGGAGTGCACGGTGCGAACCTATCCCCTCCCCGGCCGGTCCCGGTGCCGGTAGGGTCACCACCATGCCCGACGACGTCACCGAGGTCCTGGGACGGGTCGCGGCCGGCCTCCCCGGAGGGGGCGAGACGCGCCCGGGACAGGCGGAGATGGCCCGGGCCGTCGAGGCGGCGATCTCCGACCGCCGCCACCTGCTCGTCCAGGCCGGGACGGGCACCGGGAAGTCCCTGGCCTACCTGGTCCCCTCGGTGCTGGCCGGGGAGCCCGTCGTCGTCGCCACCGCCACCAAGGCCCTCCAGGACCAGTTGGCCGAGAAGGACCTCCCCGCCATCGCCTCGGTGGTGGACGGGTTCTCCTGGGCGGTGCTGAAAGGACGGAGCAACTACCTGTGCCGGCAGCGGGCGGCCGAGGCGGTGGTCACGGAGGCGACGCTCGACCTCGGCGGGCCCGGGGGAGGCGAGCCCGGGGGAGGCGGGCCCCGGGGACTGGAGACGGGGCAGGCCGGCGACGCCGGCAGCTCGGGCCCGGGCGGTGGCATCGGGGACCAGGTGGAACGGCTCCTGTCCTGGGCCGAGACCTCGGCCACCGGCGACCGTGCCGAGCTCGACTTCGAGCCGCACCCGCGGGCGTGGTCGGCGGTGAGCGTGGGTGCGCGGGAGTGCCCCGGCGCCTATCGCTGCCCGTCGGGGGGCCACTGCTTCGCCGAGCAGGCCCGCGCCCGGGCGGCGGCCGCCGACGTCGTGGTCGTGAACACCCACCTCTACGCCGCCCACGTGGCCAGCGGCGGGGCCGTCCTCCCCCCGCACCGCATCGTGGTGTTCGACGAGGCCCACGAGGTGGAGGACATCATGACCGCGGGCCTCGGCACCGAGATCGGGCCCCGCCGGTTCGCCAACCTTGCTGCCACGGCGCGGCCGCTGCTCGCCACCGGCGCGACCCCGGGACCCGGCCGGACGGGGCCCGACCGCGACGACCGGTCGGTCCAGGACGTCACCGAGCTCGCCGACGCCTTCACGCGGTCCCTGCGTCCCCTGGTCGGTACGCGGATCACCGGCGGCGGTGGCGGGCACGGCGGCGGACGCAGCGGCGGTGGCGGGCGCGCCGGCCTCCCCGAGGGTCTGGAGCTGCGGGCCCCGGCGGGTCCGGGGCTGGGACCGGGGCTGGGACGGGGGTCCCTTCC
>JAKADK010000138.1 GCA_021820665.1 Actinomycetes bacterium | reverse complement strand
CACTGGGCCTGAGTCCTGGGCGACGTAGATCACGCCGTTTTGGATCTCCGACAACGGGACGCTGGTCGCACCGCCGGGGACCGGGCACGTGGAGGTGTCCGACGGCAGGTTGTTGGCGTCGACCAGGACGCCGGACACGTTGGTCCTGGTCGGCGTCTCCGGGCTGGTGATCGCGACCGTCGTGTCACCCGGTGTTCCCGTGGCGCTCAACGTGATCGTGGTCGGACCTGAGTACTCGCACCCGTGCTCCCGGGCCACGATCCCCAGCTCGCTGTTGTCCGCCGGGACCGTCGGCTGGGGGGCGCCGTACCTGTTCCCGGGGCTTGTCGCCGACTCGATCGGCCCCCCGCACTGCCCGCCCTGGGGACCGACGAACTGGCAGTGCGGGTCCTCGGTCACCACCGGCTCGGTGAACGTCGGCTCGTTGGAGCTGGAGGTCCCGTCCACGTAGATCGAGTCGGCGGTCTCGATGGGTCCGTTGATGTGGTCCCCGGGCCCGAAGTAGACCGGGAAACACCCCGATCCCGAGGAGGTGTAGTTGGTCTGCCAGTAGAGCGAGCAAGGAGCCCCCGACTGGTTGAACGAGTTGTACGTGGTGAAGTAGAGGTTCTGGAGGAAGCCGTTTTGTGGGAGGAAGCGGGCATACGAGCTCTCGTAGACCCGGTGGCCCGCCGTGCCGGCTGCTCCCCAGATCTGGACCTGCATGTACTGGAACGTCGAGCCGTTCTCTGCCAGCGTGCCACCATTGGTGAGCACGTACTGGGGGTTGCCGAACAGGTAGTACTCCGGTTCCGAGCCGGGGGTGGTCCCCGTGCCCGGCACCTGGGACCATCGGTCGTAGGTGAGGCCGGCGCACGTGCCCGATGTGGACGTGCTGTTGCAGTTCACCAGGTTGGGATCGGCGTTGATGGCGCTCAGGTAGGAGCTCAGCCCCGACTCGAGCGCCCGGTAGGCGAAGTGCTGGATGAAGTCGGCCTGGAGGAGGGGGTCGTTGTTGGCGGCGTCGTTGACGAGGATCCCGGCGCCGAGCGACATGAGCAGCACCATGCCGAGGGCCACGACGATGGCGGCCTGGCCGGCATCCCGTCCTCGTGCCAGACGATGCCGGATCCGGGACCGGAAGGACATAGTTGGTCGGTTCGTTCGACGGTTTCTTTCCATGGCCTGCCTATCCCACGCTCAAGAGGTACTCGTTGGAGATGGGCGAGAGCGTGTAGACGCTCGTGGAGTCCTCGGTCTCCTGCCCGTGGGGGAGGCGGACCTGGATGTCGGTGCCCACCTGGTTGATCGCGGCCGCGTCGCACGCGCTTTCGGTGCACGAGGAGAAGTCGGTCGCCAGCGCGCTGGTCGCCACCGGCGTCTCGGTCGGGGTCACCCCGGTCTGGGGAGGGAACGGGGAGACGAAGTCATAGCTGAAGATGGGCGTGTACCCGGCCGAGGCACTGTCGAGGTCGTTCACGACGTCGTCCACCGTGACCGGGTACTTCGTCGCCGACGACGAGTAGGCGCACGTGCTCGGCGGTGACGGTGGTGTCCCGTTCTGGGAGATCGGGCACGTGCCGGCGGTGGGGAGGGTCTCCGAGATCGTGACCACCCACACGGCGCTGGCCGGGGCAGCCGACGTGCACGGCGCCCCCACGACCGTGGGGCTGGCCGGGGCCACGCTGCCGGTGATGAGGGCCGGACCGAGCGACGATCCGACGTTCGAGTAGAAGCTGATCGAGCATCCGGTCAGCCGGGAGAGCGCCTCTTGGGTGGCGCTGGTGTAGCCGACCGTCCCACCGGAGCTGTTCTGGAAGGTCGCCGCCCCGAAGGCGGGGACGGGGACGGGGACCGGGTACGAGCTGGAGTCCGATACCGTCGTCGGGAGCGGCGGGGCTGGTTCCACGGCGGCGCGGACGTACTGCTGGATGATCGTCCCGATGGGAAGGACCTGGTCGAACCCGTCGTAGGTGGAGGTCACCCGGGCGCTCGTCGAGACAAACGTGTCGACGATGGGGACG
This sequence comes from Actinomycetes bacterium, assembly GCA_021820665.1. Taxonomy (GTDB): domain Bacteria; phylum Actinomycetota; class Acidimicrobiia; order Acidimicrobiales; family RAAP-2; genus JAKADK01. The sequence goes on along the minus strand of JAKADK010000138.1, from coordinate 3,363 downwards.
ACCATGACCATGAAGATGCCCATCACCATGAGCGCCACCGCCAGCTCGATGAGGGTAAGCCCGTCGTCGCCCCGCCGGCGGCAGCCAGGACCACGGCCCTGGCGCCGGCGGGATCGGAGCGCTGCCGTCGACCGGGCCACCCGCACCGCTACCGCCGGCCGCGGACGATCGTCCAGGTCCCGGCTCACGTCATCGCCTCGGTCAGCGGTGCGGGGAGTGGCACCGGCGTGCCCGTGCCCACGGTGATCGACGTCGTCGTGACCACGATGCTCTGGGTGATGGTCGTCTCTCCTGTCGCTGCGATCTGGAGGGAGTAGGAGCCCACCGGGAGCTCGACGGTGCTGGAGCCGGTCGGCCCGGTCGGCGGCAGCGTGAACGGGTTCGTGTCGGCACAGTTGACGCCGTCAGGTGTCGCCGTGATGGTGGCGCCGACCACCGGAGCGCCGTTCGCCGTCACCGAGATCGGCAGCAGTGCCAGGGGCACGTCGGCCGTGGCCGTCCCCCCCGGCTGGGCGGCGGCCGGAACCGCCGGGGCGTTGTTGAAGGCGGCACAGAACTTCGGTGGCGAGGCGACCAGGGCGGTGGTCGTCGTGGTCGGGTCCGCCGCCGCCACCGAGTAGCCGCTCGAGAACGGATAGAGCAACGGGAGGGCCACGGCGTTCACCCCGGACGTACCGGGAGCGTAGGCCAGCCACGGGTTGTCCGGACCGAGGTTGGCGCTGGAGACCGAGAGGGGGATCCCCCCGACGGTGTCACCCGTGAACGACCCCGACGGTGGCGGCGTGTCGTCGACCCACGTCGTGGAGGAAGACAGATCGAGGATGGCCGCCGAGTTCGCCGTCGACCCCACCGCCGAGCAGGTCGTCGACGTGCAGGCCAGACCGAAGAAGTACCCGAGCGCGGTCGTCTCGGACGGGAGCGTGTCCGCAACCCACGCCGGCGTCGCCCCGCCCGTCGTGGAGACGATCGCCGGAGCCGTCGACGACCCCGAGCTGGTGGAGCCGGTGGCGTAGCAGCTCCCCGAGCCGGTGCAGGCCACCGTGGACACGGCCTCCAGTGCCGCCGGCAGCGTGTCTTCCGACCACGTGGGTCCGGTCCCGAGCGGTCCCGGGGCGGAGAGCACCACCGGGGCGCTGGCCGTCGCCCCGGTCGCGTAGCATGCCGTCGTGCTCGGGCATGTCAGGTCGGCCAGCTCAGCCACGCCGCCCGGCAGGGTGTCGGACACCCACACGGGGGTCGTTCCCGTCGAGGTCGTCAGGGAGATGATCGCCGGTCCGGACGACGTGTCGGCGGTGGCGGCGCAGGCCGCGGCCGAGGCGCACGCCAGCTGGCCCACCCCGGTGATGCTGGTGGGTAGGGTGTCGGCCACCCACGTGGGGGTGGTGCCGCCGGACGTCGAGAGCACGACCGGACCCGAGGACCCGGACGCAACGGCGTAGCACGAGGTCGCCGTCGGGCACGTCAGCGAGGAGATCGCCGTCAGGCCGGCGGGGATGGCGTCGGCTGCCCACGCCGGGGCCGCGCCGCCGGACGTCGACAGGATCGTCGGGCCGTTCGTGGTGTCGCCCACCACGAAGCAGGCCCCGGCGCCCGGGCACGTCAGGTCGTCGAGCGAATTGATCCCGGCCGGCGCGCTGTCCACCACCCAGGTGGGAAGGGAGCTCGAGCTCACCGGGGTGGAGAGCAGGTACGCGCCCGTCTGCTGGACCACCGACCAGAAGGCCGACGGGCTGAAGGACTGGACCGTACTGGCATAGGCCCCGTAGCTGGCCTGGGCGTAGAGCGAGGAGATCTGGCCCGACGAGAGTGCCGTCGGGAGGACCGCCACTCCCGAGAGCGACCCGGGCAGGTAGTCGGAGATGGCGGCTCCGGACGACGTGGTGGTGTCCGGCCACCCGCCTCCGCCAAACCAGCCCAGGTGCCAGTAGCCGTCATTGTTGCTCTGGGCCGACGTGACCGAGGTGTTCGACGCCGCCAACACGCCGTTCACGTAGAGGTCGAAGCCGGAGGACGACAAGGTGACGGCCACCAGGTTCCACTGCCCATCCGCGTAGTCCGTCCCCGAGGAGGCGATCTCCTCGGTCGGTCCGCCGGTGCCCGGGAAGACGCCGGCCACCACGTTGCCGGCGGCGTCGACCCAGACCATCCGGTCGTGCGTGGTGGTCCCCCCGGTCCCCTGGGGAACTGAGAACGCCATGATGCCGCCGGGGCCGGTGGTGTTGAACCACGCCAGCTGGGTGAAGGTCTGCGGCGGCGGCGGTTGCGTGGCCGTCTCCACCCACCCGCCGGAGGAACCGAGATCGATGGTCGGTCCCCCCAGCGGGCCACCGGTGGCAGCCACCGTGGCGCCGGACTCCAGCGTCGGGGTGTCTCCGTTGCCGCTCACGTCGGCCAGGGATGTCGCCGAGCTCGAGGCGCTGGGCCCCGTGCCGACGGCGTAGCAGGCGGTCGTTCCGGCGCACGCCGCCTGAGTCAGACCCGAGATGGGCTGGCCCGAGTCGTCGATGGTGTCGGTGGTCCAAGTGGTGCCGGACGGTGGGTCCGAGAGCGCGATGCCCTGGCTGGTCCCCGTGCCCGAGGTGTCGTAGCCGACGGCCACGCACTGGACCCCTCCGGCGCACGCCAGGGAGCTCACCTGTTGAGCGGCGCCCGTCCCGGAGTCGAGAGTCCACGTGCCGGGCGTCCCCGTCTCGGTGGACGAGGTCAGCTCGGCACCGGCGTTGCCGACCCCCGCAGCCACACAGCCCAGGTCTCCCTCGCCGGGGCAGGTGACCCCGTCTTCCACCGCGCTCGTCGTCGAGTACTGCACGTTGACGGTCGAGCCCTCGTCGTACTCCAGCGTGGGCACGGCGGTCACCGCGTCCTCCGACACGGTGATGGGGCTGGCGGTGGAGGCGATCACCGGGTCGAGCACGGGCCCGGCGGTGCTCGAGGCGAAGTCGTTCGTCACGTAGTCGTTCGCCGGGCTGGAAACGGTGGCGGTATAGGTACCGGGGGTGAGCTCGGCGAAGACGCATCCATAGGCGTCGGGGCTGACCGGCCCGATGGCCGGCCCGCCTCCGGTCGGCTGGAACGTGACCTCGACGTGCTGGACACGTTGGGACCAGGTCGCACCCAAGGCATCGGTCGCTCCGGTGTCACCCTGGACCGACAGCGACACGAAGCCGTCGGTCTGGACTCCCACCGGCGGGTAGTCGACGTTCACGGTGTCGACCACGCTCTCCGACGGGTTCCACGCCGCCGTGACGGCCAGGTTCAACAGCTGGGGAACCTGGGGGTTCAGGCACAGGTCGGGCGGGGCGGCGACCGAGGAGGACTGGGGGACGGCCCACTGGTACTCGGCGGTGACGCTGTAGGTGACGC
>JAKADK010000044.1 GCA_021820665.1 Actinomycetes bacterium | reverse complement strand
AGGACACACCCCCGCTTGAACCCCATCGGCGCCCAAGACCTCGCGCTCTTCCGGGCGGTGCTCGCCGGCGAGCACGCGATCTGCGGCTTCTCCAACAAGGAGGTCACGAGAAGGCTCCATCCACGCCTCGGGGCAGGGGCGGCCGACCGCACGGGCCTCGGTGGCAAGCTCGCGGCCGTCGGTGCCGGCCTGGTCGCCCTCGTCGTGCTCCTGGCCGGCGCCGCCGGGGCGGGGATCGCCTCGCTCCTCGGTGGCGGAGGCAGCGCCCCGAGCCCGACCGCGACCAGCGCCATCCCGCCCGCGATGCTCGCCCTCTACCAACAGGCCGCCACCACGTGTCCAGGGCTGCCCTGGACCGTGCTGGCGGCCATCGGGACCGTCGAGTCCGACAACGGCCTATCCACCCTCCCCGGTGTCCACTCGGGTATCAATTTCGCCGGGCTCGCCGCCGGCCCCCTCCAGTTCGAGCCGGCCACGTTCGCTCAATACGACGAGCCGGTGCCGCCCGGCGGGGTGTCCCCGCCCGACATCTACGACCCGACCGACGCCGCGTACGCGGCCGCCCGGCTGCTCTGCGCCAACGGGGCGGAGGGCGGCGCCGACCTCCCGGCTGCCGTGTTCGCCTTCAACCACTCCGACTCCTACGTCGCCCAGGTCCTCTCCCTCGCCCAGTCCTACGGGCAGGCCCAAGCCCAGACCGTGGCCGCCGGCACGGCCGGCGGGATCGCCGTCGACTGGGCGCTCGCCCAGGTCGGCACCCCCTACATCTGGGGCGGCGAGACACCCGGGGTCGGCTTCGACTGCTCCGGCCTGGTGCAGGCCGCCTACCAGGTGGCGGGTATCACCCTGCCCCGGGTGGCCCAGGACCAGTTCGACGCGGGTCCACAACTCCCGCCCGGTACGCCGCTCGAACCGGGCGACCTCGTCTTCTTCGGAGGATCGAGCTCGACGGTCGGCCACGTCGGGATCTACGTCGGCACCGAGGGCGCTCAAACGATGATGGTCGACGCCCCCCACACCGGCGCCGACGTCCGGGTCGAGCCGTTCCCAACCACCGTCGGTGCCCAATGGGGTGGAGGGGACGTCTACGTCGGCGCCACCCGGCCAGGGCTCTGAAAGCGGTGTTGGCATCTCGAGCAACACTCATCCATCAGCGGAAACGGGACACCCATCCGTGGGACTCCCCTCCAACGCTCCTGGAGGCCCGCGCTCGGGCTGCCCCGACCGCCCGAAGGTCACGGTTGCCACGGATCGACAACGTCGACACCGGTGTGCTCGAAGTCCTTGGCGTTGCGCGCCGCCAGCCCCGCATCGTGGGTTCGACAGATGGAAGCGATCTGTGCGTCGAAACCACCGATCGGAAGGCCGAGACGAGATCTCCTGGCCAGGCCGGCGCGTGAAAGACGGGCTGGACATCGGCGACGTGGAGCTGTGGGGTGCCCATAAGCACTCGGTGGCGGATGGTGTCGGCATCGTACGGGGGAGCGGTCCTTCACCGTTGCCTCCGTGCCGTCTGGGTCGCGGGCTGGCGCTCAGCGAGCCAGGATGGCCACCAGCGCGCCGAGGCACAGGTACGGCCCGAGAGGGATGGGTAGAGACCGCTGACCACCACCGCTCCTCCGCCGGGCGCGCCCCCAGGCAACGGCGAGGGCGGCCGAGAGCCAACCGGCGAGAACGCTGGCGGCGACCTCCGGCCAGCCCAGCCAGCCGACGAACAGGCCGAGGAGCCCACCGAGGCGGACGTCGGCCATGCCGAGCTGGCCCGGGAACCCAAGAGCGAGCACCAGGTAGAAGCCGGCAACAAGGCCCATGGCGATGCCGGCGCGGCCGAGCATCCCCCAGCGGTCGCCGACAGCTGATGCGAGAGCCAGCAGGGCTGCACCCAGGGGGTAGGACGGCCAGAGCAGCGCGTTGGGGATCCGGCGGGTGCGCAGGTCGATGAGCGACGCAACGGTGCCGACCGCCCCCAGGAAGAGGAACGCCGGAAAGGCCGGGGCCCACCCGACCCGCCACACCACGACTCCCTCGACCGCGGCGCCGATGAGACCGGCGCCAAGGCACTGGCGGCGAGCGCCGAAGACGCTCGCCGCACCGACCACGGTCACGACGACAGCCGCCTCGGTCGGGGACCGCTCATCGGCATGGTGTCAGTCGCGGTGAGCGAACGGTGGAGGCGCAGCGTGGCCGGCTCGGGGTCGACGTCGATCTCCTCGAGCCGGCGTTGCAGCAGCCGGAACGTCGAGGCGACGGCCTCGGGCCGTCGCCTCCGCCCGTGGAGGGACAGGAGACGCCGGTAGGGCTCCTCGGCGTAGCGATCGAGCTCGACCGCTCGTTCGAGGACCGCTTCGGCGGCATCGGGCGCGCCCAGCTGCTCCTCGAGCTCGGCCAGGCGGAGGTGGGCGTCGAGGACCCGGCGGTGCAGGTCCTGGCGGACCGGCTCGACCCAGCGGTAGTCGGCACCTTGGACGAGATCACCCGCACAGACCTCGACGGCCCGGCGCAGCGCATCACGCGCCATGGTGTCAGTGCCTGAGCGCGCCGCGTCACGAAGCGCGGCCTGGAACTGCCAGAGGTCACAGGCGATGGCATCGGCATCGAGGCGGTAGACCTCGCCGGTCTGGATGAGCACTTTGGTCGGGGGCTCGCTCGTCGTGCCGAGGCGGGTACGCAAGTTGGCGGCCCCGGTCCAGAACTGCTTGTGGACCCGGGCGGGATCGGTGTCGGGCCACAGGGCGTCGACGGCGGCCTCGATGGTGGCGCCTTCGGGGCGCAGCAGGTACCAGGCGAGCAGCTCCTTCGCTGCGCTGCGAAGCCCGGTGGCGACCGGCTGGTCGCCGACGTGGATCTCGTAGGGGCCGAGGAGCCGGACGGTGATCGGGGTGTCGGTGGTGTCGGCCACCGGGGGGTTGTCCGGCCACGGCTCGGGCGCCGATGCCACCTCTGCCACGGCGGCCGAGACCTGGCGACCGTCTACCTGTTCGACCCAGGCCGCCCCCTCGTCCTCGCTGTCGAGGCGTCGCTCGGTCTCGGCGAGGGTGGTGAGCACGTCGAGGGCCTCGGTGCTCGCCAGACCGAACAGGCGGACACCGACCAGTCGGGTGGCGAGGTCGTCCGGGGCGGCCGAGACGACCAGACGCTCGGGGTCGAGGTCGAGGCGGACCCTCGTGGCGCCGTCCGGGTCGAGCACGATCACGCCAAGGCCGAGGCGCGCTCCCGCCGCCAGAGTCGGCTCCCAGCGGGCGGCCTTGTCGGCGGGGATCGCTTCGAGCACCGCAACGATGGTGGGGACCGGTTCCCAGGGATTGGCTTGGCGGTAGGCGACGATGTCGGCGGCCTCGTTGGCGTCGAGATGCCGGGTGCGGGCGAGCACCTCGGACTCGAAGACCCGCAGCACCGTCTCGGCGCCGGGTACGGTCCGCAGGCCCGGCACTGCGACCATCTGGCTATCGGCGCTGTTCCCGAAGGCCGGTCCGACGCCGGGAACCAGTCGGTCGAGGACGGCCTGGGTCGTGAGCACCTCGGCTGCGATCGGGCCGGCACGCACCATCAGTGCGGCGATCCAGGCTCGCACGACGTCATCGGCGTCCGGGCCGCCGAGCGTGATCCCGGCCATTTCGCTGAGCGCCATGCTCACCGGATCGCCGTCGCGTGTCCCGATCTCGATGACGTCGGGACGCTCCCGGTGCTCGACGTCGTCGTCGGCCATCGCTGGCGCCTCGGCCGCGATGGCCGGATCGATGCTGGTCTCTTGTGCCCGGACGACCGTGGTCAGATGACGGAGCGTAGGCGTCAACGGATCAGGCCCGAGGGTCCGGCCAGGCTCGGGTGGCCGGTAGCGGTAGGCATGGCGGCGCCGCAGCCGCCCGAGCGCCACAGCGGAGAGAACCCCGGTAGCGAACGAGCCGGCGACCACCGAACCCGACGGCAGCCGGACCGGCTCGCTTCCGTGACTGGCCCGGTGCCGGTCGGTGCCGGTCGCCGGGGTCGGCGTCGCCGGGATCGCGCGGATGGCCGCACCCGGCGTGGTGGTCGGAGGGAGCGTGGTCGGAGGCGGCGTGGTCGCAGGCGGCCCGGCGGTGGGACCCGTCGGTGTGGTGAGCGGCGGGAGTGGCACTGGACCGGCTGGACCGGCTGGCGGCGGCGAGGTTGCGGCTGGCAGGAGGAGGGTCCAGCCGGGGTCGATCCAGTGGGGGTCGGTGAGGGTGGCCCCACCGGGCTGGGATCGGCCTTCGTTGAGCTGGTAGATCGCTTGCCATTCCAGCGGGTCGCCGAGCTGGCGCTCGGCGATGCCCCAGAGGGTGTCACCGCGTTGGACGACGTAGGTGCTCGGCGAGCCGGCTGGCTGGGTCGCCACCGGGGCGCCCGATGGAGTCGCACCCGACGGAGTGGCGATTGCTTCGGGCGATGGCGGCCGGATCGGGAGGGGGCGGGTGGCCCGGGCGAGCACCGCGTCTTTGAACGTTGGGTCGATGGGCGCTGTGTCCTTGAGGACCAGGGCGGCGACCGGCTGGCGCACCGTGGCGGACGACGGGTTGCCGCTCAGCGATCCCGATGGGCTTCCGGGGGCGGGCCGGGGGGCGAGGGTGAGGGCTGCGACGATGACGGCGGCGACGAGGCGTCCGGTGACAGGTTGGAAGATGCCAGCGAGCGGGAGCCGGGGGGCGTGGCGTCCAGAGAGAGCGGCGGGGATCTCGACGGCGATCGAAGCGACGAGGACCGCCCAGGTGATCCACACGACAACCGCCAGGGCGTCGACGAGGGCCTGGTCGGGGATGCCCCGCTGGTTGAGGGCATGGCCGACTTGGCCGACGGAGGGGACGTGGTGTGGGAGGGGCCAGCCGATGAAGTGCCACAGCGCCCACGGGACGCCGCCGACGAGGGCGACCAGGAGCCCGAGCGCACCGAGACCCTTCACCACCCGTCCGACACGAGCCATCACGAATCCCGATCTCATGGCTTTTCTAGCCGTTTCCTTGTTCGGCGGTGGCGGTCCCGGTGCCGGTCTCGGTGAGGTGGTCGATGCCGGCCAGGTCGAGGATCTGGGTGGGCTGGGTGATGGTGACCGTCACCGTCACCTGCTCGCCGCTCACCGAAACGGTGCCGGTGCGCCCGGCGGCGGCGAGGTAGCGCTCGGCATCGGCGGTGGCCTGGGCGGGATCGAGGGTGATCTGGCCGCTGGCTCGGTAGGTGGGGATGTCGATGGCCTGGGCGCCGGAGCGAGCCGCGGCTTGGGCGTCGTCGATGGCTTGGACCTTGGCGGCCAGGGCAAGCCCGCCGTCGAGGACGAGCCCGGCCATGAGCACAAGCGCCAGCGTGAAGATGACCACGAAGGCGGTGACCATCCCCGACTCAGCGTCGTCGAGCCGGGCGCGCCGCCGTCCGAGGGCGACGATCATTGGACGCTCCGAAACGTGTCGATGACCGCGACGGCCTGCGAGCTGACGGACTCGGATGCGGGGAGGCGCAGCCCGGTAAGGTCCGAGAGGGCAACATGACACGTCACCGTGACTGCCACCGAGCCGCCGGGGGCAAACTGGGCGGTGTTCGTGCTGACCGTGAGCTGGGCACAGGTGACGTGATCTGAGCCGAGCGCGGCCGTGGCGGTCTGGGTGGCCATGGCCACAGCGGTGGCAGGGTCGCGGGCGATCGACGCTGCCCGGGCGGCTTGGGCGGCGGCCCCGTCGACCTCCAATCGGGCGCCGGAGAGGCGGCCGAGGGCGACGACGAACAGTAGGAGCAAGATGAGCAGCGGGGTCAGCAGGACCAACTCGGCGGCGACGCTACCGGTCTCGTCGCGCTGCAACCGTTCACGCCGTCGGGTGCGGGAGCCGGTCATGGGATGGTGACCACGGCCGGCTCGGTGGGCCCGGCGGCGACCGCTTTGACCGGCAGGGAGAACAGTCCGATGATGCTCTCGGCGTGGCCGGTCACCGTGACGGTGGTGGTGACGTTGGTGCGCGTGGCGGTGACGTTCGAGCCGACCAGCACCGTCGAACCCAGCTGGTCGAGCACACTTTGGGCTTCGTTCTGGCCAGCCGCAGCGGTCTCGCCTTGGAGGCGGCCGACGGCAACGCCTTGTTGGGCGACGGCGGAGGCGATGTGCTCGGCGTGCTGCCAGAGGGCGAACTGGATCACCCCCATGATCAACAGCAGCAACAACGGGGTGGCGATGACCAGCTCGGCCGCCACCGCGCCGCGCTCGTCCCGGCGCAGGGCACCGAGCCGGCGGCGTCGCAGCGACGGTGCAATCTCCGGTGACCGGCGGCCGGTCATAGGGGGTGGTCAGGGTCCCGTCGAAATGTTTCCCGCCGCGGAGACCACCTTCGCCACGATGATCCCCACCGCGGTCAGCGCCAGCGCGGCGAGGAGCGCGGTGACGATGACGGCTTCGGTGGAGTAGCCGGCCTCGGGCTCAGCCCGCAACGCCTGCCATCGCACGGTGAGGGTTTGAATGAGGTGGCGGAGGATGGTCAGTTCGGGGAACACGGCGACTCCTTCATGTCAGTGCCTTCTTTCTGCTGGTGTTGCTGGCTATGTTGGAACAGGCCATGGAGCACCCGTTCGACGGCGGGGAACCCCAAGAAGAACAAGAACCCGGCGAAGAGGAGGACGACGGGGAGGCTCATGCGCTCGGTGGCCGCCTGGTCGGCGGTCTCGGCCTCGGCGAGGGCGTGGGTGCGAAGCGACGTCGCCTTGGCGGCCAGGCTGGCCCGGACCTTGGCGCCCTCGGTCCCGGCCAGGGACACGCTGGCGGCCAGCTCGGTCAGCTCGCCCACCCCCAGCTCTTGGCCCAACCGGCCGAGCGCGGCCCAGGGGGTCTGGCGGGCGAGGCGCGCCTGGTCGAGGGCTCGGCGCAGGTAGGCGAACGCCCAGCCCGACCCGACGCTGGCCGCGTCGGAGAGGGCGGTCTCTACCCCGCCGCCGCCGGCCAGGGCGACCACCACCAGGTCGAGGAAGCTGGACAGTGCGTGGCGGAAGTCCCGCCGCCGCCGCCCGGCATCGGCGTGGATGCCGAGATCGGGCAGCACGAACCCGGCCACCATGAAGACCAGCGACGCCCACAGCGGCACCACGAGCGGGAGGTGCGCGCCGCCCAAGAGGAGCAGCGCGGCGACGGCAGGAGCGAAGACCAAGCCGACGAGAGCCAGGGTCACCTTCTCGGCCAGGTGGCGCTCGGGGCTGCGGCCGAGCACCGCCAGGTCGCGGCGCACCGTAGCCGGGACGAGCCAGCTTGCCCCGGAGCGGGCGAGGGCACGCGCCGCGGGGCGGCCCACCCGGGCGGCGTAACCGCCTGCCGCCTCGGGGCTGAGGACGGGGGCGGGGTCAGGGAGAGAGCGGAGCTGGGCGAGGGCTTGGGCGAGGGAGGGCCGAGGCGGGTAGAGCCCGCGGGCGACGAGAAACAATCCACCGCCGACCCCGGCGCCGCAGAGGAGGGCGAGGATCACGTCGGGATCTCCGAGCCTCTGCCGGGAATCCCGAACTCGTGGGTTGAGGCCAGGAACCGTTCGACGCTGGCGGGCCGGGTCATCTTGGCCAGCCACAGGAACGACACCGTGAACACCGCGCCCACGAGCAAGAGGACGAGCTGGCCGACCGCCGTGTCGTAGGGGGCGAGGTAGCCGCGGTTGAGCACGGCCAGGCCGAGGACGAGGCCGCCGGTGGCCCCGACGATGACCTTGACCGACGTTCTGGTCCGTGCCCGGCCGGCCTCGATCCGCAGACGCATGGTGGCCTGGTCCCGGGCGGCCTGGGCGAGCGAGCCGAGCAGCTCGCCGAGGCGTTGGGCCTGGTGCTCGGCAGCCAGGATCAGAGCAGCCACCACGAGGTCGCAGGTCGGGTCGGCCACCTCGTCGGCAAAGGCCCGCAGCGACGGCGCGAGCCGTTCGCCTTCCAAGCGGACCGCCAGGGTGGCGACCTCGGCCCGGATGGCCAGCGGGGCGACGGGCGCGGTGGCGACGATGGCCTGCTCCAACCCTGCCGCGCCGGCCATGGTGTCGCGCAGCATCTCCGCCCAACCCGCGATCGCCTCGATCCGCCCCACCGCCGCCTGGGCGCCGCCCTTGGTGCCGCCGAGCAGTCCCGGAGCGCCCCAGCCAGCCAGGGCGGCCAACACGGCGCCGACAGGCCAACCGGTGGCCGCGCCCACGATCACCGCAGCGCCGGCGGCCACGCCGATACGCAGGTTGGCCCGCTCGACCTTCGGGCGGTACAACGCCCGAGTGGGGCGTGGAAGGTCGACGCCGCGCCAGCCGGCGATGACCAGGAGGAGCCCGAGCCCGACCCCGGCACCGCAGAGGGTGGCGAGGGCAGTCACTGCTCCCACCACCCTTGCGGCCGGTCCAACAGTCCCGGGTCGAAGCCGACCTCCACGATCTGGTCGAGGGTCTCGTTGCGCAACGGGACGCCGGGGACGGCCCGGCCGTCGGGACCGGGCCGGAAGACCTCGTTGGAGACCACCATCGGTCCCTCGGCGTCGACCACCTCCCTGATCGAGGACACGTACCGGCGGTCACCGCCCTGGGCCAGGTGGATCACGAAATGCACCGCGTTGGCCACCAGCAGGTTGGTCGCTTCGAGCGGCAGGCGTTCGGGGGCCTGGATGGCGTAGGTGGCGAGCTTGGAGAACGCCCCCTTCGACGACGAGGCGTGCAGCGTCGCCATCGACCCGTCGGTGCCCTGGGACATGGCGTTCAGCAAGGCGAGGACCTCTTCGCCTCTGGCTTCGCCGACGATCACCCGATCGGGGCTCATGCGCAGCGCCCAGCGGACCAGCTCGGCCAGGCTGACCCCGCCCTCGCCTTCCAGGTTCGGCTCCCGGGCTTCGAGGGCGACCACGTCGGGGTGCAGGTCACCGAAGCGGTCGAGTCCGAGCTCGAGAGAGTCCTCGATGGTGACGAGCCGCTCGGCGGGTGGGATGTCGGCCGCCATGGCGCGGAGCAGCGTCGTCTTGCCCGCTCCGGTGCCGCCGCAGATGATGCACGACTTCTTGGCCAGCATCACGGCCCGCACGAACTCGCGTAAGGCGAGGTCGAGGGTTCCCATCTTGATGAGCTCGTCGGGGGTGATGCGCAGGTAGCGGTGGCGCCGTATCGACAGGCACGGCCGGGCGGCGACCGCCATCAGCGCGAACAGCCGCGACCCGTCGGGGAGCTGGAGGGACAGGCGAGGCGAGCCGCGGTCGAAGCGCCGCTCGCCGATCCCGGTGCGGGCCGCGGCGGTGCGCAGCATCTCCTCCAGCTCCTCGTCGGAAGAGGCGATGGGTGCCACCTGCTCGCAGCGCCCGTCGGCGTAGCGGACCCACACCTGGTCGCAGCCATTGGCGTTGATGTTCTCGATCCCCGGGTCGTCGAGGAGCCGCTGGAGGCGGTTGAGGCGGAACAGGGCGTCGAAGACCGCCCGGGACAGCTCGTCCTCCTCAGGTGCCGACATGACCGCGCTGCGCTCCCGCAGCGCCTGGCTGGCCCGGCGTTCCAACGCCTCGGCGATCAGCTGGCGTCCGAGCGCCTGCTCGTCCGCGGTGCGAAGTGGCGGCCGTCCCGCCGCGGCGAGGTCACGCTCGCGCCCCGACAGGGCGGCGAGCACCTCGGCCCGCAGGTCCCCGACGAGCGCGTTGTCCGCGCTCACCGTGGCCTCCCCGACCGTGGAACGCTCACTGCGTTACCTCCTCGGGCGTGCTGCCGTTCGTCGATCGGGGCATGGGGTCGGCCCGCCAGGCTCCCAGCACCCGGGCCCCCAGCACCCGGGTCCGCAACGCTGCGGCCCGCGCGGACCGTGTCGACGCCGCTGGCACCTCGCCCGACGCGCTCCCGACGGCCGAGGGTGCGCCTGCCAGCTCCTTGGCGAGCCGATCGGCCAAGGACCGGGCGGCTCGCACCAGCGGCGAGAGCCGCACCTCGCGGGCCGACGCCGGGACCGAGACGAGCGCCCCGGCGGCCTCGGGATCCCACGGCAGGCGGGCCAGGACCTCGACGCCGAGCGCCTCGGCGATCTCCGTGTCGGGATAGGGGCCGTCGCCCACCAGCACCACTGCGACGCGCCCTGAGTCGAAGGGGTTGGCCTTTCGCCAGGTCGCCAGGGCGTGCAGGTCGACCAGACGCGGCCGGGAGACGAGCACCACCGCGTCCGCTCCCTCGAAGACCTCAGCCCCAGGCGCACCGGGGCCGAGCCGGCCGCAGTCCACCAGCACATCCGCGTCGAGCATCCTGAGATGGCTCGACAGTCCGACGAGCATTCCGAGCGCACTTCGGGCCTGGTCGGCTGACGCCGGGCCGGTCAGCACCGCCGCCCCGCCCGGCAGCTCCTGGCAGTGCTCCCAGACGAGGTCGGGGTCCAAGGCGTGCCGGGCCGCCGCCGCCAGGCTCACCAGGCTCGGCTCGGGCGGCCACCCCGACGCCGCGGCCAGGGTCCCGCCGACAGGGTCGGCCTCGACGAGCAGGACCCGGCGCTCGGCCGGCCAAGTGGCGGCCAACGCCAACGCCAGGGTCGTCACCCCGCACGAGCGGACCGCGCCGAGCGCCACCACCCCCACCCGTCAGGCCCCCGACCCGACCTCGACGAGACTGGCCTGGCCCGCGGCGGCCAGCGCGGCGACCTCGTCGGCGTCACCGCTCGACACCTGGAGGGAGAACACCGTCGGACTGCCCGACCCGGCCGGCGCTGCGTCCACTGCCAGCACCGTCGCTGCCACCGGGCTCCCACTCGTGACGCTTGCGGCGCTGCTCCCCGACGAGGGCGAGGTGACCGGCACCACCTGCACTCGGTCGCCCGGAGCGAGGTCCGGCGGGTAGCCGCCGGCCTTGAGGCCGACCGCCACCACGTCCGATCCCGATCCCACCGCCGGCACGGCCCCGACCTCGGAGCTGGTCAGCACCGCCCCGGCCACCAGTGGGACCGCCACACGGCGGCCGACCACGCTCGACTCCTCGGCGACCGGGACCACCTGCAGGCCGCTTCCGGTCGACACCCGTACCGCTCGCAGGTCGCCGCTCGTGAGCACCTGCCCGGCGGCGAGCGGCTGGGCGACCACCAGGACCTGCTCCCTGCTACCGAGATGCAAGGAGGCATCCGCGAACGCCAGGGCGAAGCCGATCACCAGCAGCACCCCCACCACGACCAGCGGCAGCTGGCGGTGACGACGCGACGTCGGGCCGCGCCCGCCCGCCGCCCGAGCGCCCTCGGCCGCTCGTTGGCCGTTGGTCCGAGTTGGTGCAGCAGTGCTCGCCATCGCGTCGCCTCCTTTCCTTTGGCTCCCCGGTCAGTTGCCTCCCCCGGTCGGGGTGTTGATCGCCTGGGACTCGGTCACGGTCACCGCGACCTGGGCGGCCGGGCCGGCCTGGAGCCCGAGGTTCCCGCCCCCCGGCGCACCCGTCGCGGTCCAGGTGACCGACCAGTAGAGCGTGGCGGTTACCTGGTAGGTGCCGGCCTGTCCCCAGGTGTAGGAGCAGTTCGTCGTGGCGTTCGGATCGGACGCGCTGTAGGGGGTGCCCGGGCCGTCACAGGTCACGGTGTCGCCGTCGCCCATGTCCCACACCACCTTCTGAGGCGTGGCGGTCGCCGTCGTGGTCACCGTGCCAGCGGACGCCGACGCGCTGAGGGTCTGCCAGGCGCCCGGGTTGACCCACATCCAGGTCGCCACCCCCACCAGCTGCGGGCTGCCCGACGGCGGGGCCATCTCGATGGTCGGGGAGGCGAGCGGCAGCTGCTTGACCGCCTGCTGGGCCACCACCACTGGGTTCACCTGGACCACGCCACCTGCCGGCTGGGCGCCGGTCACCCAGATCGGCGGCATCGGGTTGAGCACCCCGGGGCCGGCACAGACCGGGAACACCCATTGGCCCGGCTGCGCGCCCCCGACGCCGATCGACGCCGTCGCCGACGGGCCGCCGGCCGTATAGGTGCAGCCGTAGGGCTGGTTCGGGTTCGGCCTACCCGGCGACGGCGCGCTGCTTCCCGGCGTCGCCCACGACGAGGTAGCCGGCGGCGTCCAGTAGGTGTGACCGGCCTGGACCGTGAGCTGTCCGCCCGACGCCTGGGCGTTCGAATAGTTGTTCTGGCCGTAGCCGTCGCCAGCCCATGCCGGCTCGGTGCCAACAACAAAGGTGATCGCGGCGGCCACGAGAGCGGCGGGGATCACGAACCAGGCGCGCATGACCCCTCGGTAACCGTCTGCTTTGCAAGCTTCCATGCACCACCGGTCAGGTCCAGCGTCGCCCGGACACCGTCGTTCTCTGGCGCGGTGGCTGGTGGCACCGGCTTGCCCGTTGCCTCGTACACGAGCTCGCTCGTGCTGTAGACGCAGTCCACGACCGTCGCCGTCGACCCCGAGATCGCGACGACCTTTGGATGCAGCGTCACTGTTCCGCGCCCGACGATCCCCTGGCGCTGGTCGGCGAGCAGGTTGGCCTTCACGGATTCGAGCTGCGGGTTGACCATGGTGGCCGCCAACGCCGGATCCGCGGCGTTGGCTGTGGCAAGGGCCTGTTCAAAGGCTGCCGACGAGGCGCGGTAAGCGGCCAGGACCGCCGCGTCGGTCCCGCCGTCAGGAGTCGAGGTGGCCTTGGTGGCGCTCGTGCGTCGAGGAACGCTGCTCAAAGGGTGCGACGCGTCGCCGCTGCCAGCGCCGCAGGCCGCCAACAGCAACGAGCTGGCGGCAACGATCATGAGGAATCCCGTCGGGCGAAGGCGGCGCCGCACGCCGCTTTCGCTCACCGCTCTGTAGGTAGCCTCATTCATCGCCACACCACCAGACGCTGAACGCCCCTAGTGCCACCTCCTCCTCCTCGGCTCGCCGACTCGGAGATGGCCGACGACGACCAGGGCGTCTCGGGGCGGGTCGGCGAACCTCACCGGAGCGAAACGCCTGCAAGATCGATGGTACGGAACAAGAGGGCGTTGCGCTATGGACAGACCAGGTACTATTACACCTAGTAGTACACGAACCACCCATTGGGTATGGCCAAGGTTATGGGAACAAGTGGAGAACTCAGCGCCGCCCGACGTCTCGAGCTGGCCTCGTACCTGAAGGCCCGCCGGGCCAGTCTGCAGCCACACGACGTCGGGCTCGACCCGCCACCGCGACGACGCAACACG
Source organism: Actinomycetes bacterium (assembly GCA_021820665.1). Classification (GTDB taxonomy): domain Bacteria; phylum Actinomycetota; class Acidimicrobiia; order Acidimicrobiales; family RAAP-2; genus JAKADK01. The sequence goes on along the minus strand of JAKADK010000044.1, from coordinate 12,238 downwards.
CCGGGGTTGCGTCGGGAGGAAGTCGCCCTGCTTTCCGGCGTTGGCGTCACTTGGTACACGTGGCTAGAGCAAGGTCGCCCTGTCGCCACGAGCGAGCCGGTCATCGACGCGCTCGCCCGGACCTTGCTCCTCGACCGCGAGTCGCACGGGCACCTGCGACGCCTCGCCGGGCTTCCCCTGCCCGACCTCGATAGGCTCCCTGAAAGAGGGGTCTCCTGCTCCATCCGTGGGTCGTTGGTGAGCCCCGAGGCCAACCCGGAGGGAGCGGAGCGACCGGAGGGGCGGCAGCTCATGACCGGCCCGGAAGCGGTGGGCAGTAGCCACCACGATCGAGCAGCGCGAGCGCGATGAGGTGCCCGGGCTCCTTGAAGCCGAAGGCCATTCGCTGGAGGAGCCGGAGCTTGGTGTTCGTCGACTCGATGAGGGCGTTCGAGATGTTCTCTCGAAGGGCCGCCTCGATGCCGGGAAGGTGACGGCCGATCTTTCGCGAGAGCTCGACGAACGCGGGGATGCGCGAGCGAGCGGCCCAGGTGCGCCAGTGCTCGAGGAGGGAGAGCCCGAGGTCGCCCTTGGTCCGGATCGCGATGCGCAGCTGCTCCTTCAGCAGGTAGGCCCGATACAGCTTCCCGTTCGCCTTCGCGATCCAGGCCAGCTTCGCCTCCTGACGAGCGGTCAGGTCCTCGGGGTTCTTCCACAGCGCGAAGCGACAGCCCTTCAGCTCCTTCGCGTGCGCCCGCATCCCTGCTCGCCGGGCCTCGTTCCAGACCTCGCGTCGCACCTCGTCGAGGGCGTCGGTCGCCCAGGAGACGACGTGGAAGGCGTCGATCACGAGCGTCGCGTTCGGGCAGCGCTCCTGCACGACATCCGCGATGAAGCTCGCCCCATCGGCGGAGACCACCTCGATCTCCTTGCAGCGATCCTCCCCGAGGAGGTCGAAGAAGCCCCGAAGGGTCGCCTTGTCCCGTCCGACCGCCGCCCAGATGAGCCGGCCGGCGTCGTGGTCGACGACGACGGTCAGGTAGCGCTGGCCACGGGTGTAGCTGATCTCGTCGATCCCGATGCGGACCAACCCGGCGAAGGGGTCGTGGGCGTCACGGCCGTCGGCGACGACGCGCTCGATGATCGAGCCGACCGTTCGCCACCCGACGCGCACCAGCTCGCAGACGGTGGACTTCGCCGTGTGGGTGACGAGCCAGGCCACCTGGTCGTCGAAGTCACGGGTATGGCCCGCGCCATGACGTGCCCAGGGCACCTGCGCGACCGTCGGCCCGTGCTCAGGGCAGCTCACCCTCGGCGCATCGGCCTCGAGGAAGCACTGAAGGGTCCCAAGATCGAGACAGCGCCACCTTCGTCGCCCCTCGCCCCGGTCATAGCCAGGGGCGCGCACCCCGCAGCGCCCGCAGCGGCGCCGGGCACCCTTGCGCAGGCGCACGTGGACGACGACCGTCGCCTCGTCGTCCTCGCCCTCGATCTCCACGTCCTCGATCACGACGTGCCGGTCGACACCGACGATCCTGCGCCATACGTTGGACCCGAGCAACGCCGTTCTCCTTCGCCTCTCCTCTGGACCTTCGAACAGCCCAGAAGCTAGGCAGGAAGCGGCGTTGCTCACCTTTCAGCTGGTCAATGCACCCACGGATTGGTCAGGAGAGCCTGAAAGAGCCAGCCCCGATCTCACCCGCCTTCTCGACACCCTGCTCCCGGCGCCCGCCTGCCTACTCGGGCCGAGGTTCGAATTTCTCGCATGGAACGAGACGTTCTCCCACATCTGGCAGCCCGAGACGCTGCCCGAGGGCCGGCGCAACGTCATGTGGCTTGCCTTTGCCGAGCCCGGCCGGCGACAGACTTGGGGCAACTGGGAGCAGCGCGGCCGCATCCTCCTTGCCAAGTTCCGAGCCACCGCAGGACAGCACGCCGGAGACGCCTGCTTCGCCGAGCTCATCAGCGCGCTCCACGACGCCAGTCACGAATTCCGATCTTGGTGGTCAACCTACGAGGTACGCGAGTCCTTCGCCGGACCCCTCAAGGTCCGGGTGCCTGGCACAGGCACTATTGCCTTCGACGTGATCGAATTGGGGGTCAGGACCGACTCGACCCTCACTCTTTCGGTGCACGCGCCCGCCCGTGGGGGCGACGGCATGAAGCTCACGACGATGGCACGCGTCGCTCGAGGAAGTGCATGACGTGTACTCGGGACCGGCCTGATGTGGATCAGCCGTTTGCGGTGCTTCCGGCGACGGAGGAGCGCTGCGGATCTGCCCTCCAGCCGTTCACCTGCTGCCCGCGGTGGTTGTGTGGATGCTGAAGGTCTGCTGGATCAGCTGGTCGAGACGCTGGGCGGTCATCCCGCCAACCTGGCGGCCGAGCAGCTTGCCTTGGGCGGAAATGAAGAAGGTGGTGGGTAAGCCGTACACGCCGTAGTTGTTGGCCGCGCTGGCGTGCGGGTCGAAGGCGAGCGGGTACTTGACCCCGGTCTGGGAGGCGAAGCTGAGGGCGGCGCCGTGTTGGTCGTTGGTGTCGATGCCGACGAAGTCGACACGTCCGTGGAGCCGTCGGGCGGTGGCGGCGAGGGCGGGCATCTCCTTTCGGCAAGGCGGGCACCACGACGCCCAGAAGTTGAGCACCACTGGCTTGCCGGCGAACTGGCTGACGCTCACCGTTGCGGACGGGTCCCGGAGGCTCGGGAGGGACCACGACGGTGCGGGCTGCCCGCTCTCTTTGTCGAAGACGCCTCCGGTCGACGTGAAGATCTGGTTGGAGGTGGCGTGCAGCGTGTTGCTGGCTTTGACGATCTGGCTGATGCCGATCCCGCCAAGTGCGCCGGCCAGCGTGGCTGCCGCGGCGACGATCCACCACCGTCTCGGCGCACGCTTTCGCCGCGGCGGGGCAGGGCTGGTATCGGGGGGTGCGGCGGTCGCGCTCGTGCTCATAGCGGTGGCCATCCGAGGCGGGCGAACTGGCTCTGCAAGGGGATGAAGAGGCTCTTCCATTCGCCGGTGACGAAGAGGATCCCGACGGCGACGAGAAGGATGCCGCCGGCGATCTCGATCGCCCGTCCTCGGCGCCGGAGCCACGCGAGCGAGGTGCGCGCCCGCGAGTACCCGAGGGCGAGGGCCACGAAGGGGATCCCGAGCCCGAGGGAGTAGAGCGCGAGCAGGACTGCGCCGGCGACGACCGTGCGACCGGCGCTCGCCACCGCGAGCACCGTGGCGAGGACGGGGCCGAGGCACGGCGTCCAGCCGAAGGCGAAGGCCATGCCGAGCGGGAAGGCACCCTTTGGTCCCTGGGGCACCCTGGAGAGGTCGAAGCGGCGCTCGCGGGCGAGGAACGGCACTCGCAGCAGCCCGAGCATGGCGAGGCCGAGCAAGATGATGAATGCTCCGGCAACGTCCAAGATCACCCCGAGGTGACGCAACAGGAGCGAGCCGACAAGGGTGGACGACACGCCGAGGGCGGTGAAGACGACGGTGAAGCCGCCCACGAAGGCGAGCGACGAGCGGAGCACGAGCGGGGTGGCCTCTCGCCGGCCGAGGTCGGAGATGGGCAGGCCCGACACGTAGGAGAGGTAGCTCGGGATGAGCGGCAGGGCGCAGGGCGAGGTGAACGAGATGATCCCGGCGACCACGGCGAACAGCGGCAAGAGCGGCGACATCGGTCCGGTCAGGGGTGTCGGGTCGCTGGGGCAGAACGGGTCGTCATCGGGCCAGAGTCTTCTCCAGGTAGGTGGCGATGCCCTGGCCCCACTGGGTGAGCTGGCCCTGGGGCAGGTAGCCGGTGCCGTTCTTGCGCTGGTCGACTTGGGGGCTGGCGAGGTAGCGCTCTCGCCCGCGCGGGTCGATGAAGTAGAGGTAGTCGGCGTGGACGGTCTGGGTGGCGTTCTTCGGGACGATGACCTCGATGCCGTAGGTCTTCCACACCGCTTTGAGCGCGCTGGTCGGCCCGGTGAGGAAGTACCAGTTTTTCATCCCCGCAAGGCCGTGGATGCGGGTGAAGTGCTCGACGTCTGCCACCGATTCGGCCATCGGGTCGACGTTGACCCCGACGAAGGCGACTTTCGAGGCCTGCGACCCGAGGTCCTGCTCGGCCAGGCGGAACTCCTGGGCGAGCACCGGGCAGACCTCGGTGCAGCGCGAGTCCATGAAGGCGAGGAGGACCGCTTTTCCTCTGAACGCGGAGAGGGCGACGGGGCGTCCGTGTTGGTCGGTCAAGGTGAACCCTGGTGCCTGGGCGCCCGGCATGTCGCTCAGGCCCATCAGCTGGACGAGGGGGTTCGGGGCGAATGCCGCGTTCTGGGCGCGCTGGTACAGGTATGCGCTGACGGCCATCGCCACCACCAGTGCCATGGTGAACGGCAGCACGGCGAAGGTGAGCCAGCGCGGGAACATCGGCTTCGTCCCAGGAGTGGGCGGCTCCGGCGACGCGGCCACTTCCTCGGCGCTCACCGCCACGACGGGCGCCTGCCAGGGTTGGCGTGAGGGCCGCCGGCCGTCCTCGGATCTGCCCGGTCGTCGTCGTCGGCTCTGCTCACGGCGCTCAGACTAGTACTGGCTGTCGTAGCCCGTCACCAGGCTTCCTCCGATTGGGCGCTGGTGCAGCGCTTACAGGGGGCAGAGGTGGGAGACCAGTGCGGCCAGCTGTGGGCCGGCAGTGACGGCACCGGCAGTAGCAACGACGGCGGTGAAGGCGAGCACGCTCAGAGTCAGCGCCGGCAGGTCGCGGCGGCCGCGGTCGCCATCGAGCATGGCGATGCGCTGGGCCAGGGCGTCGGCACCGTTGAGCGAGGCGACGGCGTGGCTCGCCGGGGCGGCGTCGGCGGCGACGAGGAGGGCACCGCGTAGCGAGCAAGGGCCGGCGACGTCGGCGGCGTCGCGGTCTGCCCAGCATTCGAGTGCTACCCGTGCCGCCCGGGCGCTACGCCGAGTCCACGGAACGAACCACAACAGCCCGGCACTGGCGTCGATGGCGTCGAGCCAGCGCTGGTGGTGCCAACGGAGGTGGGCGTGCTCGTGCGCGACCACGGCGGCGAGCTGGCCTTCGTCGAGCCGTGCGCGCAGGCCTCGGCCGATCACCACTTGGGGTTCTCGACCGGCCACGCTGTAGGCGAGAGTGGTCTCGGTCGGCAGGGTGATGAGCTCGAAGCCGTCGTGGGGCTCGTGGACACCGACGTAGGACGGCACGCGCAGGGTCATCCGACGGCGCCGGGACCGAATCAGCCGCCACGCCGTGGCCGCGACCCCAGAGGCGAGCAGCGCCGTTGCGAGCCAGGCGGTGAGGAGACCCCCGGGTTCGAAGTGCTGCATGAGCACCTCGCAGACCTGCGCCAGCGATGTCCCCCCGACGGCAAGAAGGAGGACCGGTGCGGCCAGCAGCGCGAGGCCGACCAGGACGTAGAACCCGGCCGCCAGCAGGCTGGTCGAGGTGATGAGCGCCCAGGTCCGAGGATGTCCACTACCCGTCCGCCAACTGATGCCGGGGAGGGCGGCGAGCAGCCCCGCTGCGAGCACGAGGACGGTCATGTGCGTCGTCGCCCGCCGAGAAGCCTGCGCAGTTGGGCTCGCTCGGCGTCGTTGAGGCGTTCGATGAAACGTCCGAGCGCGGCCGGGCGGTCGGCGGCCGCGGCGAGAATCGCTTCCATGCGCTCGGCGACGCTCTCTTCGCGGCTGGAGGTCGGACGGTAGGAGTAGGAGCGGCCGGTCTTTTCCCGTTCGACCAGGCCCTTTCGCCACAGCCGCACGAGGACGGTCATCACGGTCGTATAGCCGAGCGGACGGCCAGTGGCGAGGCGTTCGTGGACCTGACCGGGCGTGAGCCAGCCGCCGCCGTCCCAGAGCACCTCGAGGACGGAGTGCTCCAAGCTGCCGGGCGGGCTGCGGCGCAGCACGCCGACCCGGCGACGGGCGGCTCGCGGCGAGGGCTCGACCATGGCCCCATGATGGCACCGCCAAGCTGACCGTCGGCCGGCTGCAGCCTGCCGTACCATGCGGGGGTATAGTAACTGTGGCCAAGGGCGCAGGAGGCGATTGCAGGTGTACGGCTACTCAGGGGACAAAGAGGCGTACCAGAGACGCTTGCGGCGGATCGAGGGGCAGGTGCGGGGTCTGCAACGCATGATCGACGACGACCGCTACTGCATCGACATCTTGACCCAGGTGGCGGCCGCCACCAAGGCGCTGCACGCTGTCGCGCTCGGCCTGCTCGAACAGCATCTGGGGCACTGCGTGGCAGAGGCGACTGCGGCGGGCGGCCCCGCCGGCGCCGCAAAGGTGAAAGAGGCGTCCGACGCCGTCGCGAGGCTGCTGCAGTCGTGACCCGGGACCGAGCCGACACCGGAGCGCCTGTGGACGCGAGGCCGGCAGACGGGGCGGCCCGAGCGCTGACCCTCGTCGTCGGGATCGAGGGCATGACCTGTGCCTCGTGCGTCCGCCGAGTCGAGCGGGCGCTCACCGGCGTCGAAGGTGTCCTGACCGCCCGGGTGAACCTTGCGATCGAGTCGGCCGAAGTCGAGCTCGCCAGACCCGTCGCGCCGACGGCGCTGTCGGGAGCGGTGGAGGCCGCCGGCTACCGAGCCGTCGTCGGCCACGGCGGCGGGGCCCCTACAGCGGCGCCGGCCGACGCGGTGGTGCTCGAGGTAAGCGGCATGACCTGCGCCTCCTGCGTCCGCCGGGTCGAGCGGGCGCTCACCGACCTCGACGGTGTCGCCGCGGCCCGGGTAAACCTCGCGACCGAGTCGGCCGAGGTCGATCTGACCGGACCCCTCGACCCGGCGGTGCTCCTCGGCGCCGTCAGTGCCGCCGGGTACGAGGCTGCCGTCGCCCAGCCCGCCCTCGACCCCGCAGCCGACGCTGCCGCTCGACGGGCCCGCCGCCAAGCGGACCTCGCCCGGCGGCGGGCCAAGCTCGGGGTCGGGGCGGTGCTGAGCGGGGCCGTGCTGGTGCTCGCCTACGGGTTCGAGCAGCCCGGCTGGTCTCCCTATGCGCAGCTGGTGATCGGCCTGCCCGTCTATCTCTGGGTCGGCTCGGGGTTCCACCTTGGCGCCATCCGGGCGGCGCGGCACCGGACGGCCAACATGGACACCTTGGTGGCGCTCGGTGCCAGCGTCGCGTTCGCCTACTCGGTCGTGGCCACCTTCGCCCTTCCCGGCCGGCCGACGTACTTCGACGTCGCCGCGGTGATCGTCACCTTGATCTCGGTCGGCAAGTACCTCGAGGTCCTCACGAAGGGCCGAGCCGGCGATGCCATCGAGGCGCTCGCCGGGCTGCGCCCGCGCACGGCTCACCTGCTCGCCCGTTCCGGCGCGTCGGTTGGCGCCGGCTCGGCCGGGCCACTCGAAGTGGGCGCCGAGTCGCTGCGGACCGACGACGTCGTCCTCGTACTGCCGGGCGAAGCGTTCCCCGCCGACGGTGCGGTCCTGGCCGGCAACGCCGCTGTCGACGAGTCGATGGTCACGGGCGAGAGCATGCCCGTCGACAAGGCGGTCGGCGACGAGGTGACGGGCGGGACGGTGAACGGGCTGGCGCCGCTCACGGTGCAGGTGACCCGGGCGGGGGCCGAGACCACCTTGGCCCGCATCACGGCGCTCGTCGAGGCGGCGCAGCTCACCAAGTCCCAGGCGCAGCGCCTCGCCGATCGTGTCTCGGCGGTGTTCGTGCCGGCGATCCTCCTCGTCGCCGCGGCCACCTTCGCCGGGTGGCTCATCAGCGGGCACTCGATCGCCGCTGCGCTCGTCCCGGCGGTCGCCGTCTTGGTCGTGGCCTGCCCGTGCGCCCTCGGTCTCGCCACCCCCGTCGCGGTGATGGTCGGTACCGGCAGGGGAGCGGAGCTGGGGCTGTTGATCTCGGGGGCGGAGGTGCTGGAAAGGGTGCGGCATCTCGCTGTCGTGGTGGTGGACAAGACCGGCACGATCACCGTCGGCCATCCCGAGGTCGTCGACGTGGTGCCGACCGACGGCACGGACGGGGACGAAGCGCTTGCCCTGGCTGCAGCCGTCGAGTCCGCATCCGAGCATCCCCTTGCCCGAGCGGTCGTCGCCGCGGCCGCTCGGAGCGGGTTGGCCGGCGCGGAGGTGCAGCAGGTCCATGTGGTTCCCGGCGCTGGCGTCGAGGCCGTCGTGGACTCGAAGCGGGTGAGGGTGGGATCGGTCGACTGGGTCGCCGAGCCGGATTCGGATGCGTCTCGGACCTCAACGGCGGCCCAACAGATCGACGCACTGGCGGCCCGGCTCGCCGGCCAGGGCGAAACTCCGGTCGGCGTTTGGGTCGACGGGGAGGTGCGGCTGCTCCTCGGGATCGCCGACCCGCTGCGCCCCGACGCGGCCGCCGCAGTGGCGCACTTGCGTGCCGAGGGGCTCCGGGTCGTGGTGGCGACCGGTGACCGCAGAGAGGTCGCCGAGTCGATCGGCGCCGCGGCCGGCGTCGACGAGGTACACGCCGGGCTGCGCCCCGAGGACAAGGCCAAGCTGGTCGAGCGGCTACGCGAGCAGCTCGGTCCGGTGGCGATGGTCGGCGACGGCATCAACGACGCGCCGGCGCTCGCGGTAGCCGACATCGGTGTGGCAGTCGGAAGTGGCACGGCGGTGGCGATGGCCGCGGCCGACATCACCCTGGTGCACGGCGACGTCGCCGCTGTCGCCGACGCCATCGAGTTGTCACGAGCCACTCGCCGGGTCATCTGGCAGAACCTCGGGTGGGCCTTCGGTTACAACGCCGTGCTGGTGCCACTGGCGGCATTCGGGATCCTGCCGCCCATGCTGGCTGCCGCCGCCATGGCGCTCAGCTCCGTCAGCGTGGTCACCAACGCCCTCCGGCTGCGGCGATTCCGCCGAACCGCACGTCACGACGGCGTTCCCGCCACCGCCGAGGCCGTGATTCCGGAGAGAACCGCTCCCACCTTGGTAGCGCCGCACGGCCATTCCCAACCAGCAGTCAACCCCAATGACATGCGAGAAGGAGCACCGCAATGACCACCCTCGACCTGGTCGCCGACGACATCTCTTGCGGCCACTGCAAGGCGAGCATCGAATCGGACCTCGGACAGCGCCCCGGCGTGCACGGCGTCGAGGTTGACATCGACACCAAGTCCGTCCACGTGACCTACGACGAGGACCAGACCTCCGCCGAAGCCATCAAGGAGACCCTGGCCCAGATCGGCTACCCGGCCGCCTGACCGACAGGATCGACGCCTCCCTCTCGACAGGAGCGTCCGAGTCCGACGTCGGCACCCGCACGCGCGCCACGCGGGAGGAAGGAACGGCGCGGTCCCGCCATGGTGCCGACGCCGCAACCGGGGGGTACGACACCGTGTCGCATACCCTTGGGCCCGAGCGACGAGTGAGAGGGGGAGCCGACATGTTCCTGCGCGGCGCGAAGAGGATCGGAAACCGTCCGGCCCGGGGCGGCCCGGCTCGTGGAGCATCGCGGTGAGCGGCGGCGACTTCGTGCCGCTCCTTGCCCTGCTCGGGGTCGCCCTCGGAGTTTGCGGCGTGCTCTACCTGCTGAGCCTGCTCGTCGGCGTTCGATCCGATCCGCTGCCGGCGGCGCCGTTCGGCTCCGGGCTGCTCCCAAGCGAGCACGCCCTCAGCCGGTTCCACGCCCGCTGGTACGCGCTGGCGATGCTGTTCCTCGCGTTCGACATGGAGATGGTCTTCATGTACCCCTGGACTCTGGTGGTCGCCACCGTCGGACCGAGCGCGGTCGTCGAAATGTTCTCGTTCCTGGGACTGCTGTTGGCAGGCGTCGCCTATGCCCGCCGTGAGGGTGCGCTGCATTGGGCTTGAGCACCGCGCTCGCGCGCCTGGCGGCTACGTGGCCGCCTGTCTTCTTGGTCGCCGCCCCAGGGTCGACGGCGTGCCGTTTAAGCGTGGAGGCCGAGCTTCGCCGGCGCGGCTGGCAGCGGTCAGCGAGCCCCGCAGGCGCACGCCTGCTGGTGGTCTGCGGAACCGTGGGCGACCTCGACGAGGCCGTGACCGAGGTGTGGGGGGAGATGCCCGATCCGAAAGCGCGCGGTGACGTCGCCGACCCGACCGCTGCCCGCGGGACGCTCGACGGCGCTCGGGCCCAGTTGGCCGAGCCCGGTCACGTGCCAGCGTCGCCTCACCAGCGGGCTGGCGCACCGGAGGCCTCTGGGGCCGACCGCGGCATGGTCCACCAGGACGGTAACCACGACACAGCCCACCACGGCGGCGACCACATGGGCCACTACGGCGGCGACCACACGGGGGACCAAGGCGACGACCACACGGGCCACCACGGCATGTCCGACCACGGCGACGATATGGCGGGCGGGGGCGGGATGGAGATGCCGGCCGGGCTGGCGATGGCGGAGCGGACCGAGGACCGAGACGGCCTGAAGCTCGACCGGCTGCACCTCACCCTCGGACCCTTGCTCTCCGAATGGCCCACGGGCCTCGTGCTTCGTGTCGACGTGCAAGGCGACGTCATCCAGCAGGCCCGAGCAGAGACGGTCGGCGGCACGGGCGGCGGTTCCTTCTGGGACGAACCCTCCGAGTGGGCATGGCGCGGTGAGCCGGTGACCTCTGGCGAGGTCGCCCGCCGCACGGCAGGCCACCGTCTCGACAGCCTGGGGCGGCTGCTCGAGGTCGCCGGCTGGCCGGCCGCGGCCGGGTCGGCCCGCTGGCTGCGAGACGACCTGCTCGGCGGCCTTCCCGCTGCCCTGGCGGCGCCCCGGCTTGGCCGCTTGGTTCGCCACGTCGGCCGCTCCCGCGTCCTGTCCCAGATGACGGCCGGCCTCGGACAGGGGAGCGACGGGGACGTGCGGGCTCGCTACCGGCGCTGGCTCGACGACGCGGTCCGAGCGGTCGCCTCGCTCGACGGCCCCGACTCGTCCGGGGCGGTGCCGGCGACCTTGGCGCCCCCGGGGGTGCCACCGGGGGCCGTCTTGGAGACGATCGAGCAGCTTGTGGTCGGAACCGAGCTCGGCGTGGCACGGCTCGTCGTCGCCAGCATCGATCCCGATCTCGACGATCCCCGGGTAGCGGCGCGCCATGGTTGAGCCGGCGCCGTGGTGGGCCGTGCTGGTCGTCCCGGCGGTGCTCGGCGCGTTCGCGACGGGGGCCGTGCTCGGCTCCCGGCTGCTCGCTGCCCGCGCCTCGGGCGCCCCGAGCAGGCCGCGAGCGGTGCTGGCCGGGATGTGCGCCGAGGTCGCCGGCCTCCTGGTCAGCCGCCGGCGCACGACGCTCGCTCCCGACCTCGTGCTGTGGCGGCTCGGTGTGGTCGGCGTCCCGGTGGCGGCGATCCTCGCGGTGGCGGTGGTGCCCCTCGGCCACTGGGTGGTCGACGACCTCAGGGTCGGGGTGGTGTGGTTCAACGCCATGGAGATCCTCACCTGGGCGGCTGTGTGGGCGGCAGGGTGGGGACCGAACAGCGCCTTCTCCCTCGTCGGGGGCTACCGCATGGTCGCCCAGGGCCTCAACTACGAGCTTCCGCACATGTTCGCCCTGATCGGCGTGGCGACGGCGGCCGGCTCGCTGCAGGTGGGCACGATCGTCGCCCAGCAACGCCACCTCTGGTTCGTCGTGTGGATGCCGGTCGGCTTCGCCGCGTTCTTGCTCAGTGTGCTCGGGTTCTCCTTCATCGGCCCGTTCGACCAGCCGGCGGGGGCCGATCTCGCCGGCGGGGTGCTGGCCGAGGTGGCAGGCGTCGACCGGTTGGTGCTTGCCGCCGGGCGCTGGCTGCTGCTCGCCGCCGGCGCGGCCATGGCAGTGCCGCTCTTCCTCGGCGGTGGTCTCGGCCCGGGGCTTCCGGCCTGGGCGTGGTCGGTGCTCAAGACCGTGGGGGTGCTCGGGGCGCTCGTCGCCACCCGCCACCTCGTGCCGACCGTGCGGCTGGAGCGATGGGCGCCGCTGGCGTGGCTCGTCCTCCTGCCCCTCACCATCGTCCAGGACCTCGTCGCGGCCGTGGTGGTGCTCCTCCGATGAAGGCGGCGCCGCACCCAGAGGTTGCCGGCTGATGGGGACCATCACCTTCTTCATCCTGGCCGTCGCCGCCAGCGCGCTCGCCGTCTTGGTGTTCGTGGTCGACTCCATGGCAAGGGCCACCTTCTGCCTGCTCGGCTCGTTCCTCGCCGCCGCCGGCGAGGTGATCCTCCTCGGCCTCTCCTACCTCGGGACGGTCATCGTCGTGATGATGGTGATGGAGATGGTGATCATGGCGGTGTTCATGGTCATGTACATGATGAACCCGGCCGGGCTCATGCCGATGTCCATGGTGCACAACCGGCGGGG
>JAKADK010000137.1 GCA_021820665.1 Actinomycetes bacterium | reverse complement strand
TGGCCCGTCCCCGAGCCGAGATCGACGGCTGTCTGGTCTGCGAGCACCGGGAGACCCGGCCTGTCGTCTCCCCTGAGGATCACGCCGACCCTGGAGAATGCTCGAGCTGCAACCCGTAGCAACCGCCGGAGGAACACCGGCGAGCGCGCCAGAAGAGCCGGCGTCACGCGGTGAGAGCAAGGTGGCGATGATCAGTCGTTCCAGATCGTCACGACGGACCCCATCCCCGGAGTAGTGCTCGAGGGTATCTTTGATGTTCGGTTCCGTTCGGTTCGCCACTGCCTTCCCGGTCGACGTGCCCGACCGGCCCAGCGCATGAGGCGGCGCACCCGCAGGCGCCCACAGGCGCCCACAGGTAACCCCTCGCTTCACCAGCTCCCGGTGGTCCCTGGGGGGACAGCACGCGAACCGGGTCCTCACGATTGCGGGTCCCGGGATCGTCTTCCCGTGGGTCCCAGCATCGAGGAGCAGCGGTCGGGCCGTCCGGCTCCTCGCCGTCCGGTCGCCGTCACACCAGCGCGGTTGGCAATACCGGGTACACTACGGGCGTGGCCAAGGTGATGGTGTCGCTGCCCGACGACCTCCTCCGTGCCGTCGACGTGGAGGCAGGCCGTCGCGGAACGACCAGGAGCGGGTACCTGCGCGAGTTGGCCGAAGAGACGTTGCGCCGCAGGAGCGCGCAGCGCGCGCAGCGGATGACCGAGATCGACACCATGGACGGACCCGTCAAGGGCCACGGCGGCGGTGTCGAAGCGCTCGTCAAGGCGAACCGGCCCGAACCGTGAATCTTTGGCTCCTCGACGCCAGCATCCTGCTGGCGAGCGAAGACCCCGACGACGAGCACCACGACGACTCCCGCCGGCTCCTGACGGGCGGCGATCCCCTCGCCACCCTCGACCTGGCCTTCTACGAAGTGACGAACGTGGCGGTCCGGTCGTGGCGCGACCAGTCTGCGGCACGCCGGCTTCGGAGCCGCGTCACCGCCGTGGCCGACGACGGCGGGCTCGTCCGAGTCGATGCGCAACTGCTGGAGGATGCTGCCGCCATCGCCGACGAGAACGGCATCTCCGTGTACGACGCGGCCTACGTCGCGGCGGCGCGGGCCGTCAGCGGCCGGCTCGTGAGCTGCGATGTGCGCGATCTGGTGTCCCGGGAACTCGCGGTGCCCCCCCGTCTCGCCGTCCGGCAAGCGGCCGATGCGGAAGCCCTACCACCCGACGCCCACTGAACCCACCCGGAGCCACCTGGCCGGGCCGTGCGCGTCGAGCTTGTGGACGTGCGGGGGACAGCATGCAGCCCGGGTTCTGTTCGTCGACGGCGGCATGTGCGACCCTGTGGGCGCCTGGTCGTCAGCCAGCGCGCCGAACTGAACTCCAGGACGGCCAGGAGGTCGTCACGCTCGAGGCCGGGGTGATCCCCGACGATCTCGTCGACCGTCATGCCGGAAGCCGAGAGCTCCGAGAGGGTCTCCACCGTGTAACGGAGCCCACGTACGGTTGGCTGACCATGGCAGATTGCAGAGTCCGAGGCGATCCGGTCCAGGCGGGCCGCGCCAACCAGGGTAATACCTTGGGCGTCGAGGGACGCCGACGCACATCCGGGATGGCTTGCGACCTCGCCTGTCCGTCCGGGTTCGTGCAGCGAGATCACCGACTCGCATATGGGCCGGTCAGGCCGCCGGGTGGGCCGTAGCCACTCGTATTCGAACTCGCCTGACGTGCAAGGACGACTCAGCGCACTCGCGGAGCTACGCTGTAGCGTTCTGTAGCCATAAGTGCTACGGCGCACGTGTGGCCCAGATCATCGCGCAGCGGGAGCTGCGCAACGACAATGCCAGGATGATCGACGCGGTGGCCGCCGGGGAATCCTTCGTCGTGGCGCGTCATGGCGTTCCGGTGGCCGAGCTCCGCCCGATTGCGCCGCTCCGAAGGAAATTCGTCGCCAGGGCAGACCTCGCTGCTCTCAGCGCTGCCGGCCCGCATGTTGACCTCTGCCAGTTCAGGGCCGACCTCGATCGCATCGTCGATCAGCGCCTGTAGATGCCCGCCGGCCTGCTCGACACGTCCGTGGTCATCGATTGGGATGACCCCACCGTCGCTTCGGCACTCCCCGACGAGGCCGCTATCTGTGCCATCACCCTTGCCGAATTGACCGCCGGGCCGCACCTCGCCTCGTCCGGTGACGAGCGGGCGCGTCGACAAGCTCGCCTGCAACAGGTCGAGGCGACCTTCGACGCCATCGCGTTCGACGCCCCCGCTGCCCGTAGTTACGGTCAAGTCGTCGTCGCGGCCCTGGCGATCGGTCGTTCCCATCGTCGCCGCATTACCGACCTGCTCATCGCCGCCACGGCGCGTGCCGACGGGCTGCCGCTCTACACGCGAAATCCGGACGACTTCGATGACCTCGGGAGACTGATCGAAATCATCGGCGTGTGAGATCCGACTGTCCGGACCCCGCGCTCCTACCACCGAGCTCGAATAGCGACCTTCGGTCGCGAAGTCGGTGGGCCGTAGACACTCCTATTCGAACCTTCCCGAGCTGCAGGATCGCATCAGGTCCATGTTCAGAGCAGGTTCGGAGACTGACGCTCAGCGCGGATCGGTCGTGTACGCAACAGACCGGTGACGGACAGCGAGCACGCGCACCGGACGCTGATTGTCGTCAACTTGGTAGATGAGTCGGTACGTACCGACTCGAAGCGACCGCAGTCCCCGTAGCCGTCCCCGGAGCAGGTGACCGGCCTCGGGCTCACGCTCGAGAAGTCCGAGAGCCTCGAGCACGGCGTCGGAGATCGGCCAGTCGAGGCCAACGATCTCCTTGCGAGCGCGCCGGGCGAGCTCGACCCGACTCACCTTCTACGGCGCGACTGCAGTTCCCGGCGGAGGGCGTCGAGCGTCACCGTCTCGCCACGCTCTACTTCGCGCCGCCCCTCGTCGATGGCGACCATCGTCTCGGCGTCCGACAAGATCTCCGCCGTCTCCTCCAAAGCCTCGTACTCATCCACTGGGACGAGGACGGCCGCCGGACGGCCGTGGCGCGTAACGATGACGTGTTCACGCAGGTCGGCAACCTGGTCGATGACCTGGCTGAGCTCAGCACGAAGCTCACGGACGGGAACGGTCTTACTCATACAGAAAGTGTACTATATTGAGTACACATCGATCTGGTGGGCCGTAGACACTCGTATTCGAACTTCGACGACCTGCGGCTTCGCCTTCAGCACCTCGGCCAGCGGCCTGTAGGTGGCAGGCCTGTGACGGCTATCGCTTCTCTGAGGGTGGCGCAGGCCGAGCGGGGGGCTTCTGCCCCTTCTCGATGTAGCCGATGAGATCCTTGTTGGGCCGGAAGGGAGGTGGCTCCGGCCGGCTCCTGGTCGCTGCCAGGATTGCCGCAACAACTGCGACCGCCAGTCCGATCTCGAAGATCACCGTGCCCGAGATCGTGATCTGCGCCGTGGCGCCGAGACCCACGAGGACGCCCGCGAAGCCCAGGACGACCCCTGCCTTGCCGTCGAGGCTCTCGGCGTGCGCGTTCATCGTCTCGCGTTCTGCGACGACCTGCGCGAGCACGATCGCCGGCGATGGCAGCTGCTGTTCCTCGTCCACTGCGGCGAGGCTACGAGCAAGGTGTGACTGCGGGTCGAAGAGCCATGCTCGCCGACCGGCAGTTCGAGTCCGGCAGGGAGTGCCCGTTGGCCGACCCGCATGACCAGTAGGACTCTCGCGAAATTCGTGGTGGGCGCTGGGTCACACAATACGAACTGTGCCCCCACGATCGCCGGCCCCAACATCGACCTCGGCTGACACAGGGCGACGGGGGCGTTCGATCAGTCTGAGGCCACCCAGAGACTCGTAGCTGATCGTAGCTCTGTATGCTACAGTCATCTCATGACAAAGACCATCGCGCAGCGTGAACTGCGGAACGACAACGCCAAGGTGATCGAGGCCGTCGCCGCTGGCGAGAGCTTCGTCGTCACTCGCAATGGCGTGCCCGTGGCGGAACTACGTCCGATCCAGCAGACGCGCCGGACCTTTGTGCCTACGGCTGAGCTTCTGGTGCTCGCCGCCAGCGGGCCACGGATCGATCGAAAACGATTCAGAGCGGATCTCGACCGGGTCGTCGACCAAGGCCTGTAAATGCCAACGGGCCTACTCGACACCTCGGTTGTCATTGCCTGGGACGATCCGACGGTTGCTGCTGCCCTTCCAGAAGAGGTCGCTGTGTGTGCGATCACCCTCGCCGAGTTGGCTGCTGGGCCACACCTCGCTACCTCCAGTTCCGAGGGCGCACGCCGTCAGGCTCGTCTCCAACAGGTAGAGGCGGCCTTCGAGCCACTTCCCTTCGATGCCACCGTGGCTCGGAGCTACGGACAGATCGTGGCCGCCGTCGCAGAGACGGGTCGGTCACATCGACGGCGCGTTGCCGACCTGCTCATCGCCGCCACCGCGCACGCCAACGGCTTGGCGCTCTACACCCGAAATCCCGACGACTTCGCCGGGCTTAGCGATCTCGTCCACGTCGTCGGCATCTGACCGCCGAACGGTCACCCCTCTGGTGGAGGAGCACGCGGTTCGCGCAGCGTTCCGATCACCGACGCGAAGGTGCAGGTCAGGATCCTCGTGGGCCTTGGGCCACACAATACGAACCCGATTGCCAACGGTCTGCCATTTACGCTATAATCATGTACATGACGACCATTCCCGTCGCCGATGCTCGAGCGAATCTCTCGAAACTGATCGATGAGGCCAGCACCACTCACGAACGGTTCGACATAACGCGCAACGGGCGGCGGGCGGCCGTGCTCATCGGAGCTGACGACTTCGACGCCATGAGCGAGACCATCGCCGTACTTTCCGACCCAGTCCTCCTGCGCTCCCACGAGGAAGGCCGCCAGGCCCTCCGCGACGGGGACGTGCTCGACAGCGAGCAGCTCGCCAAGGCGATGATGGACGCAGGTCGGCATGTCGGTGGCGGATGACCACCGGTACCAATTGCGCATCGCACGACCCGCCGCCCATGCGCTGACGAAGACCTTGCCCCCGAAGATCGCCCACGCGGCCTACGCATTCATCAGCGGGCCGCTCCTCGATGACGCACGCCGTGTCGGAAAGCCCCTCAAACCGCCCCTGGCCCCCACGTTTTCGGCTCGTCGCGGTGACTACCGAATCCTCTACCTGATCGATGACGCCACCAGTACCGTCGAGGTGACGGCCATCAGCCGGCGTTCTGATGCCTATCGATCCTGACGTGGTCCGCTAACCATGCCGATCTGGTGGGTGGTTCGAGTGGACGAGATTGGTGGTCTTACCTTGTCACAGTACAAGACCACCTTCAACGGCCCGAAGCAGCGCGTTTGCGCAGGTAGATGGCCCTGCACTCCTGGTGCTGCCGCTGGGGACGGTGCTGCGACAGGGCCCCGGCGAGCCGCCTGTTCGCCCCACCGACCCGATCGTCGCTTCCCTCCCGGTTC
>JAKADK010000136.1 GCA_021820665.1 Actinomycetes bacterium | reverse complement strand
CCGACGGTGAAGAACGTGAGCGGGTTCGACCTGCCCCGGCTCCTCGTCGGCTCGCTCGGGACGCTCGGGATCTTCGGTGAGGTCGTCTTGCGCACCCAACCCATCCCGGCGTCCTCGTGCTGGATCACCTCGACGTCAGGAGACCCCTTTCCCGTCCTCGATCTCGTGCACCGGGCGTCGGCGGTGCTCTGGGACGGGACCCGGACGTTTATCGAGCTCGAAGGGCAGAGCGCCGACGTGGAGGCCGACCGCCGGGCGCTCGAGCAGGTCGGCGAGTGGAGTGACGTCACGACCGACGAGCTCCCCCGCTTGCCTCCCCACCGGTGGTCCCTCTCCCCTGCCGAGTTGTGCACCCTCGACCGGGAGGCACTGGGCGACTGGGTGGCGAGCATCGGGGTGGGCACCGTGTGGGCGACCAACCCCCAGCTCGTCGGTGAGGTGCCCGGTCCACTGGGTGCCCTTGCCCGGCGGGTGAAGGACGGCTTCGACCCGACGGGTCGCCTGGCCCCGGGCCGCAGCGTGTGGCGGCGGGCGGCATGACCCTCGGGATCGACTCCGACGAGCTCGCCGCCTGCGTGCAGTGTGGCCTGTGCCTCCCCCACTGCCCGACCTTCCGGGTGACAGGCGACGAGAGCCAGTCGCCGCGTGGGCGGATCGCCTTGATGCGCGCCCTGGAGAACGACGGCGCGCCGCTGACCAGTGAGATCGCAGAGGCCCTTGACGGGTGTGTGGTGTGCCGGGGGTGCGAGACGGCCTGCCCGAGCGGGGTGCACTACGGGCACCTCATCGAACGCGCCCGGGAGGCCATGGCAAAGACCCATCGCACGACGCCGTGGTGGGAGCGGGTCGGACTCGAGGTACTGACCCATCCCCGTCTGCTCCGGGCCGGGAGCGCG
This sequence comes from Actinomycetes bacterium, assembly GCA_021820665.1. Taxonomy (GTDB): domain Bacteria; phylum Actinomycetota; class Acidimicrobiia; order Acidimicrobiales; family RAAP-2; genus JAKADK01. The sequence goes on along the minus strand of JAKADK010000136.1, from coordinate 4,645 downwards.
GCACTGGCGGGAGCCCAACGGGTCGGACTCCTCCCTCGACGACTGGGCGTGCCGACGCTCCCCTTACGCCAGGCGCCGCTCGTGGCCACGGGGGAGGACGTGTTCCTCTTCACCGGGTGCGTGATGGATGCCTGGCAGCGCGACGTCCATCGCGACGGCCAGGTCGTCCTTGCGACGGCCGGGGTGGGGGTCTGCCCGACGGGCGACCGGGTGCCGTGCTGTGGCGCCCTTCATGCCCACGCCGGGTTGACGTCCCGGGCCCGGGACCTGGCCCGGCGGGCGATCGCCGAGCTCCCCGGGGACCGGCCGATCCTGGTCGACTCGGCCGGATGTGGTGCAGCGTTGAAGGACTACGGGCACCTCCTTGGCACCCCGCAGGCCCACACCTTCTCGGCTCGGGTCTTTGACATCTCCGAATGGGTGGCGAGCCGCATGGATGCCCTGCCGAGACCCGAGCCTCTCGACCTCCGGGTCGCCGTGCAGGACCCGTGCCACTTGCGCCACGTCCAGCGGGTCCACCTGTCGGTGCGTCAGGTGCTCGCCCCCTTCGTGCGGGAGGTGGTGGAGCTCGACGACGACGGGCTGTGTTGTGGGGCCGGCGGCGCCTACTCCGTGGTCCAGCCGGCTTTGGCGACGCGCATCCGGGAGCGCAAGATCGCCTCGATCGAGCGGGCCCAGGCCGACATGGTGGCGAGCGCCAACCCCGGCTGTGCCATGCACCTCGGGGCGGCAGGTGTGCCGACCGTGCATCCCATGACCCTGGTGGCGGAGGCACTCGTAATGCGTAGGTCAGGAGTTCGGTTCTCCTCCCAGGCTCCAGTTCAGAGGCACTTTTTCCCTCCGGCGGCTCGGAACCATCCCATATCCATCCCCCCGTTCAGCCGGACATTCCAACACGTGCGGTGAACCGCTCGGTCGGCATCTTCCATCACGCGCCCGTGGAGGGTGGCGCGCCAGCACCTGGTCACCCCCGACGGCGCGGTTGTCCAGATCTCCGAGCCCGAGCTCACCACGCGGCAACGGCTGGTACCCGACCTTCTCGGCGTCCCGGTAGCGGCCTACCAGTGATGGGGGACGGTGATGGAGGCCAGGAACTCACCTGGTGTCTTCACCACAAGGCTCGTCCGATGCAGCCCGGTCAGGTCCGAGTCTCCCGACACGAGCACGTCCACATCGGCCGCCTCCGCGAGCAGGACGAGGAAGTCGTGGTCCGGATCAGGGGTGATCGGCTCGCTCGGGGCTGGCGGGTCGTCGATGACCTCGGCCAACTCACGCACCATCACGACGAACCGGCGGGCATCGTCACTGCTTAGGTAGCGCCGGAATTTCGGCCTCGCGAGCACCGTGTCCAGCTCCTCCAGGAGCCGCGGGGATACGATCAGCCGGTACCGGCGCGCCCGTGCAGCGATCAACAACCGAGCGGACACTCCCTCGTTGGACGTGACCGCGGCAACGAGAACGTTCGTGTCCGCGAGGACCCGAAGCCGTTCATACACCTCGCACATGGGGGGCGCGCCGCTCCCGTCGCACCGCGTGCACCTCGTCTACGGCCATGCTCAGGGCGGCGTTCTCATCAAGGTCGCTCGTCTTCGTGACGCGTTCCAGAAGTTCCTGCAGTTCATCCCGCACGGCGTCGCCCCGACCACCTCTGAGGTAGGACCGCAGGGCCTCCTCGACGACAGCGCTCTCGGTTCGCTTGGACGTCAGCGCCGCAGCCTTCGTCGCCGTGAGGACGTCGGGATCGAGGTAGATGGTCGTCTTCTGCTTCACCATACTCCCATGCTCCCACTGTGACGTTGTGACGTCAAGACGGTAAGCCTCCCGAGGGACTGATCAGCAGTACCGATTGTTCAGGGTTGGTCGATTCCACCTCGTCCTGTCCGCTCCGGACGACGCCACGGCCCCCCTTTCCGCTGTCCCGCTCGGGCGTCAGTGGTGGTGGTCGTGGTGGTGCGCCGGGAGCACTCAGGTGTGGGGGCTGGCCGCGCTTGGCGAGCGGCGCGCCGAGCTTGTCTGCTGTTTCCTTGTGTCGCCCGTGCCTGGTCGTAGATCTGGACGTGCCAGGGTGCCGCGTTGTCGGTGCCGTCGCACCCTGGGTACGAGGAGCAGAACGTCGGTTTCCCGACCGAGCCCCCGGCAGCCCACCTCAACCGATGAGGAAGGGAGGAGCTCATGGAAGGCGACATCGCATGTTGATGTGGCGCCGGTTCTCTCGGGTCTCCGTTCTGGTCGGTGTAAAAGCCCAAGTAGCGGAGCTCCAGCGAGGGGAAGAGGCTGCGTTGGGCCCCGGGATGGAGCGGTTCACGCCGGACGACGAGCCGGGTGCCGGAGGGGAGCTTGGCATCGTCGATGAGACAGGTGAGCTCGGCCACCGCACTCTCGTCCCTCCCCTGGCCGTCCTGGCAGGGCGCAGGCACACCTCTTCGATGCCGATGGCATCGAAGAGGGCGGCTGTGACCCGGGCATTGCTCCGTGCCTACACGTAGAACCCAACGTTGCGAGCACGACAGGCAGCCAACGAACCCCTCGGTCCACCTGGCCGAGTCGGCCCGGACGACGAGGGGACGAGGGGGCGTCCCGCCTCGTCGGAGTCGTCGCCGCCGTGGTGACCGGCCCAGATCTCACCGGGGAGCTGAGCGATCGGAGCGTCGAGGACCGCCACATGGTCCGCCACCGTGTTCGCTCCGGCGTTGCCTGGGCGGAGCAGTGCGGCGAGGGCAACCACCCCGGTGCCTCCGGGTTCCACCGCGACACGACGAGTGCTGGTTCCGCACACCTTGGAAATGCCCTTCTGTTGGGGATCGCTGCTGCTTCGACAACAACAGGTTTCCCTATCGGGAGGGCTTTTCCGCACGTGAGCGCTGGACAGTTCAGATGGCGGCGTGAAGAAGTGGGGCGAGTTCGTCAGCTACCGGTGAAGCGTGGCGGACGCTTTTCGACGAACGCCTGTGCCGCCTCACGGTGGTCGCTGGTGAGGCCGGTGTGGATGTGGTGGGTGACCTCCACGTCCATGAACTCGTCGAGCGTGCCGTTCACGGCTCGGTTGAGGTTCTCCTTCATGTAGCGGAGGGCGATCCTGGGGCCCGCTGCCAGCCGCCGGGCGCGTTCCAGCACTTCGCCCTCGAAGGTTGAGGCGGGGAAGACGGCGTTGACGATCCCGAGGCGCTCGGCCTCCGCCGCCTGCAGCCGCTCCGAGAAGTAGTAGAGCTCCTTTGCCCTGCCCGTGCCGACCAGTCGGGTGAGGAACCACGCGCCGCCGTAATCGCCGGCGAAGCCGACGCGAGCGAACGCGGTGGTGAGGACGGCGCCATCCACCGCGTAGCGGAGATCGCAGGCAAGAGCGAGCGCCAGTCCGGCACCGGCTGCCGGCCCCGGGATCGCAGCAATGGTGGGCTTGGGCATGGCCCAAAGCCGACCGCTGGTCGCCCGCTGGCTGAGACGCTGGTGGTGGACGACCGCGTCCAGGGAGCGAGCGCCCTCGGTGGCGTCCCCTTCGGCCATCGCCTTGACGTCTCCGCCGGCGCAGAAGGCGTCGCCGGCGCCGGTGAGCACGACGCACCCGACGTCGTCGTCGACCTCGACGTCGGCCAGCACCCGCCCCATGGCCGTCAACATGGCTTCGGAGAGGGCGTTACGGCGGGTCGGTCGGTGCATGGTGAGGACGGCCACGCCGTCGTCGACGGTTGCCAACAGGTCCTCGGTCCCCGTGTCGAGCTCATGCATGGCTGATGGGCCTCCCCTCCTGCGCCGTCAGGTGCCGGTGAAGCGGACGCCGGCGATCTCGACGCCCGGCGGCACCGGCGTCCCTGACAACTGCACTTCCACGATCCCCTCCCCGCGCCCTCCCGTTGCCGGCACGAAGCGGAGGAGCTGGCCGGCGTCTTCCAGGTGCACCGTCGCTTCCGACCCGGCCTGGTGGGCAACCAGGCCGAGCACCTCCGCCCACCGGGCCGCCGCCAGGCCCGGGTCGTCGACCTCGACAGTCACGCCGGCGATGCCACCGGGCGAGTGTGGCGGGGCGGTTCCCGTCCACGCCGGTCCAGCCCACCGCCACGATTCGGGCGGGTCGGCCCAGTCGATCGACACCAGCGCTCCGGGGACGTCCTTTGGATGCAGGTGGGTGCCGGCAACATCGCCCAGGTCGGCGGTCCACACCACACGGACACCCGCTTCGGTGACGCGTTGCCGAGCGACGGCGAGGTCGGGAACCTGGAAGATCGCCATGTAGCCGCTGTCACCGCCCCGGCGCTCGAGGTAACGGCCTGCGGTCGTTCCCGGTCGGATAGGAGCCACCACCTCGACGAACGTGTCACCGACGGTGAACACGGCGTTCGTAAGCCCGAAGCTGTCCACTCCCGGGTCATGGAACGGCTGATTCCAGCCAAACGCTGCCTGCAGGTCTGCAGCGACGCTGCGACAGTCCGCGGCAACGAGCGCTACCTGGCGGAGGCGAGGTCCCTCGAGCACGGTGCAACGCTAGTCCCAGAGCGGGTAGGTTCGCCCACGTTCATGCCGCCACCGATGGCTCGGCCGGACCGGTTGGGCGGGGCAATGGTCTCTCGGTGATCTGCCGTTATTTTCGGGCCTTCCGGGTGCTCTTCACCAGGGGTTCACCCACCCGCTACGATCGGCCCCCCGACCGATG
>JAKADK010000043.1 GCA_021820665.1 Actinomycetes bacterium | reverse complement strand
ACCTGGCGAAGCGATCCCGGTGCTCGACGATGACGGTGGTCACCTGGGGGTTCCGAAGGAGGCAGCGGAACTTGCGGCGCTTGCCGGTGAGAGCGGACCCGACCTCGGTCACCACCACGTCGATCGAATACCCGTTGGACGTAGCCCAGGCAGTGACTCGCGCCACCTGGCGGTCAATATCGGACTTCTGGTCAGCCGACGAGACCCGCGCGTAGATCGCCGTCTTGGTAGTGGGTGTTGCTCGGCATCGGTCAGATCCCCGACCATGATCAGTCCTCCCACCCGCTGGGCCGGGACCGGCAGCTTGCCCGCCCGGAACCAGCGATTGGCGGTCTGGGGGTGGATGTGTTGGGTCTCGGCCCACTCAGCCAAGTTCATTGCTGGTAAGCATTGATCGGGGGTGTGACAACGGCTCGCAACCCCGGTAGGCTGCGGCCCGAACCGCCCGGGTGGGCTGATGGCCTCTACGGGAGCGGTGGCGCGTAGGGGGTGTCGGTGCGTTTCGACGACTGGCTGGTTGGGTCGCGGCAGTGGTGGCCGATGGGGCGCCGGGACCGCGGGTGCGGCGCCGGCGGGTGCTGGACGAACGCCCCCTCGATCCCTGGCAAGGGGGCGTCGACCCCGTGGTGATCGTCACCGACGCAGCCGTGGATCTCCCGCCGGGCCTGGAGGACGCGCCGTCCGTGCGAGTCGTCCCTGGACAGGTCTGGCTCGGCGAGGAGCCGTTCGCGGGCCGAACGGAGCAGTTCTGGGGCATGGTGCGTGCCGGGGCGTTCCCGTCGACGACGCCGCCGACCGTGGCGGCCTTGGCACGGGCCTACCGGAGCGCGCAAGACGTTCTCGCCGTGCATGTGTCGGCCGAGCTCAGTGCGACGGTGTGTCGTGCGGAGGCGGCGGCGGCCACGGCGGGCCGCCCGGTCCCCGTCGTCGACAGTCGCTCGTTGAGCGTCGGTGCCGGTCTGGTCGTCGCTGCCGTCCACCATGTGGTCGAGGAGGGCGCCTCGCCGGGTCAGGCGGCGGACTATGCCCGCTCCCTCGCTGACCGGCTCCACACGTTCGTGGTGGTCCAGGACGTGGAATGGGTGCGCCGCAGCAACCGCTCGGGTCTCCTCCCTCCGGGCCACCTGGCGCGGCGTCGCCCCGTGGTGGTCGCGGTCCGCGGACGGGTCGTTCCGCTGGACGAGGTGCGGCACCGGACGGGGGCGCTCCGCAGTGTGGTCGAGCACCTCCGGCGGAGCACCGGGGGCCTGCTCGGCGCGTGGGCGCTGGGGCACGGTGATGCGGCCGACCGTGACGCGCTGCTCGGGCATCTGACCAAGGAGCTGGGCATGCCACCGGCGTTCCACGCGCCGCTCGACCCCACGGTCGGGGCACACCTCGGACCGGAGTCACTCGTCGTGGCGGCAGTGACCGGCGCGGTCGCGCTCTAGCCCTGATGCGAGCCCTGGGGTGGGGGATCGTCGAGTGCCAGCGACGTGGACCGGGACGCCCGCCGGGCAACGGTCACCGTCTCCCTCGTGACCAACGAACGCGGTGCCAGAGACACCACGACGGACAGGAAGGCGTTGATCCGTTCGGGTCGGTCGATGAGCTCGATCACCAGCGGAAGACCGTGCTCGGTATCCGGGAACCGGGTGGTGCGGAGATGGCCGGATGCCCCGAACCCCTCGATTGCCCGCCAGACCGTCGCGCCGGCCATCCCGTCTTCCCGAGCGCGGTCGAGGAGCGTGTCGCAGAGGCTCCGCCGCCCCACGCGGTCGTCCTCGCTGAGGAAGACCATGACCCTGCTGGCGACCTCGTTGGCCACCGACCTCCCCCCTTTCAGGTGTCACGTCCCCGGCCTCACCCTATCCGACGGCGGATCGCGTGGCCGCGCCCGCTGCGGGGGAAGGCAGCATGGAGAGGCAGGGGCGTTGGTCGGAAGGAGAGGGTCTATGGGTGCGGATGAGCCCCGGATCGCCGGGCACCCGGCGACACGCGTCTCGTTCCTGTTCGCCATGGACGACCGGTCCGGTCGCCGGTCCGTCATGGTCCACCTGCTCCGCGAGGCGCGGCGATCCCGGATGGCCGGAGCGACCGTCTTCAAGGCTCGTAACGGTTTCGGGGCGGCCGGGCGAAGTCACCGAGACCACCTCGTTGCCGAGGACGCTCCCGCTGCTCTCGTGATCGTCGACGCTCCCGATCGCATCGCCCGCTTCCTGGAAGCGGTGGACCCGGTGTTGGAGGGGGTGACGGTGGTCCTCGACGAGGTCGAGGTCATCGACTCCGGGGTCATCGACCGGTGACCAGCCGACGGGCCTGGCGATGATCACCGGGCGAGGAAGGGGCGTGATCGCCGCCGGATGGCAGGGCGACGTTCGACGATGACGGCTTCTCGGGCATCGACCGGCTCTGGCCGGCGATGCCGCCGTCCTCTCTTGCGAGCTCCGCCGTCACGAAGTCGGCGATCTCGGCCACGAGCGTCCGCAGCTCGCCTCGGACCAGCTCTCGTTGGCGGCGCTGTGCCTCGGTCATCGTGAGAAGCCGCGTGGCGCCGTCCACCGCGGCCCGGAGGGATGTCTCCGTCCGCTCGATCTCGTCGGCCATCGTCGCGACATAGCGGGCCCTGACCACGTCCAGGCGCGCCGCGAGGTCCGAGCGGGCTCGCCCTGCATGCTTGTCGAGCTCGCTGACAAGCTGGCGTTGCGCGTCGCGGAGCGCGCGCCGTCGTGCCAGCCCGGCCGGCAACAGCATCCCCGCCCACCTCCCGATCACGGCGTTCGGGCTTTCGATGTGGAGGAAGAGGTAGGAGAACCGGTCCGGCTGCTCGTCGATCGTGGGGACCTCGCCGCGTGGGAGGTGCACGTCGAAGAGATCGTCGACGGTCGCGGTGAGCGTATCGATCCGCGTGTGGGCGCGGGCCGTGAACCGATTGGCCATGTCGGTCCAGGCCGCTGCCACCTCTCGCAGCGTTTCCTGCCGCAGGGGCTCGAATTGCTCGCGCACGTGTCGCTCGATCTCGCGTCGGAGGCCGACGTCGAGCTCCCGGCGGGCCAGGGTTGCGGCGGGCCCGACCAGCGCTGGCTGGAGCGCACGGCCCCGTGCCGTCGCTCGATCGACCAGTCGTTGGCCCATGCGGGAGCTCAGCCCGGCAACCTCATGGTCGAGCACGGCGCGGTCTTCGTCGAAGCGTCGCCGTTCGGTCGACGCGGCAGCTTCGAAGCGGCGCAATTGCTCGGTGAGCCGATGGGTGCTCATCGAGTCGGCGGCCGTTTCGATCTCGAGCGCGCTCCCCAGCGCGCTCCCGAGCCGCCCGAGCTCCCTGACTGCGGCCGCCCGGCGGGCAGCAGCAAGGTCGTCTCTGGCAAACCGCACCAGCGCCCCGCGGAACAGGGCGAAGTCGTCGCCGGCACTGTCGTCAGTGCCGGCGTCACGGTCGAGCGCCCGTCGTGCCGAGACGCAGTAGACGTCGACCTCGTCGCCGCACGCCTGACGGACGCGATCGGTGACGTAGGCGCGGACCTCGGCGAGGTCCGGGGCCGCCAGGTGATCGGCTTTGTTGATCACGACGAAGGTCGTGGCGTGCCGATCGGCCAGCGACTCGAGCATCTGGAGCTCACCGGTGGAGAGTGGGCTGTCAGCCGACAGGACGAGCACCGCGCCGTCGGCATCGGCGAGAGCGGCGTGGGCCGCGATGGTGTTGTGCTCGTTGACCGAGGCGATCCCGGGCGTGTCGACCAGGACCAAGCCGGCCAGATCAGGGTCGGCATCGAGCCCGATCTCGACGTGGTCGACGCCCTTCGTGTTGGACGGATTTCCTCGTTCGGTCACGTAGTCGCCGATGGCATCGGTCGGGATCTCGAGGCGACGACCGTCGGTGAAGACCGCGGTGGTGCGCGTGCCGCCGAAGTGGACCTCGGTTGCGACCGCCGTGAGCGGGACGACGCCGGACGGCAAGACCGGGCGACCGAGAAGGGCGTTCACCAGCGTCGACTTTCCCCGCTTGAACTCGCCGATGACGGCGACGTGGAACCGCGCGCCGGCAATGCGCTCGGTGAGCCGTCTGGCCTGTCCGGTCAGGTCCTCTCCACAGGTGCCGCACGAAGCCAACCGGCAGGCAAGGAGCCAGAGCGCGTCGTTCGGTACGGCATTCCCGGTGTCGGCCATACCGGCGGGCGATGGTGGTCGACCCGCGGTCGGCCCGGGAGCGGGAGTGGCGTCCCCGGTCACGACACGTCCGTCCCGTCTCGACGTCGGGGAACGAGTCCGTAGGGCAGCTCCGGCGCCTGTGCCTCGATGGTGAGGAGACGGTTGTACTTGGCGACACGTTCACCGCGTGCGGGAGCACCGGCCTTGATCTGTCCGCAGCCGGCCGCCACCGCCAGATCGGCAATGAACGTGTCGGTGGTCTCCCCGGATCGGTGCGACACCATCGCGCCGAACTCTCCCTGGTGGCACCGCCGGACCGCTTCCAGTGCCTCGGTGACGGTGCCGACCTGGTTGACCTTGATGAGGGCGGCCGTGCCACGGCGGTGGGCGATCGCCTCGGAGATCGAGTCCGGGTTCGTCACCAGGTTGTCGTCCCCGACCAGTTGGATCCGCGCTCCCAGTCGGTCGGTCAGGAGCTCCCAGCCCTCCCGGTCGTCTTCGGCGAGACCGTCTTCGATGGACCAGATCGGGTAGTGGTCGACCAGCACGGTGAGATAGTCGACCAGGCCGGCGCTGTCGAGAATCGTTCCGTTGACCCGGTAGCTGCCGTCCGGCTGGCAGAACTCGGAGGCGGCAGGATCCAACGCGATCATCACGCCGTTGGGTCCGGTCTCGTAACCGGCCGCCGTGATGGCGCCGACGAGCAGGTCGAGCACGTCGGTCGGGGCCTGCAGGGCGGGAGCAAAGCCACCCTCGTCCCCGAGGTTCGTGGAAAAGCCCAACTGCTGCAAACGGCGCTTCAGGCGCTGGTAGATCTCCGCGCCGGCACGTAGCGCCTCGGCGAAGGTCGGTGCCCCGAGCGGGGCGATCATGAACTCCTGGAAGTCCAGCCGGTTCTCGGCGTGCAGCCCGCCGTTGACCACGTTGAAATGGGGAACCGGAAGCCGCGCCGGGTGGGCAACCTGGGGCAGCCAGCGGTAGAGCTCCTGTCCGTCGCTTCGTGCGAACGCTCGAGCCGCCGCCATGGAGACCCCGACGACGGCGTTGCCGCCCAGTCGCTCCTTGGTCGGAGTGCCGTCGAGCGCGCACAGAGCAGCATCCAGCTCGTGGAGGGAGTCCCACACCGGCCCGACCACGGCCGTGGCGATCTCGTCCTCGACCGTCGCCACCACACCGTGGACCCCCTCCCCGTCGTAGCGGGCGGCGTCTCCGTCGCGGCGTTCGACCGCCTCTCGCGTTCCCCTCGATGCTCCCGACGGGACGCCGGCGTGGCCGGAGACACCGCCGTCGACCTCGACACGGACGTCGACGGTCGGCCGACCTCGTGAGTCGAGGATCTCCATGGCGCACAACGCCGTGATCCGGTATCCCATGGCGCTTCCCGTCCTCTCAGCCGGTCCGAGCATCCGCGTGTCGCGCCGCCATTCCGGCAACGCGCCCGTCATCGGTACCCCCGGCCGATGCCTCCACCGGGGGACGGGCGTCCAGCCACCCGCCGATCTGGTCGTAGAGATCCGTGCCGAAACTGGTGGGCAAGGGCTCGGCTTCGATCAGGCGGTAGCTCCGTTGGCCGTCCGGTCCCCGTTCGGCCCGCAGGAAGAGGGTCGATTCGGGGCGGCGTTCCGAGAAGCTGGCGGCCAGGGTGTACTGGTGAGTGACGAAGCCGACGGCGATACCGGCATCGAGGAGTGCCTCGACGACGTGACGCCCGATCTCCGATCCCTCCCGCTCGTTCGTGGAGGAGAACGACTCATTGAAGAGCACCAGGCAGCCCGGGCGGATCTGGTCGGCAATGGCGCTCACCCGCTGGAGCTCCTCGTCGAGGCGTCCGCTTGTCATCGTGGTGTCTTCCTGGCGCACGAAGTGGGTGAAGATCCGGCCGGACAGGCTGGCGTGGTACGACTCGGCCGTCACGAACATGCCGCATTGCATCATGATCTGGGCGATGCCGACGCTCCGGAGGAAGGTGGACTTTCCCCCCGAGTTGGCACCCGTGATGATGACCAGCGGTTTGCCGTCTGCGTCGAGATCGTTCCCGATGACGGGGGTCTGGGACTGGAGCACGAGCGAGGTGTCGCAGAGCTGGGACGACCGCCGGACGTGGGGTGTCGGCGGGTGGGGCTCGGGGAACGACACCCTCTGACCGAGTGCGGCCAGCCGGTCCCCGAGGTTGAGGCAGCCCACGTAGAAGCCCAGCTCCCCACAGAGCATGGTGAAATAGCTCGAGATGTGCTCCGCCGACCGGGCGGCGGCGTCGGCGACCAGGTTGATGCCCCGGTTGGCGAGGTCGGCGAGCGCCTCGGCGCCGGCTTCGTCGCGCGGGGGGATGGTGAAGGAGTAGCCGGAGCGCGGGCCCAGGCCGAGCCGCTCCTTCCATCCGACCTTGGCGCCGTTCGGTGCCCGGAGCACGTGGGCGACGCCGCTGTTGTCTCGACCGAGCTGGGCGCTCAGCATGATCCCGCCCCGGAACCGAAGCTGTCTCAGGTGACGGTTCACGGTCTGGAAGTACTCGTCATCGAGGTCTTGTTGGAGGGAGGAGAACAGCGCCGCGAAACCGGCTGACCGGAACCTCGCGCCATGGTCGTCGGCGATCTTCCGGAGCTCCTGCAACCGGGCAACGAGAGCTTCGAGTTGGCCGACCGCACCGGCGAGGATCGACCGGGGAAATCGGGAGGACAGACCCCAGACGCTTCGCCGGTCGTCGAGCGCCGCCGTAGCGACGGCGTACATGCTCCTCACGACGTCGGGCTCGGCCATGCAGTCGGCGAGGACGGCTTGCCGATAGCGGATCGCCTCTCGCCCGTCGAGCCCACGCAGCATCACCCGCAGTGCCACGTCGTAGAGGTAAGGGTCACCGCCAGACATGGTCTGGAGCAGCGCGGACAGCTCCAGGTCCTGGACCAGGTCCTCGTGGTTGGACGGAAGCTCGGCGCCGAAGTCGAAGTCCTGGTTGACAAAGAGCAGGTGCGCCTTCACGACGTCACTCTCCTGCGCAGGCACTCGTAGGTGAGCCCGTACTTGGCGGCGACGGCAAGCGCGTACGCCAGTCCGTCGGCCGGTCGGCGCTCCACCCGGAACGTCCGCCGGACCGGGTCGTCGGGATCGATCGTGGCGACCATGCTCACGACGGTGTCTCCGAGCGTTGCCAGCTCGTCGACGAAGGTCACCAGCAGGCACAACGGGCCGAGAGCGATGAGCTGGTCCAACACCCTCTTCCCCAGGGTGCGGGCGTCATGCAGCGTGGTGGAGGCGAAGATCTCGTTCATGACGACGACGCTGTCCTTGGTCGCCGACTGCACGATCTCCCGCATCCGCCTCAGGTCGTCTTCCAGCTTGCCGCTGAACTTCGTGAGGTCCTCCTCTCGCTGGAAGTGCGTGAAGATCTGGTCGCCAAGGAAGATCGTCGCCGCTGTCCCCGGGACCGGGCAGCCGACGGCTGCCAGATGGTGGAGCTGGCCGAACGTCCGGGCGAAGGTCGTCTTCCCGCCCTGGTTCGGTCCGGTGACGACGATGATCCGCTCTCCCCCCTCCAGGTGGAGGTCGTTCCGGACGACGGGGACCGCCTCTGCCACCAGCTTCCTGGCCAGTGCGAGGTCGAAGGTGTCGGTGGCCGACAGCGATGCGGAGCGGGTGAGCTCGGGGTAGCAGAAGTCCAGCCCGGCCGAGCGTAGAGGTTCGAGGTACTCGAGGTACGCCAGATAGAACTGGACGTCCCGTTCGAACTGGCGGACGGTCTCGTCGTAGAAGCGTTGGTGACGCTGGCAGTACGTGCTGAGCTCGGCGAACTCCTCGGGGAACAGTCGCGCCACGCGCTCGAGGATGTGCTCCCCGACATGGTTCATCCCGGGCTCGCTTCGGTACCTGACGCGATGGTCGGTAACGTCACCTTGCGCGAACCTGGCGAAGGTGTGGACCACTTCCACGCTGTAGTCCGCCTCGCCTTCATAGCGCCGGACCCCCACCCGGCCTTCGTGGATGAGGACGCAGTAGCGGATCTCGGACAGCGCCTGCCGGACGCGACCCGTCTCTGCCACCAGGGTGGCGAACGCCTCCGAGCCGATGTACCCCGCCAGGAAGGAGCGGAACGCCACCAGGGCGCGCGACGCGACCGGTGCGCGATGGAGACCGTCGGCGAGGGACGCGAGCGCCTCCAGGTAGAGCACCGCAGCATCGAGGAACCAGCCCTGTCGCTGCTGCTGGCAACGCATCCGCGCCAGTTGGTCGAGGTGGGCCCGGACGTCAGCCAGTCGCCCCACGACGTCCGCGAGACGGTCCTTGAGCGCTCGGTCCTCCAGGTCGCGGAAGACCTCCTGGCGGAAGTACGCAGTGTCGATCTCGCCGACCCGTTGGTAGAGCAGGGCGGTGACGCGCTCGTGCTCCTCGCGGTCGCCTGCGACGGCGAGCACGATCTGGTCCACACGGAGGTCCGACGCGTACGCGGGTGCCTCCCCGCTCGGTGCCTCCCCGGGCTCGGCGCCGTGCGGGAACAACAGGCTCCCGAACGGCCGAGCCTCCGCGTGCGCGCTGCCGGTCGCCGCGGGGGCGGGTGAGCTGCCGTGGCTCTCGGGGCGGGGCAAGGCTGCCCCTGAGGACGACGACACCGCCGCCGCCCCGAGAGCGCCGCTGGTCGCGGACACACGTTCCAGGTCTCGGGCACGGGCCACTGGCTGCTCCTGTTCTCGTCCGGAGACGATCTCAGGAGCTATCAGCCATCTGGGCGGTTCCGGCGAGCTCCATCGCCTTTGCCCCGATCCTACCGTGACGACCAGTCCCGGGCAACGGGAGCGGGTCCGTCCGGCCGCACGTCGCGAGCGATCGCCAGGGTGGCACGGATCGGGAGGTGGTCCGAGCCGCGAAGGGGGAGAACGGCGCCCGAGTGCACCGTGACCTCTGCGTTCACCAGGATGTGGTCGGGCTGGCTGTGGGGCCGCCACGCCGGCCAGGACCGGCCCAGGGCGGCGCGGCGGAACCCGGGAAGCATGGCCGACACCGGGGGTCCCCACAGGTTCATGTCCCCGGCCACGACCACGGCGCCGTCGAGCGAGCCCAGCAGCGAGCGGAGCTCGCGGAACTGGAGCGGCGATCCCTGGGAGAGGTGGCAGAGGTGGGTACCCACCACGGTCACGGGGCCGCTGGCGTGCGCCAGCGTGGCGACGAGCGCTGCTCGCCAGGCCGGGTCGCGGTGCCGGCGGGCGAACCGCACTTCCGACGAGGTCGCCACCGGCAGGCGGGTCAGGATGGCCACCCCCCAGCTCCCGGGTTGGCGGGCCCGCCCCGGTGTTCCCGACGCCGCGGCACGCCGCCGGGCCCGGTCCAACCGGATGGCGTCGCGCCGGGACCACACTCCGGGGCCCCACGTCGACCGGGCCTGCGGGTCGGGGCCGAGGAGGCGGCCGTGACCGAGCGGGACCTCGACGAGCGAGTACCCGAGCGCCTGCGCGACCTCCCGAGCGGTGCCCGGGCACTCGTCGTCGTCGGGGTGCCATGTCTCCGCCAGGACGAGGACGTCGGCGTCGAGGGCACGACAGGACGACACGACGTCGAACGGCCGTCCCCAGCCGTCGACACCGCTGTGCACGTTCCAGGCGGCGACGACGAAATGGTCCATGACCGAGATTAGGCGGCGCCGGACCGAGGCTCCTCTCCCACGTGGCCTCCCACGCGTCCCGGACCGTTCGGGTCCCCGCCCCTCCCGTAGGCGGCGACGGGCTCGGACTGGCACACTCGGGGTGTGGCCACGTTCATCACCCGGTCCGACCAGTCGGGCCCCGGCGTGCGTGTGGCGGTGAAGGACGTCATCGACATGGTCGGGCTCCCGACGACGGCCGGGAGCAGGGCGGTGGCGACCACCGCGCCGGTGGCGGCACGCGACGCCAGTTGTCTCCAAGGGCTCCGGGCCGCCGAGGCATCGGGAGCAGTCTGCTTCGTCGGGAAGACCAACCTGCACGAGCTGGCCTTCGGCGTCACGGGGATCAATCCGTGGTTCGGCACACCGCGCAATCCACGCGATCACCGGCGGGTACCGGGGGGGTCGTCGAGCGGTTCGGCCGTCGCCGTGGCCGACGGCGAGGCCGATCTCGCCCTTGGCACCGACACCGGGGGCTCAATCAGGATCCCGGCGGCGTGCTGCGGGATCGTGGGGCTGAAGCCGACGTGGGGGCGCGTCGACCTGGAAGGGGTGTGGCCGCTCGCCCCCACCCTGGACACGGTGGGTCCGATCGCCCGTGGTGTCGCGGGGGTGGCGGAGGGCCTGGCCTGGCTGGCCCCGGAGGCGGTGGGCCCGGCCCGATCAGCGCTCTCGTCGCCGCCGAGGATCGGGAGGATCCGCCTCCCGGCCCGGCCCGAGGTCGACGAAGCGCTCGACCGCGCGTTGCTGGCGGCGGGGATGCTGTGCAGCGACGTCGACGTCCCAGGTTGGCGCCAGGCGGAGCACGCGACGCGGGTCGTCATGGGCCACGAGGCGGCCGGGCTCCACGGCCACCTGGTCGGGACGGGCCTGCTCGGGGACGACGTCGCCGACCGGCTGGCCGAGGGGCTCGCCCGCACTCCGGCCGAATGTCAAGTCGCAGCCTCGGCGCGGGCCCGGTGGCGTAGCGAGCTCGATGGGCGTCTCTCGTCCTTCGACCTGCTGGCGCTCCCGACGCTGGCTGACCGCCCCCCCGACTTCGACCACGCGACAGATCTCTTCCGGATCCGTTACACCGCCCCGGTGAACCTCGCTGGCCACCCGGCGTTGGTGCTCCCGGTGCCGACGACGCTCGGCTTCCCGGCCAGCCTGCAGCTCGTCGGCCCCTGGGACGGCGAGGGCCTCCTGATCGAGGCCGCCCTCCTCATCGAGGCGGCGGTGGGCGGCGGGGAGTGGCGCGGGCACCGTGAGCACCCCAGGCCGTGATGGCGGTGGGCCGAGGCGTCCAGGCACCGCCCCGGTGACCTGGGTACCGTGCAGGGATGACGACGAGCGATCCGGTCTACGACGAGTTCGGGATGTTCCAGGAGAACGCCGAGGAGGCGGGCATCCCCTGGCGGGGAGCGCCGGTGGTCGTCCGGCGGACCGTGGAGGTCCGCCCCGGCTACGCGCTGAGCGCCCTCGTCTGGGGAGACGGCCCGCCCGAGGTGGTGCTCGTCCACGGGGCGGGCCAGAACGCCCACACGTGGGACTCCGTGGCCCTGGCGCTCGATCGCCCGTTGGTGGCCGTGGACCTGCCCGGGCACGGTCATTCGGCCCGGCCGGCCGAGCATCGAGTGGTGGACCCGTGGGCGATCGCCGGCGACCTCGACCCCGTCGTCGACGCGCTGGCGCCCCGGGCCCGGGTGGTCGTGGGCATGTCGCTCGGCGGTCTCGCCACGCTGGCGTGGGCCGCCCGGCACCCCGATCCGACCCGGCGCCTCGTGATCGTCGACGTGACCCCGGGGGTCGACCGGGAGAAGACGGCCGACATCGCCGCCTTCCTCGGTGGGCCGGCGCGGTTCGACAGCTTCGACGCGATCCTGGCGCACACGGTGGCCTTCAACCCGACGCGTTCACGTTCGTCGCTCCGTCGGGGGGTGCTCCACAACGCCGTGCGCCAACCCGACGGGTCCTGGACGTGGCGCCACCAGCTGGGACGCGTCCCGGAGGGCGACCCGGGCCCCGGACGGCGGGTCGAGGTCGGGGCACTGTGGGACGACGTCGGCTCCACTGGCGGACCGTTGCGCCTCGTCCGGGGCGGCCGTTCGCCGGTCGTGTCCGACGCCGACGTGGCCGAGCTGTGCCGCCGGTGTCCCCAGGCCGTGGTGACGGTCGTCGAGGACGCCGGCCACAGCGTGCAGGGCGACCAGCCGGTCGCCCTGGCCAGGATCATCGAGGAGGAGCTGTCGGCCTGAAGGCGTCGCCGACACGGCGCGCCGTGTGCGCCGTGTCCACGTCGAGCCGGAACCCGACACCCCGTACGGTCATGAGGTGATGGGGCGCCGACGGGTCCACCTCGATCTTCGTCCGCAGCCGGTGGACGTGGGTATCGAGGGTTCGGCTGTCGACCAGGTTGCCGCCGGGCCACAGGAGGTCGAGGAGATCCTCGCGTGTGTGGACCCGTCCGGGCGGGCTCGCGAGCGCGGCCAGGAGATCGAGCTCCCGGCGCGAGAGGTGGAGGTCGGTGCCGTGACGGGTGACGGTCCGGCGGTCGAAGTCGACGACGACCTCGCCGAACGCCAGGGATCCCTCCGGGGTCGCCGGTGCCGGGGTGGCCGGCGTCAACGGGCCGCCCGCCGCCGCCGGCGGTGATGCCGGGGTGTCCGGAGGAACGGCGGGCACGCGGCGGAGCACGGCCTCGATCCGGGCGACGAGCTCGCGCAGGTGGAACGGCTTCGTGACGTAGTCACTGGCCCCCAGCTCCAGGCCGAGCACGACGTCCACCTCCGAGTCGATGGCCGAAACCATGATCACCGGGACACGGGAGGTCTCCCGTATCCGGCGGCACACGTCGGTGCCTCGCATGCCGGGCAGGAGGAGGTCGAGCAGGACGAGGTCGGGCGGGTCGGCATGGAAGAGACGCAGCCCGCCCGGTCCGTCGGAGGCGGTCACCACCTCGTACCCCTGGCGCGTCAGGCCGGAGGAGAGGGCGTCCCGGTAGGACTCCTCGTCTTCGACCACGAGGATCCGGACGGCGTCACCGTCACGTCCCACGTGCCCTCCGCGGTACTCCCACAGGGTCGATGGTACGGAAGGTAGGTGAACGCAGGGCGTGCGGAGGGCAACGACGTGGTGATCCTCCGATGAACGTTCCGTGTCGGTCACCTCCGAACGCCGGGACCGGCGCGCCGCCGTCAGATCAGGGCCACGATCACGATCCCGAGCGCGGCGGCGGCCACGCTGACGGCCAGCCCCCCGAGCGCGTTGACGAGCGCGGTCGCCGCCATGCCCTCCTCGGCCAGCCGTACGGTCTCGAACGACGCCGTGGACCAGGTGGTCAACCCTCCACAGAAGCCATCGCCCACGATGGCGCGTGGCGCCACGGTCAGACCGTGGTACCAGAACATCCCGGTGACCACGCCGAGCACGAGGGACCCGACGGCGTTGACCGTCATGGTGCCGAACGGGAAGGCCCCGGTCGTCCGGTCCTGGACCAGGCCGTCGGTCAGGTAGCGGGCCACCGCCCCGCACGCTCCGGCCAGCCCGACGGCGATGGCGACGATCATGGCTCTCCGGCCTCGTCGGTGGCCCGGGACCTTGCGTCCATCCCCGGTCGGTAGCGTCCCAACGCGATGCCCACGGTGACCCCGGTGACCCCGGCCACCAGGGTGGCAGCCAGGTAGCCTCCGGCGGTGGCGACGTCGCCCGAGCGCACGAGGGTGTCCACGCCGACGGCGAAGGTCGACATGGTGGTCCACCCCCCGAGCACTCCGGTGATGGCGAACGGCCGCAGGAGCCGCGTCGGTCGGATGCGCTCGGCGATGACGGTGACCAGCAGGCCGATCAGGAACGCTCCCGACGTGTTGATGACGAAGATGGCTGCCGGGAAGTGCCCGGGCCCCGAGGGCCAGGCCGTGGCCACCTCGTAGCGCCCCAGCGTGCCGACGAACCCGCCGACGGCCACGGCACCGAGCACACCGCGTTGTCCCCGGTGGACGCGCCCCGCGCTCGGACGGTGCGTCCTGGACGGCCCTGCCGTGTCCCCGCTGTCGAGGTCCGGGTCGATGGGGAGGTCGTCGCCGACGCCGATGGCCCGTCCGATACGGCGAAGGCGGTCTCCGGACGGGGGCGGGTCGGGGCGGTGGTCGATTGCCTGGTCGAGCAGGCGTGTTGCCTGGGCAGCACGAGGGCTGGCGTGAGCGGCGAGGTGCCGGCGGGCGGCGTGCACCGCCGTTCTCCCCGGGGCGAGCGCGGCGAGCTCTTCGGCCGCCGCCATCTCGGCCTGCAACGACTGGTCGGCCAGTTCCAGGGCGCGTGCCACCACCGGGCCGACATCGGGACCGGGACCGTCCTGTCGCGAAACGGCGGGATCTTCGGGCGGCCCGTCCTCGGCAGGGGTCACCGACGCGCCGCCGGACGGTTCGCCCCGCGTCCTCCTGCCCGCGGCCCGCTCACGGGCGTCCTGCCGCTCTGCGCCCGCTCACGGGCGTGTGCCTCTTCGTCGTGCCGACATCGCTCCTCCCGAGCAGCTGTCCGTTCGCAGGAGCCATCAGGCCGCACGCCGGCCGGTCGAGGGCGAGCCCCATCGCCGCCGGGATTCTATCCATGGACCGTCCCACCTCACCGCATCGACGCGCCGGAGGGCGCGCCCGGGGTCTCGATCGCCCGGGGTCTCGATCGCCCGGGCACGCACGCGAACCGGATCGCACTACGGTGCATGGCGGGGCCCGTGGCGGGGTAGGGAGACCTGTGGCGGGGTAGCGAGGCCAGGTCGGCGCCGTGCCGGCGTCGGAGGAGGAGGTTGCGTGACCGACGTGACGGACATCACGACGACAGCGGAGTGGGGAGCCCTTGCCGGACACATCGGTGAGATCCGGGGCGTCCATCTCCGGGAGCTGTTCGCCGAGGACCCCGACCGTGCCGGCAGGATGGCGGTGGCCGCCGGCGACCTCTACCTCGATTACTCCAAGCACCGGGCGACCGCGAAGACGATGCGGCTCCTTGTCGCCGCCGCCCGGCGGGCCGGGGTGGAGGAGCGACGCGACGCCATGCTCGCCGGTGAGCGGATCAACACGACCGAAGATCGATCGGTCCTCCACACCGCGCTGCGGCTCCCCGCCCACGCTCGCCTGGAGGTCGACGGCCAGGACGTCGTGGCCGAGGTGCACGGCGTGCTGGACCGCATGGGTGAGCTCGCCGACCGGATCCGGGACGGGTCGTGGACCGGTTCCACCGGCAAGCGCATCGCCACGGTGGTGAACATCGGGATCGGCGGGTCGGACCTCGGTCCGGCCATGGCGACCATGGCGCTCGCCGACTACGAGGACGGCGGTCCGGCGTGCCGGTTCGTGTCGAACGTCGACCCTGTCGATCTGTACCGGGCGACGAGGGACCTCGACCCCGCCACCACCCTGTTCGTCGTGTGCTCGAAGACCTTCACCACGCTCGAGACCCTGACCAACGCCGCGGCTGCGAAGGACTGGCTGCTCGCCGGGCTGGGAGCGGGCAACGACGCGGTGGCGTCCCACTTCGTGGCCGTGTCGACCAACCGGGAGGCGGTGTCGGCCTTCGGCATCGACCCGGCCAACATGCTCGAGTTCTGGGACTGGGTGGGCGGCCGGTACTCCTACGACTCGGCGGTCGGCTTCACGCTCATGCTGGCGATCGGGCGTCAGGCCTTCGCCGAGATGCTCGACGGGTTCCACCGGATGGACGACCACTTCGCCACCCAGCCGCTCGAAGCCAACATGCCGGTCATCCAGGGCATGCTCAACGTCTGGTACGACAACTTCTTCGGGGCGGAGACCCATGCCGTGCTCCCGTACTCTCAGCGGCTGGCTCGGTTCCCCGCCTACCTCCAGCAGCTCACGATGGAGTCCAACGGGAAGTCGGTACGCCGGGACGGCACCCCCGTACGGGGCCAGACCGGGGAGATCTTCTGGGGAGAGCCGGGGACGAACGGCCAGCACGCCTTCTACCAGCTGCTCCACCAGGGCACGAAGCTGGTGCCGTGCGACTTCATCGCGTTCGTCTCCGGCACCCACGAGACGGGGTCCCAGCAGGACCTCCTGCTGGCGAACTGCCTGGCCCAGTCGAAAGCGCTGGCGTTCGGGCGCACGGCAGAGGAGGTGGCAGCGGAGGGCACCCCCCCCGAGCTCGTTCCCCACAAGGTCATGCCCGGCAACCGGCCGTCGTCGACGATCGTCGCGCCGGCGCTGACCCCCTCGGTGCTGGGCCAGCTGGTGGCGCTCTACGAGCACACGGTCTTCACCGAGGGAGTGATCTGGGGGATCGACTCGTTCGACCAGTGGGGTGTCGAGCTCGGGAAGGTCATGGCCGGCGAGCTCGCCCCGGTGCTCGAGGCCGGGACCGCTCCCGATCTGAGCGGGCAGGACCCCTCCACGGCCGAGCTTGTCCGGCACTGCCGAACGCTGCGTGGCCGCGCCGTGTGATCGTGGCGTGGCCGCGCGCGTGATGGTCGTGTGGCGAACACCGATGCCCGGCCGGTCGGGTCGTCACGCGGCGACCGGCGGGATGGTGGCGCGGCCACGCAGCGTTCGGCCCACCCGGGGAGCCGGCGCCGACTGACCGGCGGCAAGCTCAGGCGGGCCCCGCCGAGACGCTCCCGGTCCCGGAAGCCAGGGCCTTCCACAGCGACCGGTAGTTGGGGTAGGTGAGAGCGTCGGTCACGTACCCGGCCCGCTCCAGCTCCGCATGGAAGGCGGGGAGGTTCCGCCAGGGGATCCCCATGTCCACGTGGTGAGCCAGGTGCCATCCGGTGTTGTAGGGCACCAGCCACAGCCGGGCCAGTGGGGTCTGGCGGACGGTGTGGGTCGTGACCCGGCGGTCGTCCCCGGCCTGCAGGCCCCCGTGCTCGGCGATGGCGCGGAGCCGGTTCAAGACCCGCCACTGGGTCATCCACGGGAGCCACCACAGGGCCGGGTAGATCCACCAGCGGCCGGTGGCCGCCCAGGACACCGCCCACAGCAAGGCCTGGACGCCGAGGATCGACAGGGGGATCCGCCGGGACCCTCGCCGTCGGACGGCGGAGACCAGGGGCACGAAGTTCTTCCAGCCGGAGATCCCCACGGCGTCCCGGACCAGGCGGCGCCAGAGATCGCGGGCGCGGCAGGGGTAGCCGCCGTAGAAGGCCAGGTCCGGCTCGTCGGGTCCGAACTCCTGGCGGTGGTGGGCGAAGTGTGCCCGCCGGTAGACCTGGATGGGGACGAGGGCCGGATAGGCGATGACCCAGGTTCCGATCCAGTCGTTCCACCGGTTGTCGGTGAAGAGGAGCTTGTGGGCGGACTCGTGCATCAGGATGGCGAACCGGGCATGGAGCGGGCCCATCGCCACGAACACCGCCGCGTAGACGAACGGGTTGTTCACGATCACGGCGATCGCCACCATCGCCACGACGGTCGACCAGAGGCCGACGACGGAGAGGGCGTTGCGCCGATCGTCGATCCGACGCAGGGACGAGCGGATCTCGGGTCGGCACTTTCCGCTCGGGAGGAGGCGCTCGGTGGGCAGGACGGACGGACGGTCCTCGGCGGTGGGAACCATGGTCATCGCCATGGCCGGATATTACATAAGGCAGACGGGAGAATCAACAGTGTAACGTCGGAGGTCGGTTCGCTGCCCGCTGCCCGCTGCCGGTCGTCGTCTCACCCGTCGTCCCACCCGTGGTCCCGGTCCTGGTCCCGGCGCGTCAGAAGGTCGGCCTGCGGCCCGAACCCGCCGACCACGACGCCGACCACCCCGGCGTGGGGGTCCTCCCGCCACCCCGCCACCCCGCCACCCCGCCACCCCGGGCCCCTGAGCGCCCAGGTCACGTTCCCCGATGGCCCACGGTGCCGTTCCGTTCTGGCCGTCACGGGTTGGAGGCGGCCGCGCCTCCGACGGGCGCCGGGCCGTCCCCGATCCCCATGACGTCCCACAGGCGCCGGGTCACCGGGCCGATCAGCCCGAGCTCGCCGCACAGGCGCCGAGGCTTTGCCAGGGCGTCGCGAAGCTGCGCCCGCGCCTCCTCGGAGCGGAGTGCCCGGCGGACCTGGGAGCGAGGGACGCGCTCGGCGCGCAGGACGGAGGAAGCGGGGTACACCATGAGGCGACCCATGAGCCCGAACAGCACGGGTGCAGCGACCGCCAACCCGGTTCGCCGGACCGGGCCGAGCTCGGGCACACGGCGCTTGAGGTAGTGGCGGGCGAAGGAGAGGTGCCGGGCCTCCTCGGCGATGTGGATCCTCATGATCCGCTCGACGAGGGGGTGGGCGCTCCCTTCTTGCAGGTGGAGCCTCTGGAGATGGTCGACCGGGTCCTCGCCGGCGAGGACGAAGAAGAAGAAGAGCGCCGGTGCCCAGCGGGCCAGTGGCACGACCAGGTGGGAGGCCGCCTTGATCGGCCGGGGCATACCGACGGCTCCCAGGCCCGTCCGGTTGACGAACTCCTGGAACATCATCGTATGCTGGGACTCCTCGATGATCTCGTGGTGGAGGTAGCGGAACTCCGGGGCGCCGTTGGGAAGATCGAAGGCGTAGCGGAGCAGGCCGCGCTGGAGGATGTTCTCGAACTCCCATCCGGTGCGCATGACCGACGCCGTCCGGTGGAGGCCGTACCGGGAGCGCTCTTCTGGGGACCGGCTCCGGTACCACTCGGTGTGGACGATCGGGTCGGCCCTCCATGGTTCGAGCCGCGGGTCACCCGGGTGGAGCGCCATCTCCGGGCTGTCCCACTCGATGTCGGCATAGGCGTCGGCGTGCCGGTCGACCGACAGCCGCGACAGGCGGTCGACGGTGGTGATGAACGTCTCCTGCGGTGTGGCGGTGGTGACCATCTCGTTCCTCCTTCCTGCACGTACCCGGGGGTTGCGCGCTGATCGGCGTCCGAGCCCGGCGGCCACGACGCGCCGGCGGCCACATGGCGCCGGCCGTGTGGCGGGGCATGCGGTGGACCACCCGATGCCCGGTGGCCGATACCCGGATGATTACGACAGCGTTCACCGTAACAGTCGATAATGAGAATGTCAACGAGTAATGACACAGTTAGAAGTGGTAATATCAAGTGGTGCTTCCAGTGCTGCGCGACGGTCCCGACCTGGAGGCCTCGGCCGGCTTTCGGGTGTGGCCGTGGGCCTGACGGCGTCGGGACCTGGTTGGGTCGGGCCGTGACCGAGTACCGGATCGACGAGCTGGCCCGGCTGGCCGGGACGACGGTTCGCAACGTCCGCGCCTACCAGGACCGGGGGTTGCTCGATCCGCCGCGTCGACAGGGCCGGGTCGGCCTGTACTCCGACGATCACCTGGCCCGCCTGCGGGCGATCGCCGATCTGCTGGCACGTGGGTACACCCTCTCCAGCATCGGGGACCTCATGGCGGCGTGGCAACGAGGGTCGAACGTCGGCGAGCTGCTGGGGCTCGAAGAGGTGGTCACGGCCCCGTGGATGGACGAGCCGGCATCGATAGTCAGCCGTGAGGACCTCCAGATGCTCTTCGGTGCCGACATCGACGACGCCGATCTGGGCGTGGCGGTGGAGCTCGGCCTTCTTGCCGAGGAGGCCGGCGTCTACCGGGTCCGGAGCATGCGGTTGCTCGAGATCGGGGCGGAGCTGGTCCGGGTGGGGATCCCGCTCCGTGCGGTGTTCGTGCACGAGCACCGCTTGCGGCGCCGGATGGAAGAGGTGGCGTCGAGCTTCGTCGAGCTGGTGGCGACGCAGATCCTCGACCCCGCGGGGGACGATCTGGCCGGCGTGGCCCCGGCGGACCTGGCGGCGGTGATCCAGCGACTGCGCCCGATCGCGGCGCAGGCGGTCGACGTGGAGCTGGCCTGGGCGATGGAGCGGCGTGTCGACGAGGAGCTCCAGGTCCGGTTGGGACGGCTCGTGGGTGCCGTGTCGCCGAAGACCGAGGCCTCCTGACTACGGCCTGACCCACGGCAAGCGCGTGTCCCCGGTCCCAGTCACGGGGCCGTGGGAACGGGGGCCTCCTCACCGGACGCCCGCGAACCGGACCCGGGGGACGCCCGCGAACCGGACCCGGGGGACCGAAGGGCTCCGCCGGGCCCGGTCGACGTCCTACGATGGACGCTGTGATCCTGGCCCTGGCGATCGTTGCTGCCGTCCTGCTGGCCTTCCACGTGATCCTGCATCCGATCCGGACCCTGGGGTGCATCGTCGAGGCGGTGGTGGGGATCGTGCTCCTCGGAGCGGTGCTCGGCCTGGTAGCCGACCTGCTGGCCCGCCACTGAGGCCCGTTGCACCGACCCGCGCTCAGCGCTGGTGGGCTCGTTGCGTCGCTTCGTGTGCGGTGGCCTCGGCGCGGGCCTTCTCCGCTCCCGCCTCCTTCTCGGCCACCTCCCGCTCCGCGGCGGCCTTGTCCTGCTGGGCGCGACCCTCGTCGCGGAGGTCCTCGTCGCCGGTGAGGGAGCCCGCTGCCTCCTTGGCTCTGCCCTTCACCTCTTCGACGACACCCTTCACGCCGGCCTTCGGCCCGGTTTCACCGGTCATGTACCAGCCTCCTCTTTCTCTTTTCCTGTCTCTTCCTGGTGATCTCCCGCGGGCGTCGTTCCCCGCCCGGTCGCCGGGCACGGCCCGTCCGGCGGACGGCGACCGGTGATCCGCGTCACCACCGGTAGAACCCGCGCTTCCCGGCACTCTCGCCCCTGCCGATCGCCACTCCGGCGATCCAGAGCACGAGGAAGATGGCGGCGGCGATCCAGAGCAGGTGCAGTGCGAAGCCCAGACCGGCGAACAGGAGCACGATGAGCAGTAGAAGCACGATGAGCACGGAAGGTTTCCTCTCCTCAGGTGTCCTCGATCTGGTGACGAGGGCTGGGCCTACTGTTCCCCGCAGCCGACCGGGTAAACCTTTTCCCGCCGCCGGTCGGAACCGCCCGTCGGGGCCGTCCTCGTGGGACTGCCGTTGCAGTATCGTGCCGGCATGCCCGTGCCGGAGGCGGTCCTCCTGCTCAGATCGTCGCGTGCCGCTCGCCGCCGATGGTGGCCATCACGGTCAGGATGGCGGCAGGGGCGCCCGTGACCCGTACCGGGCTGCCCCGGGCTTCGAGCGTCTCCCGCAGGCGGACCAGGCAGCGGGCTCCGACCTCGTCGATGGACCGGAGGTGGCGCAGGCGGAAGATCACGGCGATGGGTGTGGACCCGACGAATTGCTGGGCCTGGACCTCGAGGGCGATCACCGAGTACGCGTGGAGGTCTCCCCTGAGGTCGAGGATCCAACGCCGCCGTTCCGTGTGGAGCGCGGCCGAGAACGGTCGGGCACCATCGAGCGGGACTTTCCGTCCGACGTCACCGTTCCTGGTGGCGTCGGTCCCGACACGCACGGGTGGGCGGGGGAGCAGTGTCGTCACGCCCGGTTCCTACCCGTGGAACTTCCGGGTCAATCGTCGGGCGGTGACGCCCCTCCCGGGCACGTCGGTCGCGATCGGAGCGATCCGGTGGCCCCGGGCGGGGACGTCCTCGGGCCGCGGACCGGGGCAGGCCGCCCGTGACCGGCCGTTCTTGGGGCATGATGGGCGGGAGCACGCGCTCCGGGGGGCCGAGTGGCCACGGCGCGGCGGTTGGTCCGCCGCCCGGGGAACCGGCGGGGTGGGAACGAAGGGAGCCGACGGGATGGAACTCGAGCTGATGGTCACGGAACGGCGTATCGGTGGCGTGGCGGTGGTCGAGGTGGAGGGGGAGATCGATGTCGCCACGGCTCCTCAGCTGGGGGATCGGCTGCGGGCGCTGGAGTCCGGCGGCACCGCGACGGTGATCGTGGACCTGTCGAAGGTGTCGTTCCTCGATTCGACTGCGCTCGGCGTCCTCGTGGCGTCGTTCAAGCGGCTGCGGGAGGGTGGTGGCGAGCTCAGGATCGTGGCGCACGAGCCCCGGATCCTTCGCGTGTTCGAGATCACCGACCTCGACCGTGTCCTGGCGATCTATCCCACGCCGGAAGCGGCGACTGCCGGGTGAGCGACCGGATCGAGCTCACGATCCCCGCCCGGGGCGACCTCCTGGTCCTGGCGCGCCTGACGGCGGCGACGCTTGGCACCCGGGCCGGCTTCGACATCGAGGACATCGAGGACCTCCGTCTGGCGGTGGAGGAGCTCAGCCTTTCGGTCTCGACCGGGTCGGGGGCGCTCCGCTTGCGCTTCGACGTCGAGGCGGGCTGCGTGGCAGTGGAGTGCATGGAGATGCCGTCCACCGAGTGTCCCGACGGTGGAGCGACTGCGCAGGTCGATGACGGGGAGCCGATCGCGCCACACCCTGCCGCGCTCTCGATCCAGATCATCGAGGCCCTGGTGGACGACTACGGACGTGAGATGACGGCACGTGGGCCCCGCGCCTGGATGGTCAAGCGCGGGGCCGCGGTCACCTCTTGACCGCCTCGGCTGATCGCCGACGACCGACCCGGGAGCAGTGGCGCGACTACGCCCGAACCGGAGATCTGGCCGCCCGGGACGGACTGGTCGCCGCCTACCTCGACCTCGCTTCTTCGCTGGCTCGACGGTTCGCCAATCGTGGTGAGCCGCTCGACGATCTGGTCCAGGTGGCGTCGCTCGCCCTGGTCAAGGCGGTGGACCGCTTCGACCCGGAGCTCGGGTTCGAGTTCTCCACCTTCGCCACGCGGACGGTGCTCGGCGAGCTGAAGCGTCACTTCAGGGACAAGGGCTGGGCGCTGCGCGCCCCGCGCCGGGTCCAGGAGCTGTACCTGGAGATCAACCAGCAGGTCGAGTCGCTCTCCCAGGCGTTGGGCAGGTCGCCCACCGTCGGGGAGATCGCCGCCGCCACGGACGCCACCGAGGAGGCGGTGCTCGAGGCGATGGAAGCCGGGCGCTCCTACCGGTCGTCGTCCATCGACGCGCCGATCTTCGGTGACGACACGGTTCGGGACCGGCTCGGGGAAGAGGATCCGGGCTTCGATCGTGTGGAGACGGCGGCCCTGCTCTCCGACGCGCTCGAGGTGCTCTCCGAGCGGGACCGGGAGATCCTCCGACTTCGCTTCACCGAGGGTCTGACGCAGTCGGAGATCGCCGAACGGCTCGGGATCAGCCAGATGCACGTGTCTCGGCTGCTGGCGGCCAGCCTCGAACGTCTCCGTATCCGAATGCAGGACCGCGAGGGTCTATGAGCCCGCCACCGGCGGATCGAGGCCGGCTCGCGACCACCGGCCGGCCGGCTTGTGCGTGGCCCGCCGTAGCGGACTAGACAGGAGGCCGTCGACCGGTGACCGTGCATGTCGGACGATCGACCCGGGTGTCCCGGGAGCGGGCTGGGACATCCGAGCCAACGGGGTGCCCAGACCCGTGGGGAGACGTCCAGGATCGAGGTAAGGATGCGGGTGGCCGGCATGGAGGGGCGGACGGTGGTGCTCACCGGCGGGAGCTCGGGGATCGGGCTGGCGACTGCCGGCGCGCTCGCCGCTCTCGGCGCACGAGTCGTCATCACCGCTCGACGGGCGGACCGCGGGCGCGAGGCTCTGGCCCGTATCCGCCAGCAGAGCGGTGCGGACCGTGCCGAGCTGGTGGTGCTCGATCTGGCCGACCTGGACTCGGTCCGAGACGGAGCGGCGGAGATCCTCGACCGCTGTCCACGGGTCGACGTGCTGGTGAACAACGCCGGCGTTGTCCTGTCGCAACGGATCGAGACCGCACAAGGCTTCGAGGCCACCTTCGCCACCAACCACCTCGGGCCCTTCCTGCTCACCGCCCTGCTGCGCGAGCGGCTGCTCGCCGCGCCAGCGGCTCGGGTGGTGACCGTCGCCTCGGCCGCCCACCGGACGGCGAGGAGGGGGCTGGACTTCGACGACCTCCAGGCACGCCGCCGGTACCGGCCCATGGGGGCCTACGGGGCGTCGAAGCTGGCCAACATCCTGTTCACCGCCGAGTTGGCGAGGCAGCTGACCGGGACGACGGTGACCGCCAACTGCCTCCACCCCGGCCTCGTCGCCACCGGGTACGGGCATGACGCCACCGGCCTGCTCGGGTTGGGGATCAGGTTGGGGCGCCCGTTCATGCTCACCCCGGACCAGGGCGCTCGGACGTCGATCTACCTGGCGTCGTCCCCCGACGTCGACGGGGTGACGGGCCGCTACTTCGTCCGATGCCGGGTCGAGGCGCCCTCGCTGGCTGCCCGGGACGCCGGAGCCGCCCGCCGGCTCTGGGAGCTCAGCGAGGAGATGGTCGGCTCCGGGTGAACGGGCCGCCGGACGATCCACCCCGGGACCGTCGGCCCCAGCCACTCGTCGGCCCCCGTGCACACACGAGCCAACCGAGGCGTCAGCCCCGGCTGACCCGGTACCTCCGTGGTCGGGCTGCCCGGATTTGAACCGGGGACCTCTGCGTCCCGAACGCAGCGCGCTAACCAAACTGCGCCACAGCCCGTCGACCACCTCGACGTTCACGAGGGGGCGCCGGGACGATGCTACCCGACGCACGGCCCGCCTTAAACGGTCAGCTCGCCGCACCTCCGGCGTCGGTCCGCCGCGCCACGACCTTTGCCACCCGGCGCTTGTCCATCTCGGCCACCCTGAGCTCCCAGCCGTCGACATCGAGCACCTCGCCCTCGGCGGGGATCCGTCCGAGGCCGGCGAAGAGGTAGCCGCCGACGGTCACGTACTCGCCGTCCGGGATGGCGATGCCGAGGCGGTCACGGACCTCGTCGACGTTCATCTTCCCGTCCACCAGCCATCGCTTCCCGTCGACCCTGACGATCTCGGGCTCGTCCACGGGGTCGAACTCGTCGGGGAGGTCACCGACGAGCGCACCGAGGAGGTCCTTCACGGTGAGGACCCCCTCGACCCCGCCGTGCTCGTCGACCACGACGGCGAAGTCCCGGCGTTGCTGGCGCATCTCGGCGAGCAGGTCGAGCACCGGTCTCGACTCCGGGACGAGGTACGGCTGCCGGAGCCGCCGGGCGATGGCCACGGTGTCGGGTGCGCTGGGAGCGCTCGACCCGCCCGGGTCCTGGCCGCTGTTCACCTTCCAGCCGGCCCGGAAGAGGTCGTTCACGAACAGCACGCCGATCAGGTCGTCGAGGTGTTCGTCGTAGACGGGGAAGCGGCTCCTCCCCGTCTCTCGGATCGCCCGGTTCACCGCCTCCGCCGTGACAGGGATGGCCAGGGCCACGACGTCCACGCGGGGGGTCATGACCTCCCGCACCACGACGTCCCGGAGCCCGTCGAGAGCGTCCAGGATGAACTGCTCCTGGGCGTCGGCGGCGCGAGACCGGCGGGCGCCCTCCCCTGTCGAGGCACTCCGCCCCCGGCTCCGGTGCGATCCGCCCGCCGTCCGCCCGCCCCGCCTCGGTCCCCCCTCCTTCGACCGCTCGTCCTGCCGGTGTCGGAACACCTGTCGTCTCGGGAGTGCGTCGGCTGGTCAGGAGCGGTCGATCGCCAGGGGCGGGGTCGCCGCGGGGATCGACTGAGGGGTGTAGGACTGGTCATGGTAGGTCCGTCCGGCGAGGAGTGCCTCCACGGCCCGGCGGAGCCGGATCGGGTCGAGCGGCTTGACGACCCAACCCTCGGCCCCCGACCGTTTGGCCAGGAAGACGTCGGGCCGCCGGTCGAGCAACATCAAGACGGGGACGTGGTCCAGGTTGCCGTAGGACTCTTCCAGGCGCAGCTCCAGACAGACCGCCATGCCCCCCATGTTCCCCATCTGGAGGTCGACGATGACCAGGTCGGGCAGCGCGACGGCCACGTCGGCCAGCAGGTCGGGACCCGACCGGACCTCACGGACCTCCAGGCCCGGGCGAGAGGCGATGGCCCTGACCTCCGCTCGGACCGAAGGCGCGTCGCTGGCGACGAGGATGGTGCGCACCAGCGCGAGACTAGCCCGTCACGGGGCGGGTTCTGCTCTCCCCTCGGAACCCGGTTCTGCTCTCCCCTCGGAACCCGCCTCCGGTCCCGCCTCCGGTCCCGCCTCCGGTCCCGCCTCCGGTCCCTCGGGCCGGGCGGGCCGCGGGTTACCCGGGGATGCGAACAGCAGACCGGCGATCTCCTCC
>JAKADK010000135.1 GCA_021820665.1 Actinomycetes bacterium | reverse complement strand
CGAGCTCGGATGCCTGGCGGTCGAGCTGGATGTCACCGACGAGCCCGCGGTGACCGGGCTCGTCGAGCGGGTCGAACATGAGCTCGGCCCGATCGACATCTTCTTCTCCAACGCCGGCGCCGGCTTCGGCGGCGGGGGGATCGAGGCGCCCAACCAGACCTGGCAGGCCTCGTGGGAGCTCCACGTCATGGCCCACGTCTACGCGGCGCGGGCCGTGATCCCGTCCATGACCGCACGGGGAGAGGGGTATCTCGTCCACACGGCCAGTGCCGCCGGCCTGCTGGCCGCCGTGGGCTCCGCCCCCTACAGCGTGACCAAGGCCGCGTGCATCAAGCTGGCCGAGACCATCGCCATCGCCCACGGCGACGACGGGATCGGCGTCTCCGTCCTCTGCCCCCAGGGCGTCAACACCGCCATGGCCCCGAGGCAGCTCGGTGACGGTGCCACCGACGGTATCGTCGAGCCGGCCTACGTCGCCGACGTGCTCACGGAGGCGATGGCCGAAGGCCGGTTCCTGGTCCTGCCCCACCCCGAGGTGCAGACCTACGTGGAGCGGAAGGCGAGCGACCCCGACCGTTGGTTGCGGGGCATGCGCAAGCTGCGCCGGCGATCGTTGGACGTCCTGTCCGGCCAGTGACCGCCGGAGCCAGTGACGGCGATATGACGGCGACGACGGCGCCGAGGTTGATGCAACGTGATGGCTGAGAAGAGCGAGAGGCGAAGGAGCAGGGGATGACTGGTGGAGCGCTGAAGTCGGCGAGCATGGACGATCTCGACCTGAGGATGTCGGAAGGCGTGCGCCCGCTCTACGACGCCGTGTGCGCGTTCATCCGTGACGAGGTCGACCCCATCACCGAGGAGTTCCATCGACTCGGAGAGAACCGGGCCGACCGGTGGAGCTGGGCGCCGGGGCAGCTGGAGTTGCTCGAGGGGGCGAAGGCGAAGGCGCGCTCCCAGGGCCTGTGGAACTTCTTCCTCCCCAACGCCGAGACCGGCGAGGGGCTGAGCAACCTCGACTACGCCTACATCGCGAACGAGCTCGGGAAGAACCGGCTGGCCTCGGAGTGCCTGAACTGCTCGGCTCCCGACACGGGGAACATGGAAGTGCTCGAACGGGTGGGCACCCCCGAGCAGAAGAAGCAGTGGCTGGAGCCGCTGCTGCGGGGCGAGATCCGCTCGGCGTTCGCCATGACTGAGCCCGGCGTCATGAGCTCGGATGCCCGCCAGATCCGAACGAGCGCCGTCCTCGACGGGGAGGAGTGGGTGATCAACGGCGAGAAGTTCTACATCTCGGGCGCCGGCGACCCCCGGTGCAAGGTCCTCATCACCATGGTGCGCACGAACCCGGACGCCGACACGTACAAGCAGCAGTCCCAGATCCTGGTGCCGATCGACACGCCCGGTGTGGAGATCGTCGGGCCGATGCACGTCTTCGGGTCCGACGACGCCCCCCACGGTCACATGCACATCCGCTTCACCGATGTGCGGGTGCCGGCCAGCAACGTCTTGATGGGCGAGGGTCGAGGGTTCGAGATCTCCCAGATGCGCCTGGGACCAGGTCGGATCCACCACTGCATGCGGTCCGTGGGTGCGGCCGAGCGGGCGATCGAGATGATGGTCGACCGCGGCCTATCCCGTGAGGGGTTCGGGAAGAAGCTCATCAACCTGGGCAAGAACATGGAGGTCGTCTCCCGGGCCCGGATCGAGGTCGAGGCGATGCGCCTCATGGTGCTGCGCGCCGCCAAGGCGATGGACACCCTGGGCAACGCCGAGGCGAGGGTGTGGGTGAGCGCCGTGAAGGCGATGGTGCCCGAACGGTGCTGCGACATCATCGACGAGGCGATCCAGATGCACGGTGCAGCTGGGATCTCCCAGTGGTTCCCGCTGGCAGACATGTGGCACGCCCAGCGCACCCTGCGCCTGGCCGACGGTCCCGACGAGGTCCACCATCAGGTGGTCGCCCGTGCCGAGGTGAAGAACCGGGCCTCGGACCGTCCGGCGGACACCCCTGCTCGACGCGAAGGGCTCTTCACCGGGCCCTAGATTCCACTTCCCGTCCCCGGTTCCCACTTCCCCTCAGGCCGGCCACCCCGTACCGACCGGCTCCGCCCGCTCGATGTCACCTCGTTGCTCCACCTCTTCCCCCGCCCGTTCGCTGCCGACCGGGCACGACACCAACGACCCGGCCGCCAGGAGGCGGCCGTCACGAAAGGCGTACATGGCAATGGACACCGCACGATTGGACCTCGGATCGCTGTTCTCCATCAAGGGGAAGGTCGCGCTCGTCACCGGCGGCTCACGTGGTATCGGCGAGATGATCGCCGCCGGCTTCCTCGCCAACGGGGCGAAGGTCTACATCAGCTCGCGCAAGGCGGCGGTGTGCGACGCCACGGCGGCGCGCCTGGCGGGCGAGTACGGAGGGGAGTGCATCTCGCTCCCGGCCGACCTGTCGGGCCTGGAGGGCGTCGACGGGCTGGTCGGCCAGCTCCGCCAGCGCGAGCAGCACCTCGACATCCTGGTCAACAACGCCGGAGCCTCGTGGGGTGCCCCCCTGGCCGAGTTCCCCGAGAGCGGCTGGGACAAGGTGATGGACACCAACGTGAAGGCCGTCTTCTTCCTGACCCAGCGGCTCCTGCCGCTCCTGGAGGCCGGCGCCACGAGCGAGGACCCGGCTCGGGTGGTCAACATCGGCTCCATCGACGGCATCAAGAACTCGGTGTTCGAGGCGTTCTCCTACGGCCCGTCGAAGGCGGCAGTCCACTCGCTCACCCGCATGCTGGCCGCCCACCTCGCTCCCCGGAACATTATCGTCAATGCCATCGCCCCCGGGCCGTTCCCGACGTGGATGCTGAGCACCGGGGTGGGCGGCGGCGGCGATGTCGACAACACCGACTGGGCCGCCGTCGGGCGGGGGAACCCCCGCGGTCGGGTGGGAACGCCCGAGGACATTGCCGGTCTGGCCATCTTCCTCTGCTCTCGCGCCGGCTCGTTCACGGTCGGCGAGGTGATCACCTGCGACGGCGGCTCGTTGGTCGGGAAGCCGGGCACCCTGTGACGGTGTGACGGTCCGGCCCGACGTCCCGATCCCTCCCCACTGGCGACCGGCGACCGGGCGCCGATCCCGACTAGCATTCCGTTCGGGCAGCGCGTGCTTCCCCGGGGGCAGTGACTGAACGCAGGACATGCAGCGAGTGAAAAGGGGGGGCGGAATGACCGTCACGGCATCCAGGATCGACCGCATCGAGGCTGGCGACCTCCAGGGGATGGGGCGTACCGACATCGACGACGTGCTCGACTACGTGCACGTCCCCACCGCCCACCTCCCCGGGTACCTCGAGCTCTACGACCGGTACCTCCGGCAGCGGTGGAACGTGAACGAGCTCGACTTCTCCGTCGACCGGGCGGACTGGACCGACCGGATGACCGAGGAGTCCCGCCAGTCGTTCCTGGCGATCGCCTCCGGCTTCCACCACGGGGAGCGCCAGGTCGAAGCCGAGCTCGCCCCGCTCCTGTTCGGCATCCCGGAGGACTACAAGGTGTTCCTGACCAGCCACCTGGAAGACGAGGCCCGCCACACGGTCTTCTTTGACCGGTTCTACCGGGACGTCGTCGGTATCCAGGGGGACGGGATCATGGACATCTTGGACGCGTCGTGGCCCTACATCCAAGAGACGTTCGTGGGTCCGTTCGGCCTCCTCTCCTACCTCACTGACGATCTCCGCCTCCACCCCTACGACAAGCACATCCAGATGCGCTACGCCACGACGTACATGATCTGGATCGAAGGTGTGCTGGCGCTCTCGGTGATGAAGATCACGCTCAACTACGCGCGCGACTTCAAGGTGCTTCCGGCCTACTACACGGGGTTCACGGCGACGTGCCGGGACGAGGCCCGCCACGTGCAAGGCGGCATGCGCTTCGTGCGCCAGCTCCTCGACGAGGACCCCGCCTACGTGAAGGACATCCACGACACCTTGCGGACGCTGCTCACGATGGCCGGAGCGCGCTCGGGCATCGTCTACTACGAGCCGCTCGGTTGGTCCGAGGACCGGGTGAAGGCGCTCTTCGCCGACCAGCTGAGCAAGAAGCTGGCCATGGTGGGTGTCTCGCTGCCGCCGGAGTTCGAGGAGATGCTGTCCATGGTCAAGCCCACCCTGGCGGGAGGCTGACGGTGCCCGGCTTCATGACCACCGAGTGGGCGGAGTCGTGCATGGCTGCCGTCAACGTCTGGCCGCCCGCCGAGCGGCGGTCCAGCAAGCTGCAGGAGTTCTGGGAGTGGATCGATGCCGTCCGTCCGACCGTGCATGGCCGGCTGGCGCTCAGTGTCCGGGACCTCCCGGCGGGGGCGGGCGGCGACACGCTGGTGTTCGACTTCGACGCCGGCAAAGCCACCTCGGCGGCCATCGTCGAGCGGGCGGTGGCCGACGACACGGCGACCTTCCTGCTGGCGGGATCGTACGACGACTGGAGGTTGATGTTCGGCGGCTACGACGTCGGCAAGATGGTCATGTACCGAAAGCTCATGCTGGAGAAGGGCGACACCTTGGAGTTCTTCATGGCGGCCTTCTTCTGGACCGAGCTCCTGGCGGCGATCCAGACGGTTCCCGTGGAGCTGTTGGTTCCCGCCTAGCTCGACCCGGACCTCGTCCCACCTGGCCCCCTCCGGGCGTCCCTGTGTGCCGGCCGCCCGTCGCCCGGCCCGGACACGCCGAGAGCGTCCTGGTGGGGGCGCTCTCGGCGGACGGCCTTGCCGCAGGCGATGTCGGATCAGGCCACTCGCCTGAGCTCGGTGTCGCCGCGTTCGAGCTGCTCGGCCTGGTCCTCCAGCTTGCGGTGCATGCCGGTGAAGAAGCCGGTGATGGCATGAAGCGCCAAGGCGGTGCCGGCCAGGGCGACCCCGGTCAACGTGACGCCCACCCAGCCGTAGCGCAGGTTGCCAATGCTCCAGCCGGTCCACATGTTGAGGTTGGCCAACCAGGCCAGGCCGATGCCCCACGCCACCGCCACGAAGGCCCGGCCCTCGTGGAGCCGGCGGTAGAGCCGGTCACCGAGCGCCGTCGCCCCCATGACGCCGAAGGCGAACATCAGAAACAGTGCGAAGAAGTGCATCTCGGTACCTCCTTCCGTCGGCCGCACCAGCCGGACGGGGGCACCCCTGAACACCCCTCCGTCCACCCGGTCCGACCCCTTGTGACGGTGTGTTGCTGACGTCCGCGGCAACGCTCGGCCTGGTAGGGGTATTCCCGAGCCTGGCCGGCTCGGCTGGCGACGAACTCCTGACGGTTCCGCTGGCGGTGATCCTCACGATGGGAGCGGCCAGCTTCCTGCCCCCTGTCGAGCTCCTGTGGGAGTGGCCCGAGCCGAAGGAGAACACCCCGCCGTCGCTCGCCATCTCCCGGTAGCCGTTCGTGGCACGAATGCCGGCACCGCCACTCGTGCGTCGAAAGGGCACGCTACCGGCCACCCCGAAGGCCGACGCGAACCGGAGCAGCCAGGCTGGAGGAGAAGAGCGGGTGACGGGAATCGAACCCGCATGACCAGCTTGGAAGGCTGGGGCTCTACCATTGAGCTACACCCGCAGGGCACCGCCGGTGCCGGTGGACGGGGTTGCCCGTCGGCAGTGGCGGCCCGCC
>JAKADK010000134.1 GCA_021820665.1 Actinomycetes bacterium | reverse complement strand
CGAGCCGCTGGTCGCGTAGGGCTGTTTGGAGGCGCAACGCTTCGGCTTTCTCCAGCACCTCCCTGCGCTCCTTGCGCCGAGGGACGATGAGATACCCGACAATGAAGGCGACGACGGTCACGCCCGCCGTGGCCAAGGCCGCCACGCTCGACATCGAGAAGGTCGCGGCGGTCATGTCGAGTAGGTGAGGATCGCGTAGCCGTCGCCCTGTTGATAGCCGGGGGTTTCGATGACTGAACCGGCCGACGCTCCGATGAAGTCCGAGCCTCCACCGCCAGCACCACCGTACGATCCGTCGCCGCCGGCGCCGCCGCCGCCGCCGTAGTAGCCGCCGCCACCGCCGCCACCAAGGTAGCTGGTCGACCCTGATCCTCCGCCGTTCCCTCCCTGGAGGGAGGACCCGGGGGAGCCCGGATAGGGACCGGAGCCGCCGTTGCCTCCGGCGGTCTGCGTACCCCCTGCACCCCCATAGGAGCCGCCGCCAGCCTGGGCCGTCTGACCACCCCCAGCTCCCCCGACGTTGTTGATGCCGCAGCCCCCACCAGCACCTGCAATGAGAATCGGCGTCGACCCACGGCTGATGCCGGACGCACCTCCGCCTGATCCCGAGTTCTGCCCCGGTGACACGTAAGCGCCGTCCCCGCCGGGAGCGGCGCCGTAGCCGCCCGGCTGCTGGGTACCGCTGTTGTACGGGCACGTACCAGCGAGCCCCACGAAGACCGTCAATGTCTCGCCTGGCACTACCGGGAAGGTCGCCTGTACCCTCCCACCGGCGCCTCCGGCGGCATTGAGATAGCCGCCTCCTGCTCCACCAGCCATGTCTACTGTCATAGTGGTAGTTGTGGATGGCACCACCAGGCTTTGGCTAGAGCCTGTCGGCTGTAACTGCACCTCAAGCGTCGTCCCGTGGAACGCGAGGGTCCCGTTCGGCACCGGCTGCGGATCCTTCGGCATCAGCCACGCCAGCCGGTACGGGCCTTTCCCTGTGCCGGACGCGGTAAGCGTGATCGGCTGGGCGCCCACAGGGATCACCGCCGCGAAGTTGGCCGGCACCTGGATCGTCTCCACCCCCGACGAAATCTGGAACACCAGTGACGACGGGTTCTGAATCTGCACCCGGTCAGCCTGGCCGCTCGTCGGATACGGGTTCTGCAGCACGACCGTCTGGCCCGCCGCGACGGTGAACGGGCCGGTCGTGATCACCGGACCATCGCCCTCACGGCGTCGTAGCACCCCTCGCACAGGGCGTTACGGGGCGGGTCGGCTTCGTCGGAGTAGGCGGTGACACCCTCCCGGACCAGGTCGGTGCAGACCCGGCACGGCACATGGACGCTCCACGCACGGCGCCGCCAGCCCACCGTCAGAGGCATCTCAGCCGAAGCGCTCTTTGACCCACGCCTTCACGTTGCGGGCCTGGTCGGAGGTGGCGGCCAGCCGCAGCCGGCCGAGGAGGTCCCTCACCGCGTCGTCGATGTTGTCGAGCAGGGGAGTCTCGGACTTCTCGGCAGGGACGTCCTCCGGCGGTTCCGGCGGCGTGTAGGGGGAGTCAACTCGGACGGCTGCTTGCGAGACCGGGTTGGAGCTTGCGGCCGGGGTGGCCGAGGGTTCGGCGGCCGCCGGGTCGGGGGAGGGGGAAGCCACGTCGGTCACGGGGTCGCTCCTGGGGTTGTGTGGGTAGGGAACAGTGTCGTGGTCCCCGTCGTCGTCTTCGGCTTGGTCAGCGTCGCCACCGCGTGCTCTACCCCGATCAGAGCGCCGCCCACCAGCACCAGCCCCTCACGGACGCCACCGGGCAGGCCACCGGTGCCGAGCGCACCGACCACCACAGCAGCGATGGAGGCGAGCTGGCGGACGACTGCGGCGATCCGGTCGAGATTCAAGTTGATCATCTCCCTGTCTTCCCCTCCCTGGCCATCTGAGCCAGCTTCGATAGGGTGATGGCGGCGAACCCGCACGCCACGGCGGCCGCCGACAACTTCGTCGCCGCCCAGTGGCGCAGGTCCCAGGAGATGGATCGGGCCTCCGCCGCCAACTCATCTCGCAACGTCGAGTGCTCCAGCCAGGTCATGGCCAGCAGCATAGTCATGGAGCGCCTCGGAAACCTGGAATGTCTCCCACGCCAGCTGGACGGCCTCGTGGCGGGACCGGGCCTGCTGGGCTCTCGCCCCCGCCAGCAGACGGACGGTGACGGCGACCGCCTGCCACAGACAGATGGCGATCCCGGCTCCAATCAGAGCCTTCCGCCAGTCAGGACGCGGGAACGTCATCGGGCACCGTCACGACGACCTCGGGCTCTGGAGCGGGCGGAGGCGGAGGGGTGGCGGCAGCCTTCGCCGCCCGCTCCTGGCAGTCCGCGCACGGCCGGGGGGGAGCCTCCACCGGGTACAAGACCTTGCGGGCCGGGAGCACCTTGGCTGCCAATGCCACGCCGAGAAGGACCCCGGCGAGCACCAGGCCCGCGGCGATCATCGGCGCCGGCATTGTCCTGGATGCCTCGGGCGTGGTCGCAGGAGTAACAGTAGGAGCCGTCACGCGTCCTCGCTTTCCATGATGGCGGAGCGCACCGACTGCTGCCCGCAGGTCGGGCACATCGTCCACGCCCCGTCCGGCACGTCTCCGGTGTCGCCCATGATGGCACGCCACGTCTCGGCTAGCCGGACGTTCGCACCGAGGGGGTTCCCCCACCAGTCCTCCATCGCAAAGATGGGGGTGCGGCCACCGTAGGGCTGGGCCAGCCACAGGATCAGAGCGATCAGGTCGTCGCGGGTCGGCTCCGTCATGTGAGCCGCAGCCTCGCCTTGATGATGTGCTCCTCGGCGGCCTTGGTGGCTCCGGGCTCGCCCCACGGCGTCCACGAGATCCAGCCGCAGGTGCATTCGATGGTGAAGATGCGCTCGCCTATCTCGATGCAGGTGATCCTGTGCGCCAGCATGGCCGGATGGTACCGTGCTCGCTATGGCAACTGTGGTATCTGAGGATGAGGGCGGCGACGTTGCTGCCGCCCAGGCCCAGGCCTCACTAGCGGCCGCTGCTCTCTCTGGTGCGGCAGGGGCGGAGGCGACCCACGCTCAGGAGGATGCCGCCCAGGCCCAGGCAACGGCCGATGCCGCAGCGGCGGAGGCTGCCGCTGCCGCCGCCACTGCGCAGGCCGCCGCCGCCCGGTCGGTGTCGCCGGAGGAAGTGGACGCCAAGATCGAGAACGTCTTCTCCCGGCTGGCCGAGGTGCTGGCGTCCTCCAAGGCGCCGGAGCCCGCCCCGGAACCGCCCCCGCCGCCCCCGCCGCCCCCGCCGCAGCCAGACACTCCGCCCAAGAGTGTGGAGAAGAAGCGCAAGACCTTCCGCGAACTGTGGGAGGGAGAGTGACCGACCTGCTCGACGGGTCGGACGTCGACCCCGACGACCTGCCGCCGGCAGACGGGGAGAAGGTGTGCGCGTCGCCCGGCTGCACGAACACCTTCTTGGCCAGAGGGCCGGGCGCCCACTGGCGCAAGTACTGCGAGGAGCACGCAGCCCCGCCGAAGGGGAAGAAGTCCCCGGCCCGCACCCGGCGTGACAAGGCCCCCCCGTCGATCGCCATCAACCTCGGGCCGAAAACCGCCTCGAAGGACGCCAACCTCGTCGCGGTCGAGAAGCGGGCAGGCGCCATCGCCCACACCGTGGCTGCTCTCCTCCTCCTCGTCGGGCAGCCCGAAGACTCAGCCGATGTCGCCCGTGGGTCCGACGCCTGGGCACAGTCGGTGCGGGAGCTGGCGAAATACGAACCGTGGATCGCCAAGGCCCTGGCCGGCGGGGAGATGGGAGACCGGGCCATCGCCTGGGTCGGCTTCGCCCTGTCCACCGGTGGGATCGCCCTGCCGATCCTACTGCGCCACGGTGCGCTCCCGGACCAACTCGCCGGGCTCGTCGCCCAGGTGCTCCAGACCGGCGCCGACCTCGGGAGCGGCGGTGAGCAGCCGGCTGCTGCTGCCTGAGCCACCGGTCATCGACTTCCCTGCGTGGATCGCTCGGGAGGCAGCCGTCACCCGCCAGGGAATGCACCTGCTTTTCTCCGGGCCTACCCAGTCGGGGAAGACGACCCTCTGCCGGATCGTGGCCAGCCTCCGCGACTACGTCGTCGTGCTCGGCACGAAACCGAAGGACCGCTCCCTCGAGCGCTATGTCGCTGACGGCTATGTCCGCCTCGACCACTGGCCGCCGACCCGCTCGGACATCCGCAAGTGCTCCGGGGATGGCTGCCACTTCATCGTCTGGCCGAAGATGACCACCCGGCAAGACCTTCGCAAGCACACCGGGCTGTACCTCAAGGTGCTCGATCAGGTCTACGCCGAGGGCCACTGGACGGTCGTGGTCGATGAGGGGCTGTGGATGTGCAACCCGAAGGGGCTCGGCCTCGGGGACGTCATCTCCGACATCGCCTACGGCTCCGCGTCGAACATGGTCAGCCTCTACCTGCTGGTGCAGCGGCCGGCGAACGTCCCGCCGATCACGTGGACCAGCGTCGCCCAGGCTCTCCTGTTCCACATGGGGCGCACCGACGACGTGCGGGAGCTGGCCAGCCTCGGCACCTACGACCCTCGGGCGGCCGTCGTCGCCATGCAGCATCTCACCGGGCACCAGTTCCTCGACCTGCCGACCCGTGCCCAGGCCGAGTGGGCCATCTCGGAGGTGCCGCCGGCATGGGCGTAGACGTCGTGGTCTGCGCCCACAACGAGGCGGAGCGGGTCACGCCCGTCCTCGACGCGATCCGGGGGGCCCCGACGACGGCCAAGATCATCGTGGTGTGCGACTCCTGCGAGGACAACACCGCCCAGGTGTCGTCCCCGCTGGCCGACCACGTAGTGGAGATCGACGCCCACAACAAGGGGACGGCGATGGCGGTCGGGCTGGAGCGGGTCGACACCCCCCACGTCGTGTTCTGCGACGCCGACATCACCGGGCTTCGGCCCGGCCACATGGCGGCGCTTTCGACCTGGGAGCCGATGGACGGCCAGGTGGTGGCGCTGCGAGGCGAGACCCCCTCGGGTCAGCGCTCGACGTGGATCTGGATCGCCCGCCAGGTGCCCGCCGTGTCCGGGGAGCGGCGGCTGCCGACCGCCTTCGCCCGCACCGTTCCGCTCGCCGGATCAGGTTGGGAGGCGGAGACGCGCATCAACGCTGCGGTGGCCAAAGCCGGGATGCCCTGGCAGCACATCGTGCTCCACGGGGTCCGCAACCGGAACAAGGTCCGCCGGGACTTCCGCGGCTGGGCTACCGAGTTCGGGCGCGTGATGACCGTGACGGCCACCTACGGGCCGGAGCTACTGACCTACGCCGCCCACCCTCAGGGGAGAGCGAGAGTCTCCGGGTCCTGAGCGGCCTTCTCGGTCAGGTAGACCACCAGCGCCCGGTTTACGACCGCGGTCAGGGTGGTGCCGTGCTCGGAGGCCAGCCGATGCAGGGCGTCGAACACTGCCTCCGGACACCGGCAATAGATCACCTTGGCGTGCATGGGCCAACCCTAGCAGCGCCTTGGTGATTTCCTCTGTCTTCTCGCCACGTGGTTTATTCCCGTCAACCACCGCAGGAGGTGTCACCCGATGACAATGGTCCCGTCGTCCACGGGGATCGGGGCTCCGGGGACGAACCCGGCACCCGCGTCCCTCGCCCGTTCCCCGATGGCGTCGGCTCCGGCCGC
>JAKADK010000042.1 GCA_021820665.1 Actinomycetes bacterium | reverse complement strand
AAGTGGTAATGCAACCACATTAGATGAGCAATCTACCGGGCGGGGGTGCGGGCCGCCGAGCGCTCCGGCCGGCACCGGCCGTCCGGCCTGGGCCTCACGGGACCGGCGACGCCGGACAGGGTGAGGACAGCTCAACGATATCTGTCCGCTTCGTCCACGGTCTGCGACGTCGTGGCGTGCCGGCTCCCCCTAGCATGCACGTATGGCCATCTACGACCACTCCATCCGGTCCCTCTCGGGCGAGCCCATGGCGCTGGACGCGTATCGCGGCCGGGCGCTCCTGGTCGTCAACGTCGCCTCCAAGTGCGGCCTCACCCCCCAGTACGAGGGTCTTGAGAAGTTGCAGAAGGACTACGGCGAGCGGGGCCTGCAGGTGATCGGGTTCCCCTGCAACCAGTTCGCCGGGCAGGAGCCGGGAACCGCCGAGGAGATCGCCACGTTCTGCTCGACGACCTACGGCGTGTCGTTCCCGCTGACGGAGAAGGTCGACGTGAACGGGGCCGATCGGCACCCGATCTACGCAGAGCTGGTGACCGTCGCCGATGGAGACGGGGAAGCCGGAGACGTCAAGTGGAACTTCGAGAAGTTCCTCGTGTCACCGACGGGCGAGGTGGCCGGCCGGTTCCGCCCGCTGGTCGAGCCGGAGGCGCCGGAGCTCGTGTCGGCCATCGAGCGCGTGCTGCCTTCCTGAGGCTTCCTGCTTCCTGAGGATTGCTGAGGGTCGGCGTCGCCGGCGCCGGCCGGGTACGGCGTGGCCCCCGTCGCTACGCCGCACCGGGTGGTCGGCTAGCCCCCACCGTGGGGCCCGGTAGACTCGGCACCCGGTATGCGAGCCACAGCAGCGCCCGAAGAGGGCAACAGGGTCCGATTGTCCGTCGAGATCGAGGAGTCGGAGGTCGACCGCGCCCTCGACGAGATGCTCCGCCGGTTGTCCCGGGAGGTGAGGGTGCCGGGGTTCCGACCGGGGAAGGTTCCCCGGCGGGTCATCGAGGCGCGCATGGGAGGCGCGGCCGCGCTGCGGGGCGAGGCGCTACGGGAAGCGCTCCCCGACTTCTATGCCCGCGCCGTGGTCGACACCGAGGTCGACCCGATCGACCGGCCCGAGATCGACATCACCTCGGGTGACGATGCAGGGCCCGTACGGTTCGACGCGCTGGTGCAGGTCCGCCCGTCGGTTGCCATCCCCGGCTATCAGGGGCTCGTGGTCACGATCCCGTCGATCGAGGTCCCCGAGGAGGACGTGGTCGCCCAGATCGACCGGCTCCGGGCGACGGCCGGGGAGCTCGTCGAGGTGGACCGGCCCACCGCCGACGGGGACCAGGTCACCATCGACATCTACGGCACGGCAGAAGCGGCCGCCGGTGACGGGTCCGCCGACGACGGGTCCGCCGACGACGGGGACCTGAGCGCCGAGGACTACCTCTACGAGGTCGGGAGCGGGGGTCTCGTGCCCGAGCTCGACGACGCGTTGCGTGGCGCACGCGCCGGTGACGAGCTCGAGTTCACCAGCGCGCTGGAGGCCCTGGACCGCTCGGTGTCCTTCCGGGTGCGCGTGAAGGGCGTGAAGGAGCTGGTCCTTCCGGACGTGACCGACGAGTGGGCGGCGGAGGCCTCGGAGTTCGAGACCGTCGCCGAGCTGAAGGCCGACATCGGCGCCAGGCTCCGACGCATCCGGGTGGCCCAGGCCAACCTGGCGCTCCGCCAGCGGGCCGTGGACGCCCTCGTGGAGTTGGTGGACGAGGAGATCCCCCCGGTGATGGTTGAAGAGGAGCTGGCCGAACGGGTGCATGACCTGAGCCACCGCCTCGAGAGCCAGGGGATCGGCCTCGGGCAATTCCTGGCGGCCACCGGTCGGGACGAGTCGGAGATCATCGACGAGCTGCGAGCCAGCGCTCTCCATGGGGTCAAGGCCGACCTGGCCCTCCGGGCCGTGGCCGAGGCCGAGGCGATCGAGGTGACCGACGACGAGGTAGACGACGAGTTGGAGGCGATCGCCAAGCGCCTGGAGCTGGACGTGGAGCGGGTGCGTGCCGACCTCGAACGGACCGGCCGGCTGCCGGCGGTACGCTCGGACCGGCGAAAGGCAAAGGCGCTCGATTGGCTGGTGGGCCATGTCGAGGTCGTCGACGAGGAGGGTCGTCCGGTGTCGAGGGACGACTTGGACGTGGATCTGGCCGAGGAGGAGTCGCAATGAGCGTGACGCACGGAGTGATCGGGCAGGGTCCCCAGGCGTACTCGGTCCCGTGGGTGGTCGAGTCGACGAGCCGCGGGGAGCGGAACTACGACCTGTACTCGAGGCTCCTCAAGGAACGCATCATCTTCCTCGGGACGCCGATCAACGACGCCGTCGCCAACCTGGTCTGCGCCCAGCTGCTCTTCTTGGAGTCGGAAGAGACCGATAAGGACATCCACGTCTACATCAACTCGCCCGGCGGCGACATCACCGCTCTGTTCGCCATCTACGACACCATGAAGTACATCAAGCCCGACACGTCGACCTTCTGCTTCGGGCAGGCGGCCTCGGCCGCCGCCGTCCTCCTCGGGGCAGGGACGCGCGGGAAGCGGTTTGCCCTGCCCCACTCGCGGATCCTGCTCCACCAGCCGTTCGGTGGTGTCGAGGGACAGGCCAGCGACATCGAGCTGCAGGCGAAAGAGATCC
The DNA here is from genome assembly GCA_021820665.1 of Actinomycetes bacterium. Classification (GTDB taxonomy): domain Bacteria; phylum Actinomycetota; class Acidimicrobiia; order Acidimicrobiales; family RAAP-2; genus JAKADK01. Next base: position 23,617 of record JAKADK010000042.1, on the reverse strand, counting down.
TCCGGATGCGGGACCTCCTGAACGGCATGCTGGCGGCGGACACCGGCCAGGACCCCGAGAAGGTCGCGAAGGACACCGACCGGGACTTCATCATGACCGCAGCGGAGGCCGTCGACTACGGCCTGATCGACGAGGTGCTCACCGCCCGCGATGCCATGGCCGTCGAGGCGGTCGGCGCGGCGTAGGGCCCGGCCCGGATGGCGTGGCCGGCTCGGCCGGCCAGCTAGGGTTGGCAGACGATGAGGACGACGGTCCCCGGTGTGCACGCACCCCGGCGAACCGCCTGAAAACAAGGGGAACCGACGTGGCGAAGTTCGGAGACGGGGGCGACCTGGTCAAGTGCAGCTTCTGTGGGAAATCCCAGAAGCAGGTGAAGAAGCTGATCGCGGGTCCGGGCGTCTACATCTGCGACGAGTGCATCGAACTGTGCAACGACATCATCGCCGAGGAGCTGGCCGACACGAGCGAGCTCTCGTTCGACGAGCTCCCCAAGCCGAAGGAGATCTACGAGTTCCTGAACGACTACGTGATCGGTCAGGACTACGCCAAGAAGATCCTCTCGGTCGCCGTCTACAACCACTACAAGCGGGTCCAGACCGGCACGGCGGGGACGCACGACAACGAGGTGGAGCTGGCGAAGTCGAACATCTTGCTCCTGGGACCGACGGGGTGTGGCAAGACGCTGCTTGCCCAAACGCTGGCGCGGATGCTCAACGTGCCCTTCGCCATCGCCGACGCCACGGCGCTGACCGAGGCGGGCTACGTCGGAGAGGACGTCGAGAACATCCTCCTCAAGCTGATCCAGGCGGCGGACTACGACGTCAAGCGGGCCGAAACGGGGATCATCTACATCGACGAGATCGACAAGATCGCCCGGAAGTCGGAGAACCCCTCGATCACCCGGGACGTCTCCGGTGAGGGCGTCCAGCAGGCGCTGTTGAAGATCCTGGAGGGCACGACCGCCTCGGTCCCGCCCCAGGGGGGGCGGAAACATCCTCACCAGGAGTTCATCCAGATCGACACCACGAACATCCTCTTCATCTGCGGCGGGGCGTTCGCCGGGTTGGACAAGATCATCGACGGTCGGATCGGCCGGAAGGGCATCGGCTTCCGAGCCGAGGTGCGCAAGACCTCGGAGCGGGACGACTCGGAGATCCTCCGGCACGTCCTCCCCGAGGACCTCATGAAGTTCGGGCTCATCCCGGAGTTCATCGGACGCCTCCCGGTGGTCGGTGCGGTCTCCCACCTCTACAAGGACGCGCTCATCCGCATCCTCGTCGAACCCAAGAACGCGCTGACCCGGCAGTACAAGAAGACCTTCGAGCTCGACCACGTCGAGCTCGAGCTGACCGACGATGCTCTCGATGCCGTGGCCGAGCAGGCCCTCTTGCGGGGCACGGGGGCACGGGGCCTGCGGGCCATCCTCGAAGAGGTGCTGCTGGAGGTCATGTACGACCTGCCCAGTCGATCCGACGTGTCGAAGTGCGTCGTCGATCGATCGGTCGTGCTCGACAGGGTGCACCCGACGCTGGTCCCTCTGGCAAGCCCTCCCACGAAGGCGGCCAGGACCCGGCGGGCCGCTTCTTGACGCCGGTGGTGCCTGGGAACGGCGCCCGACCGCCGCACCTGCCGTGACGGACGCGACCATCCCGGGGCAGCGACGTGACGCGTCGGCGTCCTTCGATGATCTTCCGGGGGCGCTCGCTTGGCTGGACTCGCACGTCAACTTCGAGTCCACCATGCCCTCCCGGCGCGCACTTCCCACCTTGGACCGGATGGCGGACCTCATGTCCGTGCTCGCCGACCCTCACCGCACCTACCCGGTAGTTCACATCACGGGTACGAACGGGAAGGGATCGACGGCGGCGATGGTGACGGAGGTCCTGGTGGCCCACGGGCTGTCGGTCGGGACCTACACCAGCCCGAACCTGACCCGCGTGAACGAGCGGATCGCCCGGAACGGCGAGCCGATCGACGACGCCACGCTCGTCGCGGTGCTCGCCGGTCTGGCCGCCGTCGAGCCCATGGTGGCCGGTCGGCTGACCCGCTTCGAGCTCCTCACGGCGGCCGCCTACGCGTGGTTCGCCGACGAAGCCGTCGACGCTGCCGTCGTCGAGGTGGGTGTCGGTGGTCGGTGGGACTGCACGAACGTGGTCGATTCCGATGTGGCGGTGGTGACCAACATCAGCTTCGACCACACCGACGTGCTCGGTCCCACCCTCGTGGACATCGCCACCGACAAGTCCGGGATCTTCAAGCCCTCGAGCCGGGTCGTGATCGGCGAGACGGACCCCGCGATCGCGTCGCTGCTAGCCGGCGCCGCACGGCAGGTCGGTGCCGAGTCGGTGTGGGTGCGGCCCCAGGACGTGCGGTGCCGGGCGAACCGGATGGCAGTCGGTGGCCGGCTCGTCGACATCGAGACCCCGCTGGGGCGCTACGACGACCTCTTCGTTCCGTTGCACGGCGCCCATCAGGGCGACAACGCGGCCGTCGCCGTCGCCGCCGCCGAGGCGTTCTTCGGCTCGGCGCTGGATCCGGCGGTGGTCTCCGAGGGGCTCGCCGCCGTCACCGTGCCCGGGAGGCTCGAGGTGATCGGGCGCCACCCGCTCGTTGTCATCGACGGCGCCCACAACGTGGCCGGCATGACCGTCCTGTCCCGGGCGTTGGTGGAGGAGTTCGCCGTCCCGGGCGCGGCCGTGGCCGTGGTCGGCATGCTCCGTGGTCGTGATCCCGTGGCCATGCTCGAACAGCTCCTGTCGGCCGGTGTGCGCTCGGTGGTCGTCTGCGAGCCGGACTCCCCCCGGGCGCTGCCCGCGGAGGTGGTCGCCGAGGCCGGCGCGGGGCTGGGTTTGGCGGTGGAGGTGGTTGGGGATGTGGGTGAGGCCGTCTCCATGGCCGTCGGCCGGGCCATGGTCGACGATCTCGTGATCGTCTGCGGGTCGTTCTACGTCGTGGGCGCTGCCCGCGCCGCGCTCCTTGCTGTCGAGCACTGACGCCAACCAATCGCGCCAACCAATCGCAGTCGGGCCGTCTGACGGGGCGCTGTCGGCGCCGGATGGCGCCGTGTCGTGCCGAATCGTTCTGACAGGCGGCGTCGTCGGCGCTATCGTTCCCGCACCGTGGACCGCACACTCGTCATCTGCAAGCCCGACGCCGTCGAGCGAGGTCTCGTCGGCGAGATCGTCGGACGAATCGAAGCGAAGGGGTTGCGCCTGGTGGCCGCCGAGCTCCGCACCATCTCCGAGGAGGTCGCGGCCCGGCACTACGCCGAGCACGCCGGCAAACCGTTCTTCGGTGACCTGGTGGCGTTCATCACCCGCTCGCCGGCGATGGTGATGGTGGTCGAAGGGCCGGCCGAGACCTACCGGGTCGTGCGGTCGCTCATGGGGGCCACGAACCCGGTCGATGCCGCCCCGGGGACCATCCGAGGCGATCTGGCGCTCGAGATGGGGGAGAACCTGGTCCACGGATCGGACGCGCCGGAGTCGGCGGCTCGGGAGATCGCGCTCTTCTTCCCCGGGCTGCAGCCGCGCTGAACGGTGCCCCCGGTCCTTGGCGGACCGGGAGCCGGGTGCCCGACGACCAGGGCGGAACCGGCGCCGTCGACCGGCCGACCAGGCGCTCTTGTATGTTCTGGCGCCATCACCTAGCCTAGGGCCGCGACGCGGTGCTGTTCCGCTCAGGGGCTCGTCGGTCGTAGGGTGTCCGGCGGAGATGCGTGATTGCCCGCCCGAACGCAGACGGAAGGGTATCTCTCTGATGAGCGACAATCGATTAGCTGTGCTCGGCCGCGACATGGCCGTGGACCTCGGTACCGCCAACACCCTGGTGTACGTGCGGGGTCGGGGCATCGTCCTCAACGAACCTTCAGTGGTGGCGGTCAACGTGAAGGACGGGCGCCCGCTGGCGGTCGGAGCCGAGGCGAAGCGGATGATCGGGAGGACGCCGAGCCACATCCAGGCGATCCGGCCCCTGAAGGATGGGGTGATCGCCGACTTCGAGATCTGCGAGAAGATGCTCCGGTACTTCATCCACCGGGTCCACCAGCGGCGCTTCGCCAAGCCTCGCATGGTCATCTGTGTCCCGTCGGGGATCACGGGCGTGGAGCAGCGGGCCGTGATGGAGGCGGCGGAGTACGCGGGCGCCCGTCGGGCCTACATCATCGAAGAGCCCATGGCCGCTGCCATCGGGGCCGGGCTTCCCGTCCACGAGCCGACCGGGAACATGGTGGTCGACATCGGTGGCGGCACCACCGAGGTGGCGGTCATCTCGCTGGGCGGCATCGTGACCAGCCAGTCGATCCGCATCGGCGGTGACGAGCTGGACGAGGCGATCGTGTCCTTCGTGAAAAAGGAGTACAGCCTGGCGCTCGGAGAGCGCACCGCGGAGGAGATCAAGATCGCCCTGGGCTCGGCGTTCGAGCTCGAAGAGGAGCTGCACGCGGAGATCCGGGGTCGTGACCTCGTCACCGGGCTCCCGAAAACGGTGGTGATCTCTACCCAGGAGATCCGCAAGGCCATCGAGGAGCCGGTGGCGGCGATCGTCGACGCCGTGAAGGTCACGCTCGACCGGACCCCCCCGGAGCTGGCCGCCGACATCATGGAGCAGGGGATCGTCCTGACCGGCGGTGGAGCGCTGCTCCATGGCCTCGACAGCCGCCTCCAGCAGGAGACCGGTATGCCGCTCGTCGTGGCACGGGATCCCCTGAACTGCGTCGCCATCGGAAGCGGCCAGTGCCTGGAGGAGTTCGAGGCGCTCAAGCAGGTGTTGATCACCTCCTCGGCTCGCTGACCGTTCGGAGCGGGGTAGCCAGCCCGTGGCGAAGCCGCGCCGCCAACGTCGTCCCCGGACGACCCTGGTCATCCTGGTCCTGGTGTCGATCACCCTCATCACCCTGGAGGCCCGGGGGCAGCTGGGAAGCGTGACGTCCGGGGCGAAGTCGCTGGCCTCCGACGCCATGGACCCGGTCCGGTCGGCGGTCGACGCCGTCGTCCGACCCATCGGGAGCTTTTTCGCGGGCAGCGTGGAGTACGGCGCCGTCCAGCGCCAGAACGAGAAGCTCCAGGAGGAGATCGGTGCGCTGCGCCAGCAGGCCGCCGAACGGTCGAACGCGGTACAGCGGCTCTCCCAGCTGAGCGAGCTGGACCACCTCCCGTTCGTCGGCAGTCTCCAGACAGTGCCGGCCGAGGTGATCGACGAGAACGCCTCGAATTTCGCGGCCACGATCGAGATCGACGTGGGCCAGGCGAACGGGGTGGCACTCGGGATGCCGGTCGTGGGCTACGGGGGGCTCGTCGGCCAGGTGGTCGGCGACCAGCGTCACACGGCAACGGTTCGCCTCATCACCGACGGGCAGTCAGTGGTGGGAGCCACCTACGGGAAGAGCACCGCCGCGCTGGCCGTCGTCGACGGCAACGGGTCGGGCCGGCCGCTCTCGGGGAATCTGGTCCCGCCGGGCACGGTGCTCCATCGGGGCGAGGTGTTCACGACGAGCGGGCTACAGGGAGCGGTCTACCCGCCCGGCATACCCGTCGCTGAGGTGGTGTCGTCGCGGACGACCCCCTCGGCCTCCCAGGAGTCGGTGACGCTCCGACCGATGGCCCAACTGAGCGGCATGGCCTACGTGTCCGTGGTGCTCTGGGGTCCGCCCTCGTGATGGTGCTCTCGTGATGGTGCTCTCGTGACGGCGCAGTCGGTGGCGCGGGTGAGCCTCGTCGTGGTGCTCTTCGCCGTGGTCCAACAGGTGTTCCTCCTCGGGGTGCGCATCGACGGCGCCCATCCCGATGTGATGGTGCTCCTCGTGGTGGCGGCCGGCGTGGTCGGCGGTCCTCGGCAGGGCGCGCTCATGGGGTTCGGTGCCGGCCTGGTTGCCGATCTCTTCCTCCCCACCCCGTTCGGGCTCTCGGCGCTGACGGGATGCCTGGTGGGATTCGGCGTCGGGCTGTCGACGGTTGCCTTCGACGACTCAGCCTGGTGGCTTCCCACCGTGGCTGCCCTCGTCGGGAGCGCGGTCTACGAGGTCGGGTACGGGATGCTCGGCGTCCTGCTCGGCCAACCCCAGATGATGCACGTGGACTATGTGGCCATCGTCCTCGTCGTGGCGCTCGCCAACACCATCCTCGCCGTGCCGGCAGTCCGGATCGTGGGGTGGTCGCTCCCGGCGCCACAGGTGGAGTCGGTCCCGAGTGTGACGATCTCGCCGGGGGTGCGTCGGTAGGGGTTGGTCGCGCGGGCGACGCTCCGTTTCCGGGGGCACCGGGATCGAGCCGGGGACCCGGCAGGGCGTTGTAGCATGGCGAGGGAGATGCAGTCCCTCTGGCCAGAAATCGAGCCGCTGCTCGGTCGAGTGTCGAAGCCGGCTCGGTACATCGGCGGCGAGCAGGGTGCGGTGTCTCCGGTGCACGGGGACGAGGCGGTGTCCTGGCTTCTCGCCTACCCTGACACCTACGAGATCGGCCTTCCCAACCAGGGTCTGCAGATCCTCTACGAGATCCTGAACGAGCGGCACGACGCGGTGGCGGAGCGGACCTACGCCCCGTGGATCGACATGGAGGCCGAGATGCGGGCCGCCGGCGTCCCGCTGTTCTCGCTGGAGAACCACTTCCCCGCCGGTGTGTTCGACATCCTGGCGTTCAATCTGTCGGCGGAGCTGGTGTTCACCAACGTCGTGAACCTCATCGACCTGGCCGGACTGCCGGTGAGGGCAGCCGAGCGGACCCGGTCGGAGACGCTGGTGGTCGCCGGTGGGCACTGCGCGTTCAACCCGGAGCCACTGGCCGACTTCGTGGACTGCTTCGTGCTCGGCGACGGGGAGGAGGTCGTCGGCGAGATCACCGAGACGTTCGCGGCCTGGCGGCGCGGGGCCGGCCCGACGCCACCGGGGGCGCCGCCCGCTTCCCGCCAGGCGCTCCTCCGCCGGCTCTCCCTTCTCGACGGCGTCTACGTGCCGTCTTGCTACGAGCCGCAGTACCGCCAGTGCGAGGACGGCTCACCGGTGCTTGACTCGCTGGTCCCCCGGTACCCCGAGACCCCGAGCCGTGTCGACAAACGGGTGATCGCCGATCTTGCCGAGTGGCCGTACCCCCGGCGCCAACTGGTGCCGCTCATCGAGGTGGTGCACGATCGGTTGAACGTGGAGCTGTTCCGGGGGTGCACGCGGGGGTGCCGGTTCTGCCAGGCGGGAATGATCACCCGGCCGGTGCGCGAGCGGCCTGCGGCCCAGGTCGAGGCCATGGTCGCCCAGGGTGTCGCCCGTACCGGCTACGACGAGGTGGCCCTCACGTCGCTCTCCAGTGCCGACTACTCGGGGATCGAGGACGTCGTCGCCCGGGTCATGGAGGGCGCGGAGTGCACCGGCCAACTGTCGATCAGCCTGCCCAGCCTCCGGGTCGACGCCTTCACGGTTGGTACCGCAGCCCAGATCCAGCGGGCCAGGCGGACGGGGCTCACGTTCGCCCCGGAGGGCGGGACGTGGCGCATGCGCCAGGTCATCAACAAGCTCATCACCGAGGAGGACCTCTACGCCGCCGTCGACGCCGCCTTCAGCCAGGGGTGGCGGCGCGTGAAGCTGTACTTCCTGACCGGTCTTCCCACCGAGACCGACGAGGACACTCTCGGGATCGTGCAGCTGGCGGCTGCCTGCGTGGAGATCGGCCGGCGCTACCACCCGACGGTGACGGTGACGGCGTCGGTCGGTGGGTTCGTCCCGAAGGCCCAGACGCCGTTCCAGTGGTTCGGGCAGGACACCGTCGAGGAGCTCGAGCGGAAGATCCGTCTCCTCAAGGAGGCGGCACGGGGCGTCCGCGGCCTCAGCCTGCGCTGGCACGATCCGGCCGCCACGGTCGTCGAGGGGATCGCCAGCCGCGGGGACCGGAGGATCGGTGGCGTCATCGAGCGGGTATGGCGGTCGGGTGGGACGTTCCAGGAGTGGTCGGAGCAGTTCCGCCTCGACCGGTGGACCGACGCCCTCCATGCCGAAGGGCTCTCCCTGGAGGACGTGGCCTACCGGCAGCGAGGTCCTGACGAGCTGCTCCCCTGGGACCACCTTTCCGCCGGGCTCCACCGGGACTTCCTCTGGCAGGAGTGGGAGGAGGCCCTCGGTGCCCGAGGGCTGGAGGACTGCCGGTGGACGCCCTGCTACGACTGTGGGGCCTGTACCGGCTCCGGTGTGGAGCACGTGGTGGCGTCTGCGATCCCCCCGGCCGGTGGGAGCCAGGGGACCGGGCAGGATCTCACGACCGGCGGCCGAGTCCCGGTACGCTTTGTGAGCAGGACGCCGTCTGGTGTCCCGCCGGTCGGAGCGGTCGGTGACGAGCTGGCCGTGTCGGTCGGGGAGAGGAGGGCCTGACATGCGAGTCCGGTTCCGCTTCTCCAAGGTGGGGAAGGTCCGGTTCACCAGCCACCGTGACGTGGCGCGGATGTGGGAACGGGCGATCCGGAGGACGGGCTTGCCGGTCACGTACAGCGCCGGGTTCGCTCCCCGGCCCCAGATGAGCTTTGGCCTGGCGTTGCCCACCGGGTGCTCGTCGCTGGCGGAGTACGTCGACGTGGAGCTCGGCGAGCGGGACGCCTCCGGCCAGGACACCATCGAACAGGATCCCGCCGGCCTGCCCGAGGCGTTGACGGCTGTCCTGCCCGTCGGGGTCCGCGTCGAGCAGGCGGGTCCGGTGGCGGCGGGCACGGGGTCCCTCCAGGAAGCGGTGACCTGCTGCCGGTGGGCCCTGGCGATCGAGGGTGGGGACGTTGCCGACCTGGCCCGCAGGGTGGCGCTCCTGCTCGAGTCCGAGGTGCTGCGCGTCGTGCGCGAGCGGAAGGGGCGCGAGGTGCTCGACGACCTCCGTCCCTCGGTCCGGCGGCTCTGGGTCGAGCCGGATCCGGTGTCCTGGGGTCGCGGTCCCGTGGTCGTGCTGGACGCCGAGCTGGCCACCCAGCCACGGGGCGTGCGTCCCACCGAGCTGGTGCGGGCACTGGAGCACGTCGGTGCTCCCGGCAATGTCAACAGGAGGCCGAGCCGTCGTGTCGACGGCTCGGCCGTGGCAGGCGGAGGACCGGAGGGCACCCTGGTGCTCTCCCACGCCTGCCGGATCGAACAATGGATCGAGCAGGACGGCGATCGACGAGCACCCCTCGAACCCGAGGGTGCGCCGTCGGGCCGTTGCTCTGCCCGGCGAGCCTTGGAGCGCGCAGGGTGTACGTGACGAGAAGGGATTTCGATGTCAGAAGCGACGACCGAGCACTCGGTCGACAGTTCGGGACCACCTACGGAGGCGCCAGCTCCATCGGCGTCACCGGGTCCGCCGGTGGGCGGAGGCTCGATCGTGCCGCCGGAGGGCGGACCAGGCCGGGTCTCCTCACCGGGAGGATCGTCTCCCGCTGAGGCCGTGGTCGGCGAGACGGCCACCCTGAAGGGGTCCGGCAGCACGGACGGGTCGGTGGCGCGCAGCGGTCAGGGGCGCCGGCGAGGCTCACGGGGTGGGCGGGGCCGGGGTGGCGCCGCAGCCACTTCGCCCAGCGGAGCCAACCCGCCAGTTGGGACCGACGCCGGTGCGTCGCGGCCACCAGAGCCGGCAGTGCCGCAGACCGGGTCCTCCTCACCGTCCTCACCGTCCTCACCGTCCTCACCGTCCTCACCGGGCATGGTGCTGGCTGCCTCGGGCCACCCGTCGCCGGCTGCCCCTCCGGCCGAAGGTGTCGCCGACGGCGCCCTCGGCCCGCCCGGGTCCGGGACCGGTCGCGGCCCTGTGCCACCGCCGACGCGCCCGAAGATCGGCGACACCCGGCCAGCACCCGGGTCGGCCAGCCCCCAGCCGGGCCGCGCCGGTTTGACCGGAGGGACAGCGACCGGAGGGACAGCGACCGGGACGGGGAGGGGGAACGGCAGCCGTAACCGCCGCCGTGGCGGCGGCCGGGGGCGGTCCCGGACGCCCGAAGCCACGGGGAGCTCTCCGGGCATCGTCGCGGTCGACGGGGCCGCAGTGGCCGGCCCAGACGGGGGACCGGGCGGGGGGTCCAGCGCGAATGGCACCGGCGGCCGCCCCATGGCGCGCCCGGCGGTGACCCGGAGCGGCGGACGCGAGCGGGACGGGAAGGCCATCGGTCGGTACAGCATCTGTGTGCACGTGCGACCGGAGGTGACCCAGATCGCTCTGCTCGAAGGACGCACGCTCATCGAGCACTACGTGTCCCGTGCCGCCGACGACGCCACCCAGATCGACGGCAACATCTACCGCGGTCGGGTGCAAAACGTCCTGCCCGGTATGGAAGCAGCGTTCGTCGACATCGGGACGCCGAAGAATGCCGTGCTCTACCGGGGCGACGTCCGCTACGACGCTGACGACGTCGAAAGCGGGAGCGCCGGCCAGCCTCGCATCGAGCAGGTCCTCCGGCCGGGTCAGACCATCGTCTGCCAGGTGACGAAGAACCCCATCGGGGCGAAGGGGGCACGGTTGACCCAGGAGGTGTCGCTGCCCGGCCGCTTCGTGGTGCTCGTGCCCGACAGCACGACGTACGGGATCTCGAAGCGCCTCGACGATGCCGAGCGCAAACGGCTTCGGCGGATCGTCGACGCCGTGCGTCCCGAGGGGCACGGCCTGATCGTCCGGACAGCCGCGGCGGGCGCCACCGCCGAGGAGCTGGGCAGGGACGTGGAGCGACTGCTCGACCAGTGGCGGTCGATCGCTGCCGCCGCGACGAAGGGCAACGGACCGGCGCTCCTCTACCGGGAGCCCGACACCGCGGTCCGGGTGATCCGGGAGGAGCTGAACCGGGAGTACCGCTCGGTGACGATCGACGACCCGGTCCTCTACGAGCAGGTGCGGGACTACGTCGCCGCCGTCAACCCCGAGCTCGCCGATCGCGTCGAGTTCTACGATCCGGCCGTGGAGCCGCTCCCGCTGTTCGAGCGGTTCCACGTGCACGAACAGCTGCACAAGGCGCTCGACCGCAAGGTCTACCTCCCCTCGGGCGGATCACTGGTCATCGACCGGACGGAGGCGCTGACGGTGATCGACGTCAACACGGGCAAGAACGTCGGGACGACGAACCTGGAAGAGACGGTCTACCGGAACAACCTCGAGGCCGCCGAGGAAGTCGCCCGCCAGCTCCGGCTGCGCGATATCGGTGGGATCATCGTGATCGACTTCATCGACATGGAGATCAGGGAGAACCGGGAGAAGGTGGCGAGCGCCCTGCGCGCCGCGCTGGCTCGGGACAAGACCAGGACCCAGGTCTTCGACATCTCCGAGCTCGGCCTGGTGGAGATGACGCGCAAGCGGATCTCCGAGGGGCTCATCGAGTCGCTCTCGACGGTCTGCGAGGCCTGCGAGGGACGCGGAATCGTGTTCCTCGACGCGGAGCTGTAGGATCTGCTCCTTATGTACGCCGTCATCGAAACCGGAGGAAAACAGGAGCGGGTGGCCGAAGGCCTCCGGCTCCGGGTTGAGCGCCTGGGGGTGGACCCAGGCGCCGAGGTGACGTTCGTCCCGGTGCTGGTGGTGGACGGCGAGCGCGTCCTCGCCACGCCCGATGCCCTGGAAGGAAGGGTCGTCACCGCCACGGTCGTGGGGGAAGAGCTCGGCCCCAAGGTGCGCGGGGCCACCTACAAGTCGAAGACCAACCAACGGAAGCACTGGGGTCATCGGCAGCGGTACTCGACGATCGAGATCACGAGGATCTCGTCGTGAGCGTACGCGGCTGACCGCGCGTACGGCGACCGAAGAGACCCCTCCTGCGTGATGCGGCGGGGTCATGCATCGACAAAGGAGCAGGGATGTCCAAGACGAAGGGTGGCGGGTCCACCCGAAACGGCCGGGACTCGAACGCGCAGCGGCTCGGGGTGAAGGTGTTCGGGGGGAGCACTGTCCAGGCCGGGGCCATTATCGTGCGTCAGCGCGGAACGAAGTTCCATCCCGGGGTCAACGTCGGCCGAGGCGGCGACGACACGTTGTTCGCCCTCGCCGACGGTACGGTCCGGTTCGGCCAGCGCAAGGGACGCAAGCTCGTCGACGTCGTCGACAGCTGATCCCGCTGACCCCGCGTCCGGGTTCTCCCGGATGAGCCCGCGCCCGCGTCCCTGAGCCGAGAGGTGTCAGCCCGCCGAGAGGTGGCGGTGACGGCGCCGGGCGTATGCCAGGGAGAGCACGCCGGCCACCGTCACCAGGGCGCCGAGCAGCGCCCACCACAGCGCAGCGTTCCCGGTGTCGGACGCCAGCGTTGTTGCCTGGGAGACGGTTCCGTCGACCCGGCTCGGACCCGCCGTGGACGAGCGACCGGGCACCGCGCCGCCGGTCGTCGCCGACGTCGACCGGGTACCTGTCGCTGCCGAGGCTCCCGGCGTGGTGGCCGTGCTGGCCGATGCCGTGCTGGCCGAGGCCGTGGTGGCCGACGGGCCCGAGCCGGACCCTGAGGCCGAGGATGCCGACGGCTGGCCCGGACCGGCGGCGCCAGCGGTGGCCGGTGCCGTGTAGGGGAGCGTCGTCTCGTGCGGGATGGAGGGGGACGTCCCGGTTCCGCCGGTCGCCCCCGATGTGACCGCCGATGAGCTGGTGCCGCCCGACGAGCCCGCAGCGGCGGGCACCGACGAGGGCCCCTGCGTCGTCGGGGCCGCGTCGGCAGCGGCCACCCAGGACGATCCACCACCGCCACCGCCACCGCCACCGCAGGCCGCTGCCGGAACGGCACCGCCACCGCCACCGCCGGCGAAGCCCCCGCCCCCGCCACCGCCGGCGGCGACTTCCGAGCCCGCGCTTCCGGCCTGGCCGTCCGGGGCGGCCCCACCGGCGTTCGTCCCTCCCGTTCCGGCGACACCGCCTGACCCCCAGGATCCGCGGCCGGCGCCGCCGTTCGTTCCCGAAGCGCCGGCTCCGCTGTCGCCCGAGGTCACCGTGCCGCCGCCCCCAGTTCCTCCGGTGCCACCGCTGGCGCCGGCGCAGGTCACGGCCCCGCCACCGCCTCCGCCACCGGCCACGGCCACCACGTCAGCGAGCGGTGTCGAGGTGGAGCACGTCGGACCGAGGCAGAGCGCTCCAGCCCCGCCCCCGCCACTGGCCCCGGGCCCGGTGCCGCCCCCCTCCGCGTACCCCGGGCCGCCGGCGCCATCTTGCTCGGCGTTGCTCGAACCGGAACAGCCGGTCACGATCGTGACCTGCTGACCAGGTGTGACCGGGACCGAGACGTCGACGACGGCCCCGGTACCACCCTGGCCGCCACCCTGGCCGCCGTCGGCGGCGTTCCCGCCGCTCCCTCCCTTGACCACCGCGTCGACCACGGTCACTCCGGCGGGCACCGTGGACGTCACCGCCACCCCGCACAGGGACGGGGTGGCGATGGAGGCGGCGACGACCGCGGCGGAGGCGGGACCGGAGGCGGCGGCCACCCCGCCCACTGCGATCGCCAGCGCTCCGACGGCGCGCAGGAAAGGAAAACGGAAACCTGGCATACAAACTCCCCTCGTATTGCCCCTACGAGTTTGCGGTCAACAGATGGGTAGTTGTACCACGCCAGCGCACCACTGACCACCCATATGACGGCTCACCAGACGGAATATCCCCTATAAAACACTCACAGTGATATGAAAAACTGTCTGGGCGCGCATAGGGCCGTCTGTGGCGGCCCAGACCGGACGACAGGGACCGGATGCCGGTGAGCTCAATCGCGAGCCCGCCGCCGCCGGTACCCGGTGACGGCCACCATTCCTCCACCCGCGACGACGGCCAGACCGAGACCACCAAGCGCACCCAACGGCGTCTCCACGGTTGGACCGATAGCGAAGGCGAGGCTGCTCACGGACCCGCCGCGCACGGTCGACGCTCCGGTGGTCACGGCGGTGGCGGCGTCGGTGACCCACGTTGACCCTGCACCGCCGCCACCACCACCTCCGCAGTCGTGCGTGGACGCACCCGCCCCGCCGCCGTCGTAGCCCGCTCCGCCGCCGCCACTGTCGGTCGCGAACCAGTTTCCCCGACCCGCCTGTCCGTCCGGGTGGTACCCGTTGGCGTCAGTGCCGCCGCTCCCGCCGTTCCCGCCGCTGAAGAAGAAGCCCGAGCCACCGGCGGTCCCGGCCATCCCCGCTGGCCCGGCACCGCCGCCGTTCACCGCCGACGGACCGGTTCCGGCCTGCCCGCCGATCCCACCTCCGATGAACGGGCACGCCGCCTCACCGCCGCCGCCGCCACCGCCAGCGACGGCAAGGAGATCGGTCGCCGGCGTGGCGGCCGAACAGCTGGTCCCGGTGCAGACGGCGCTCGCGCCCCCGCCCCCGCCCCCACCACTGCCGCCGGCCCCGCCACGGGCGAAGCCGGCACCACCCGATCGGCGCCCGGTCCCGCGGCCGGCGCAGCCGGCCACGACCGTGATGCTGCCCCCGGGCTTGACGGGAATGGTCGCGGTCACGCTGGCACCTTCTCCACCGGCACCCCCGGTACCGAGGTCGAAGAAGTCGAAGAAGCCCTCGCCACCGGCCGAGCCGGCACCACCTCGTAAGGTGACGGTGACCGAGGTGGCTGCAGGGGGCACGGTGACGGTGACGGGCGCATCGCACCGGGTCGGGCCGGGGATGACGTCCTGGGTGGCGGCGAACGCCGTGCCACCGGTGACGACCGCCCCGAGCACACCGATGGCGAGCGCGGTGACGGCAGCTGACACGATGCAGCGGGACTTGCGCATGAAGACTCTCCCTGGAATATGCCGACGGGCGTCGCGACCCGCAGCACTCTCCTTTTACCACGAGAGCGGTTTGCTGTGAAGGGACGACAGCGGGCATCTTGGAAAAGCACGGAAAAAGATCGCTATAAGTAATGATGAAGTTGCTCTTTGTGGCGAAAGTCCGTTCCCACCGGTCCTTTTCCACCGGTCCTCTCCTCGCCGGGCTGATCGGTCGCCGTCCCGGTAGCTCGGGCGGACGGGTCGTGATCCGGCTTGGACGGTCAGCGGTCTGGAGGGTGACCGGGACCTGGACCGGGACCTGGACCGGATCGGGAGGCTGAGGCGCCGATCGCAGGCGGTCCGGGCCCGCAGGCGGTCCGGATGCCCCGCGGTCGGTAGGATCCGGGGGATGCCCGCCTTCGTCGACGAAGCCCAGATCCACGTCAAGGGCGGGGACGGCGGCGCCGGCGCCGTCTCGTTCCGACGGGAGGCCCACGTCGACCGGGGGGGACCGGACGGCGGCGACGGTGGCCGCGGCGGCGACGTGTGGCTGGTGGCAGCCACGAACCAGTCCTCCCTCCTGGGGTTTCGTGACCACCCTCACCGGCGTGCCGGTGACGGGGGGCACGGCGGGGGCAAGCGGAGGCACGGCGCCAACGGGAAGGACCTGGAGGTCCCGGTGCCGGTGGGGACTCGGGTGATGGATGGGGCCGGCGTCGTGCTCGCCGATCTGCTTGCCGAGGGCGACCGGTGGATGGCCGCGCCGGGCGGACGCGGTGGCCGCGGGAACGCCAGCTTCCTCTCCAACCGGCGGCGCGCTCCCAGCTTTGCCGAGCAGGGGGAGCAGGGGCACGAGCAGTGGTACGACGTGGAGCTCGCCCTCGTCGCCGATGTGGCGCTCGTCGGGTTCCCGAATGCCGGGAAGAGCACGCTCATCTCGCGGATCTCGGCGGCCAAGCCGAAGATCGCCGACTACCCCTTCACCACCCTCGAGCCCCATCTCGGCGTGGTGCGCGCGCCGGGTGGAGGCGACTTCACGGTCGCCGACATCCCCGGGTTGGTCGAGGGTGCGGCCGACGGGAAGGGACTCGGCCACCGGTTCCTCCGCCACGTGACCCGAGCCCGGGTCCTGCTCGTCCTCGTGACCTCTGACCCGGCGGTGGGGACAGGCGTGGAAGACCAGGAGCGGGTCCTCCTCGACGAGCTGCGTCGCTACCGGCCCGAGCTCCTGGACCGCCCCCGGATCGTGATCCGCTCGAAGTCGGACCTCGACGTGCCGGAGCCGCTGGCCGGGCAGCCGGCGGGACCGGGCGCCACCGGTGGGACGGCCGGAGGGGTCCGGATGGCCATCTCGGCGGTGACGGGGGCCGGCGTGGACCGGTTGGTGGGCACGGTGGCCACGATCGTCGACGAGGAACGCCGGGTGCTCGAGGCCCGCGCCGGCCGCCAGGCCATCGTCATCCACCGGCCGCTCCCCGAAGGGTTCACCGTCGACCGGCGGGACGACGGAACCTTCGAGGTCGTCGGACGGACTGTCGAGCGAGTGGTCTCCCTCAACGACGTCACCGGGGACGAGGCGGCCGACTACGTCCAGGGCCGCTTGCGCCGGCTCGGGGTGGACCGGGCGCTGGTGAGGGCTGGCGCCCGCGACGGCGACGTCGTCCACATCGGCGCACTGTCGTTCGTCTGGTATCGGGACCAGCCCGATTTCGTCGGCGAGGCGCCAGCTCGCCGGCCCCGTCGGTGAGGCGCACCGGGCGCCGCGATCGCATCCCGTCGCGGGGGGCCGATCGCATCCCGTCGCGGGGGGCGCGGGGGGCGCGGTCCCTTCGTGCCGTCGGGCGGTGGAGGTGACCTTCCCGGAGGAAGCCGGTTCCCGCCCGGGGAGCGCCGACGGCCCCGATGCCGGTGCGTCCCCGGCCGGGCGCGCCAGCGGGCCGGTAGCGCCGGGCCCGGCCGTCGTGGTGAAGATCGGCTCGTCGTCGGTGGCAGCGGCGGACGGGCTGGTCCATACCGCGGCGCTCGACGCACTGTCGGCCGAGATCGCCGTGCTGAGGTCGGAGGGGTACCGAGTCGTGATCGTCACATCGGGCGCCATCGCGGTCGGGTGGCGGAGCCTGGCCTCGAAAGGAGGGCGTCCCACGGACTCCGTCACGCTCCAGGCCGTGGCGGCGCTCGGCCAGCACCGGCTGATGCGCCACTGGGACGACGCGCTCGGGGCCCGCCAGATGGCCGCCGGCCAGGTGCTCATGGCGCCCCTCGACTTTGTGCACCGCCGCCAATACCTTCACGTGCGCCGGACGCTGGAGCGCCTTCTCGAGCTGGGCATCGTTCCCGTCGTCAACGAGAACGACGCGGTCGCCGACGAGGAGATCCGCTTCGGCGACAACGACCGCCTGGCCGCGCTCGTCTCCCATCTGGTGCGTGCCCGGCTCCTCGTGGTGCTCACCGACACCCCAGGGCTCTACACGGGAGACCCGCGCCGGACCGCCGGGGCGTCGCTCATCGAGGAGGTCCTCTACATCGACCAGGAGCTCGAGCGGGCGGCTGGAGGACCGGGGAGCGTGGTGGGCAGCGGCGGGATGGCCTCCAAGCTGGCAGCGGCCAAGATCGCCACGTGGTCGGGTGTCGAGGTGGTGATCGCCGACGCTGCCCGTCCCGGGGTGCTCCGGGACGCCGTCCACGGGAAGGCCGGGGTGGGGACTCGCTTCCGGCCCGACCGGCGGCGGCTCCCGGCCCGCAAGCTGTGGATCGCCTTCGCCGTCGGGGCGTCGGGGACGGTGGTCGTCGACGACGGCGCCCGACGGGCACTGACCGAACGCGGGACGTCCCTCTTGCTGGCCGGGGTGCGGGACGCGTCGGGCTCGTTCTCCGTCGACGACGCCGTCGAGATCGCCGGTGAGGACGGTGCCGTCTTTGCCAAGGGGCTCACCCGATCGTCCAGGGAACAGGTGGTGGCATGGGCGGGACGTCGCTCCGACGAGCTCCCTGACGGTGTCGCCGCCGAGGTGGTCCACCGAGACGACCTGGTGATCCTCCGGTGACCACTGGGCCGGAGCGCGGTCGAGGCGGTCGTCCCGGCGGTACGCTGGGCCGGTGACGATCTCCTCGCCGGTGAGCTCTGGCCCGGTCACGCCCCCGGACCGGCCCGATGCCGGTCGGGGGGCGGCCGGGCCCGCCGGTGACGTCGTCGGCCGCCCGGTCGGCTCGCTCGGGCAAGCGGCCCGGATGGCGTCGCGGGTGGTGGCGCGGGCCTCGTCGGCGGCCCGGGACGCGGCAATCGGATGGTGGGCGGATGCCCTCGAGCGCAACGTCGATCAGATCCTCGAGGCCAACCGGCTCGACGTCGCCCGGGCTGCCGGTGCGGGGATGGACGTCACGGGGCTGGACCGGCTCCGGCTGGACGAGGACCGGGTCGCCGGCATGGCGACGGGCCTCCGCCGGGTGGCCGCGATGGCCGACCCGGTGGGCGAGGTCGTCGACGGGTGGGTCAGGCCCAACGGGTTGCAGGTGACGCGGGTGCGGGTGCCACTCGGCGTCATCGGCGTGATCTACGAGAACCGGCCCAACGTGACGAGCGACGCCGCCGGCCTCAGCCTGAAGGCGGGCAATGCCACCATGCTCCGGGGATCGGGCTCGGCGATCGGGACGAACTCGGCGATCGTGGCGCTGCTCCGGGACGGTCTCGCCGCCACCGGGCTCCCAGCCGACGCGGTGGTCCTCCTGGAGGACACCAGCCACCGGGCGGCGGTGGAGTTCATGCAGCTCCAGGGCATCGTGGACTGCCTCATCCCGCGAGGTGGCCACGAGCTGGTCGACTCGGTCCGCACCCACGCGACGGTCCCGTACGTGATCGACGGCGACGGCAACTGCCACCTCTACGTGGACGCGTCGGCCGACCTCGACCAGGCCGAGGAGATCGCCGCCAACGCCAAGATGCAGCGTCCGGGGGTGTGCAACAGCATCGAGACCCTGCTCGTTCACGACGCGGTGGCCGACGCGTTCCTCCCGCGGGTGGCCCGGCGTCTGGCCGGGGTGACCCTGGTGGGAGACGAGGGCACGCGGCGCCGGCTCCCCGACGTCGGGGAGGCCACAGAGGAGGACTACGCCACCGAGTTCCTCGGGATGCGCCTGGCGGTGGCCGTCGTCGACTCCCTCGATGCCGCCGTCGACCACATCCACCGCTACGGCTCTGGGCACTCCGAGGCCATCGTGACGCGCGACCTGACGGCGGCCGATGCATTCACGAGCCGGGTCGACGCCGCGGCGGTGGTGGTCAATGCCTCGACGAGGTTCGTCGACGGGGAGGAGCTGGGACTGGGAGCGGAGATCGGGATCTCCACCCAGAAGCTGCACGCCCGGGGACCCATGGGGCTCCGGGAGCTGACATGCATTCGCTACGTGCTACACGGGAACGGACAGGTACGGACATGACGAACGGCACCACCACCATCGACGGCAACACGGGGCTCCCGCTCCCCGGAGAGCCCCGGTTCGACTCGATCGGCTCCGTGCGGTCGGGGCTCGCCGGGGTCGACTACCTGGCCGACGAGGGGATCGCCGGCATCGTCTACCTGGCCGATCGGCTCGCCAAGCCAGTTCTCGTCGAGGGCCCGGCCGGCACCGGGAAGACCGAGCTGGCCAAGTCGGTGGCGCGCATGACCGGGAGCCGCCTGATCCGCCTCCAGTGCTACGAGGGACTCGACGAGTCCAAGGCCCTCTACGAGTGGAACTACAAGAAGCAGCTCCTGCGGATCCAGGCTGACGCGGGGCAGTCCTGGGAGCAGCTGGAAGAGGACATCTTTGCCGAGGAGTTCCTCCTCGCCCGACCGCTGCTGGAGGCCATCCGCTCCCCGGATCCGGTGGTGCTGCTCGTCGACGAGGTGGACCGCGTCGAGCTCGAGACCGAGGCGCTCCTGCTCGAGGTGCTCTCCGAGTACCAGGTCTCCATCCCGGAGCTGGGCACGGTTCGGGCCACGCGGATCCCGATGGTCTTCCTCACGTCGAACAACACCCGCGAGCTCTCCGAGGCGTTGAAGCGGCGGTGCCTCTACCTCCACGTTGACTACCCCGACCTCGACCGGGAGCGGGCGATCATCTCCACCCGGGTCCCCGGGATCAGCGCCGAGCTGGCCGATCAGGTCGCCCGGATCGTCCGATCGATCCGGAGCATGGACCTGAAGAAGCACCCGTCGGTGTCCGAGACGATCGACTGGGCTCGCACGCTGGTCGTGCTGGGCGTGGAGTCGATCGGCGCCGAGGAGGCCCGGGACACGCTCAACATCCTCTTGAAGTACCGGACCGACATCGAGCGGGCTTCGAAGGAACTGGTCGGGGCCGACCTCGGTGACTGATCCGGCGGGGAACGACTCCTGATGCTCGACCTGCTCGCCGGTTTCGTCGCCGAGTTGCGGATGGCCGGGATCCCGGTCTCCCTTTCGGAGCACCTCGACGCCGCCGAGGCCATCCCGCACATCCCGCTGGAGGACCGGGAGGCGCTCAAGTACGCCCTCGGTGCCAGCCTGGTGAAGTCCGGGGCGCACTGGCGGGCCTTCGAGACGGCGTTCGAGGTCTACTTCGCGCTGCGGGGGCCTGCCTACGCCATCGATGCCGACAGCGCGACCGGGGAGCTCGGGGACGAGGCGCGTCGAACCGACGGGAGCGGCCTGGCCGGCTCCGGAGGACAGCGCGGGCAGGGTGCCGGTGGCTCGGGCGACGCGATGACGCCCGAGGAGCTGGCCGACCTGCTCTACCGGGCGTTGGCCGGCGCCAACCAGGCGCTCCTGGCGGCAGTGGCCCGGCATGCGGTGGCCCGGTTCGCCGGGATGGAGCCGGGGCGGCCGGTCGGCGGCACCTACTACCTCTACCGTACGCTGCGGAACCTCGACATCGACGGCGTCCTGGCACGGCTGATGGCGGAGCACCCGGGTGGGGCAGGGACGCCTCGAACGGCATCGGGCGACGAACCCGCACCAGGTGACGCCCCCCCGGAGCTCACCCCCCTGGAGGTCCGGCTCCTGCGCGAGGAGTACCAGTCCCGGATCGACATGCTTCGCCGGGAGATCGAAGACGAGATCCGGCGCCGGCTCGTGGCCGATCGCGGCAGCGAAGCTCTGGCCAAGTCGCTCCGTGCCCCTCTCCCCGAGGACATCGACTTCATGCACGCCTCGCGTGAGGAGCTGGCGGCCCTGCGTCAGGCGCTCCGGCCCCTGTCGCGCAAGCTCGCTGTCAGACTGGCTCGGAAGCGGCGGCACGGACGGAAGGGCCCGCTCGACTTCCGGGCCACGGTGCGCCACTCGCTCAGCACCGGCGGCGTGCCCGTCGACCCCCGCTTCCGGTTCCCCCGACCCGCCAAGCCCGAGATCGTCGTGATCGCCGACATCTCCGGGTCGGTGGCGTCGTTCGCCCGGTTCACCCTCCACCTGGTCCACGCCATCAGCTCCCAGTTCTCCCAGGTACGGAGCTTCGTCTTCATCGACGGGGTGGACGAGGTCACCTCGTTCTTCGAGGGCGTGGACGACCCGGTCGAGGCGGTGCACCGGATCAACACGGAGGCGGACGTCGTGTGGGTCGACGGGCACTCGGACTACGGGCACGCGCTCTCGGTGTTCAACGAGCGGTGGGGGACGGAGATCGGACCGCGGACGAGCGTGCTCCTCCTCGGCGATGCCCGGAACAACTACCACGCATCCCAGGCGTGGGTGGTGGGGGACATCCGCAAGCGTGCCCGGCACGTCTACTGGCTGAACCCGGAGCCACGGGCCTACTGGGACTCCGGGGACTCGATCGTGGGGGAGTACGGGGTCCACTGCGACGAGGTCGTCGAGTGCCGGACGCTGCGACAGCTGGAGCGGTTCGTCGGGATGCTGGAGTGAGCGTTCGTCGGCGGCAGCCCGGCGGGGCCGGCGGGGGGGCCGGGGCCACTGTCGCGGTAGGAGGGCGGCCCCGGTGACCGGGGGCTCCGGGGTGGACCCCGGGGGGACCGAGCGCTCCGAGGTGACCAGCGCCGTGCCGGTGCCGGTTCCCGACGAGATCCCGGGGGGCGGGCCACCGCCCGGGATCCGGACCGTGGCGACCGCCGCGCTCCCCGACACCACGCGCCTCGTGCTCGTCCGGCACGGTGAGGCCGAGTGCAACGTCAGCGGGGTCTGTGGCGGGGAGAAGGGCTGCACAGGCCTGACCGCGCGCGGTCTGCGCCAGGCCCGGTCCCTGCGGGAACGGTTGCTCCGATCCGGCGAGGTCCGGGGGGCGGGGGCGCTCTATGCCAGCGTGCTCCCCCGGGCCATCGAGACGGCCCGGACGATCGCCCCTGCGCTGTGCGGCATCGATGGGGACGGGGTGCCGGTGGCACCTCCGGAGCTGGTGGAGGACCGGAGCCTGAACGAACTGGTCCCCGGGGAGGCCGACGGTCTCACGTGGGAGGAGTTCTCGGCCCGCTACGGGGATCCCGACTGGGACACCGACCCGTCCCGGCCCATCGCCCCCGGCGGCGAGAGCTGGACCGGTTTCGTGGGCCGTGCCGCCGACGCCCTGGCGTCCGTGGCGGCCAGACACCCGGGGCAGCTGGTGGTGGTGGTGTGCCACGCCGGCGTGATCGAGGCCTCCCTGCTGGCGCGCCTCCCGATCGAGGCGGGCCGGTACGGCCGACGGCTCCAGCTCCACACCCTCCACACCTCCCTCACCACCTGGGACGTGTGGAGCGGACACTGGAAGCTGCTCGGCTACAACGACGCCGCCCACCTGGCGATCCCCGGGCTCGCCCCCTCCCCGTCGAGCCCCCGCTACTGACGGTCAGGTCGTCAGCAGGCGTAGTCGTTGTCGAAGGACGTGTAGTCCATGCCGTCGTAGGAGTACGGGCTCTGTGGCGAGCTGTACTGGGTCATCACCACCGGTCCGGGAAGGACCGGGTAGTTGGGGTTCCCGTTGACCGTCGTACAGATCGTGGAGGGGGCGGTCCCGGCCCAGTCGGCAGCCCAGTACGGCACCTGTGGTTCCCAGGCACCGACGATGGAGGTCCACACGCCGGGGGAGGCGTAGATGCCGACGTGGAGCAGCCCGAGGGCCCGCAGGCCGGCCAGGGCACCGGCCACCAACTGCTGGTTGGCCGAAGTGCTGGTCGACCAGTTCTGCCCTTCCACGTCGAGCCACCACGGCACGGACACGTCCACCCCCGCGGCCTCGGCCGTGTCGTACGCGTAGGTCGCCTCCGCGACGCCCTGGGAGTAGGTGCACGGCTGGCTTCCCGGCGGCGTGGTTCCCGTGGAGGAGGGCGCGGTTCCCGTGGAGGAGGGCGCGGTTCCCGTGGAGGAGGGCGCGGCGTTGCACGTCAGGTAGGTGTAGAGGTTGAGCCCGGCCCCGGCCCAGGCCGCCTCCTGGCGCAGGCACGGGTTGGGGGAGCTGTCGCCCCAGCCGTTGGTCTCCACCACGCCGATCTGGTACGGGCCAGGTGGGAGCGGCGAGCCGCACTGGGCGAACGACACGTCGTAGCCCACGGAGCCGGCGGGGTAGGGTGGGTCGGCCCCCAGCTGTCCAGTCCCGAGGGAGGCCGAGATCCCCACGACGGGCTCGACCAGGTGGGCGGGCGCCGAGCCGTAGTAGACAGCGTCCCCGAAGTTGGACACGAAGCCGGTCGACGTCACGATCCAGTAGCCCTTCCCGGTCGGGGTGGCGGCTATCCCCACCACCGGGCCGGGTAGGGGAACGCCCCCGGTCGACCCGTAGAAGTGGGCGTCCCCGAAGGAGAAGATCCCCCCGTCGGAGGCCACCTCCCAGTAGCCCTTCCCGTCCGGGGTGGCGGCCATGCCCACGATGGGCTTGTTGAGTGGTGTCCCACCCATCGACCCGTAGAAGTGGGCGTCCCCGAAGGAGAAGATCCCCCCGTCGGAGGCCACCTCCCAGTAGCCCTTCCCGTCCGGGGTGGCGGCCATGCCCACGATGGGCTTGTTGAGGGGCTTGCCACCCATCGACCCGTAGAACT
>JAKADK010000041.1 GCA_021820665.1 Actinomycetes bacterium | reverse complement strand
GGAAAGCGAGGACCGGGCGTGGCCGTCGCCATCGCCCGGACGTGCCGTCGAGTGGGCGGGCGGGACGGCGGAAAGACCGGCAGTGGACGGGCCGGAGCCATCCCGGATGGCCGACGAGGCGGCGATCCCGCTCCGGACCGCACCCTCCATCGTGGCCGGCCAGCCTGTCGCGCACCACGCCCCGGCCACCAACAGCCCGGGTGGGCCGGCATCCGGTCGGAGACGGTAGTCGGCGCTCCCCGGGACACCCCGGAACGTCGCCTGGCGCTCCCGCACCACCACGGCGTCCACCAGCTCGGCCCCGGCCACCGCGGGGAGAAGGGCGCGCAGGGCGTCGAGGTGGGCCGCCACCAGGTCGGTTGACGGTTGGCCGACCAGTTCGTCGGCAGCTGACAGCGAGAGGGTGAGCACCTGGCCTCCCGGGAGGCCCGACGCCGCCAGCCCGGACGCCTCGGTCCGGTCGAAGGCGAACTGGACCGGCGAGTCGACGGCGGCGAAGATCCCGAGCTCGGTCACCGGCCGGTCGAACACGAGGTGGATGTTGACGATGGGCGACCACCCCAGCCCCGCGAGGTCCGGGAGCGAACCCGGCGGTGCGATCCCGGCGGCGGCCGGCGGAGGAACGGCGAGCACCACGGCGTCGGCACCGATCACCCCCTCGGGCGTCGCCACGGTCCACGCCGGCGAGCCCGTGACGCCCGGAGCCCCCGGCGCCACCGCCTCGGCGGGAATGCCGAGACGGACCTCCACCCCGTGCCGATCGAGCGCCGCCCGCGCCGGTCGGTCGTGGAGATCGCCGAGCGGCACCGCCGACCAGCCCACGTCGGCGGCGTCGGCGGCGTCCAGCAGACCCGTCCGGAAGACCTTGGCGGCCAGCGCCAGGGAGACCTGGTCGGCGGGGAGGTTGCACGTGGCCACGGTGATGATGTCCCACAGACGGGCGATCGTCTCGCGCCGCTGCCCGTGGCGGGCGAGGAAGGCGGCGAAGGTGACCCGGTCCAGCGCCGGATCGGCCAGGTCCAGCCGCTCGAGAGCGACCAGGGCCAGCCCGAGGCGGGCGCGGTCGGCCACGCCCACGTGGCGGTAGCGGACGAGCGCGGGGGCCAGGTGGAACGGGGCCGGGAGCGGGGCCGAGCGGATCCGGCAGGTGCGCCCTCCGGGGGCGAGGACCGGGATGTCGAGCGGGCGCTGGAGGACCACGCGGTCGGACACCCCCAGCTCCTCCAGGAACGACCGGTAGGCCGTGCAGCACCGGAGGAAGACATGGTGCCCGTTGTCGAACGTGCGCCCGTTCCGGGAGAACGACCAGGTGAGACCTCCGAGCCGGTGCCTGCGTTCGAGGAGCGTCACGTCGGCCCCCCACTGCGCCGCATCCAACGCCGTCGCCACGCCGGCCAGGCCTCCCCCGACCACGACCACCCTCGGCGTCATGGTGTCCCGCCCGACAGGCTCACCGCGGCCACCCACGCCTTCTCCCAGGTCGGCAAGGAGAGCCGCCCCCGGAGCACCAGGCTCGGATCGGCCTGGATGCGGCGGAGCAGGTGGTGGTAGATGCCGGCCATGGCGGCGACACAGGCGCGGCTGCGACGCTCGAGGAGCGGGAGCAGGCGCAAGCCCTGGTCGAACCACGACCGGGCCACCTCGGACTCCAGCGCCACCAACGACGCCACCTTCTCCGGAGGACCCGAGAGGTCGGTCGCGCACCCGAGCGCCTCCGCGTCCCGTGCCGGGAGGTAGATCCGCCCGTGCTCACGGTCCTCGACCACGTCGCGCAGGATGTTGGTCAGCTGGAGGGCCACGCCGAGCGCATCGGCGTACGGCGCCGCCGCCTCGCGATCGTCGCACCCGAAGATGGCCAGCGACAGCTGGCCGATGGTGCTTGCCACCATGCGGCAGTACCCGACCAGGTCCTCCATCGTCTCGTAGGACGTGCCCACGACGTCGCTCACGCAGCCGTCGATCAGCGACCCAAAGGCGTCAAGCGGGATCCGGTAGCGCTCGGCGACGTCGGCGATGGCAGCCAGCACCGGATCACCGTCGGCCTGCGGCGTGGGGAGGACCCGAGCGCGCAGGGCCGCCAGCTCGGCCAACTTCACGTCGCTGGGCTGGTCACCGTCCCCGATGTCGTCGATCCGACGCGCCAACGCGTAGACGGCCGACAGCGCCTGGCGCTCGGGTGGTCGGAGCAGCCTGATGCCATAGGAGAAGTTCTTCGCCTCCCTCCGGGTGATCTCCGCGCACTGCCGGTAGGCCGATTCAAGCTCTACGCCCGTCATGCTTCAGACCGGTCCGGCTCGCGGCCGGGGCTCATCGTCGCCGTCGACGCCGCGACCGACGGCGGCGGCGCCTGCCGCCCGTTCCAACGGACGCTGCTCAGCAGCCCGGCACGTAGCAGCACCCGGGTGGACTTCGGACGGCAGCGCGTGGCCAGGGGGTCGAAGTCCGCCGCCTCGATGGCGTCCAGGGCAGCCATCCCACCGGCCACGAAGCCGGCGACCATCCACCGGAGCCGGCCCGAGAGCCCGGCAACCAGCTCCCGTCCGCACCACAGGCTGGCCCGTGCCCGGCACGCCTCGAACGCCACCAGCGCGCGGAGATCGTCGGACGCACGGGGGGCGTGCAGGTCCGACTCGTCGCACCCGAAGCGGTCCAGGTCCTCGCGGGGGAGATAGATCCGGTCCCGCTCCGCATCCTCCCCGATGTCCTGGAGGTGCTCGACGACCTGGAGGCCGATGCACACCTCGTCGGAAAGGGCCAGGCGGTCTGGGGTCGCCATCCGCACCAGGCCGAGGACGATGCGGCCCACCGGCGCCGCCGACAGCATGCAGTAGCCGCGCAGGTCCGCGATCGTGGCATACCGGCGGACGCGCTGGTCCTGGCGGTTGGCCTCGATGAGGTCCACGAACGCCCCGTAGGGGACGAACCCGGTCCGGAGCACCGGCTCGAGCCGCTCGAAGACGGGGTGCTCTGCGCTCCCGAGCACGGCGCGGTGCAGCTCTGCCTCCGCCCAATCGAGCAGCGCCAACCGGTCGCCGTCGGCCTCGTCACCGAGATCGTCGACCAGCCGAGCGAAGCCGTACACCGCCATCAGGTCCCGGCGGAGGACGGCGGGGAGGAGCCGGCTCGCCACGGGGAAGTTCTCGCCCCGAGCGCGGGCGACCATGCCCTCGCTCCCTGCGATCACCTCCCGGGCACCGGCTACGGCCACCTCCACGCTCCAGTCCCCCTCTGTGCAACAACCATGACCAGTTGGACATTACTGCTTTACGCCCCGCCTCCTGTCGATGTCAAGCAAGGCCGGCCCGCGGGTGTGGCACCCGCCGGACGGCACCGGCCGTTACCGCAGGGGTAGACGGGCAGACAACCGTGGGGTGGCTGCCCAGGAACCGGCAGGCCGACCGTAGACCTCAGGACCGCCGAGCGAAGCGGACGGCGGGGCCGGGCCGGCGCGCGCCGGTCAGCGGACCAGCATCTGCAGCCCGGCCGCCCGGCGCAGCAGGCCGATCACGGCCGTGTCCGCCACCCGGCGGGCCGTCGCCTTCGGGGAACGAGCCTTCCCCGCCAGTCGGGCAGCGACCAGCCCGGTGTAGCCGGCGAGGAGATCGGTCATCACCCCGCGCAGCATGTCACCGTGCAGGCTGCGGGTGACGACCTCCAAGAGGAGCGGGAGCACGGGTTCGAGGACCCTGGTCAGCTCCTCGGTGGCGCGGGAGGCATCCTCCGGCGGATCGGTGGCGTCGAAGGCGGCCTCCACGACGTCGACGGTCGACCGTACCGCCGCCAGGTAGATCTCGTCCTTCGAGCCGAAGTACTTGTAGAACGACCCCTTGGCGATGCCGGCAGCGTCGCAGATCTCCGCGACGTTCACCCCGTCGTACCCCCGGGCGACAAAGAGATCGCGGGCGACGGCCAGGAGCCGCGCCTGGCAGGCAGCCGAGCTTCCCCGAGCCAGGTACTCCCCGACGATCTCGTCCCACGGGACACCCGGCATCGCCGCCTCCGCCCCGGCGGTCGGCTCCTGCGCTCCGGCGGTCGGCACCTGCACCCCGGCGAGGGCCGGAAGGATCTCGGCGATGGCGGTGAGCGACAACCGGTAACGCTCCCGGAGGGTCCGGATGGCGACGAGGATGTCGCGGTGGACGGCGCCGTAGATGAACCGGTGGGGCGCCGTGGCATCGGGCGGCGGGAGGAGGCCCCGCCGGCGGTAGTGATGGATCGAGGAGACCCGGACCCCGGTCAACGCGGAGAGCTCGGAGATCGTGTAGCTGGTCTCACCCGCCCCGAGGTCTTCCGGCGCTCCGCGCTGGGCCTCGGGCGCGGCGCGGCCCGCGCCCTCCTGCCCGTGCTCGCGCTCCGAGCGCTTTCCGACCATGCCCACCATTGTGCGCTACCGGAACCGCACTGTCGACACCGGCCCCCGATCGCCCGGCGGGGGACGGCCATCCCCCGGAGGCCGCGCCGGAAGGGTCAGCTCGGGGCGGGGGCGTCCCCGGCGATGGCGTTGTCGACCTGCGCCCGCGCCTCGTCGATACCCTCGGCCACCGCTTCGTCCTCGGCCATGACGGCATCCAGATCGGTGGACTCGTAGCCGATCACGCCCATGTCGGCGAAGGTCTGGCGCATCTTCGGGCCCCAGAGGCCGACGTCCTTCAGCGTGGGGACGATCCTCGTGAACAGCAGGCTCCGGAACACCCGCTGGCTCTCGCTCTCGCTCACGTAGTCGAGGCACTCGGCGGGTGCGTAGCCGAGCCGCTCCCACACCTCCTCCCCGAGGAAGCGGTCGCGCATGCGGTAGCACGCGTCGGCGCAGAACTCCTCCCGGTCGTCCCGCTCCGCCTGGGTGAGCTGCGGGTAGTAGTCACGAAGCGCCAGTCGTCCGAACATCACGTGGCGCGCCTCGTCCTGCATCACATAGGCGTTGACCGCCTTGCCCAGCGGATCACCGGCCGTGTTCCGGATCAGGCCGAAGGCGGCCAGTGCCAGCCCTTCGATCAGGACCTGCATGCCCAGGTAGGTCATGTCCCACCGCGAGTCGCTCAGCACGTCGTCGAGGAGCGACTTCAGGTTGCCGTTGATGGGATAGGCCATCTCGATGGTGTCGAGGTAGCGGGAGTAGGTCTCGACGTGGCGGGCCTCGTCCATCACCTGGGTGGCGGCGTAGTACTTCGAGTCGATGTCGGGGACCGTCTGGACGATCTTGGCCGTGCACAGCAACGCGCCCTGCTCGCCGTGGAGGAACTGGCTGAACTGCCACGCAACCAGGTTGCGCCTGACGTTCCCCCGCTCCGCCTCGTTCAGACGGTCCCACACCGGCGAGCCGAAGATCGGCACCAGCTCGTCGGGCGTCTGCAACGGGTTCTCCGGGTCGGGCGTGTGCGACCAGTCGATACGCTCCTTGGCGTCCCACTGCTTGCGCTTGCCCTTGTCGTAGAGGGACAGGAGCTTCTCCCGGCCGTCGTCGTAGTCCCAGGTGAACCTGGCGGTCCCCGTGTGGTCCGCCGTCTGCCAGCCGGTCTTGTCCACCGGCAGCTGGTACACCTTGGTCGTCATCGCTCCCCCTCGGGCCCCTGGGCCTCTTCGGCGCCACACGGGCGCACACACATCGCAGTCCAGTGTCGACCCGCAGGAAACTCATGTCAACTGCAGTGCAAACAGGAGTGCAGTGCAAGCAGCACTGCCCGCGTGAGCGCGCTGGCCCTACCCCCGGAGAGAGCTGGCCCTACCCCCGGAGAGAGCTGGCCCTACCCCCGGAGAGAGCTGGCATCGAAGGCGGCAGACGCGTCGTCGAGGGCCACGAGCACGACCGGCTCGATCGTCCGGTGGTGGTCGGCCGTGAGGGCCACGACCGTGCCCCAGGTGGTGAAGCCGATGGCGTGCCGGGCGAAGTGCATCGGCCCCTCGGTCACCTTCACGTCGACGACGCCCGTGCCCTTCAGCGCGATGGCCACCTCTTGCATGCGCTCCATCGCCAGCTCGCGGGCCGAGTACATCGCCTCGGTGTAGTTGGTGAGCTCGATGTTCTGGCCCTTTTGCTGGATGGCCGTGCCCGCCGACCGACGGGGGGCGTAGATGAAGCTGGCGCCGTAGGCCAGACCGAGCGGCCGCCAGCCCGCCGTCTCCAGCAGGGTGAAGTCCTTGGCCGGCAGGTCGGACACGAACACCGGGTACCGCTTCGACGAGGCGGTGTCCGCCACCGGGCGCACCGCCGTGCCGGTCAGCTCCACCGTGATGTGGTGGCGCGTGACCGAACGTTCGACCTCGACCCCGACCACCCCGTGGCCCCCCACCCGAGCGCACTCGGCGTGGATGCGCTTGACCGCACCGGCGAACGCCTGGAGGTGGGCGGACGAGGCGGAGACGATCTCCCCACTGCCCCAGTTCCACACCCCGGCCGGCACCGAGTAGATCGACACCCCGGTCACCAGCTCGACGGGCTCCCACCCGATGGTGTGGAGGACCAGCTCCTCGTCGATGGAGAGATCCGACGTCGTCGACGGTCCGCCAAAGGACCCAGGCTTGCCCAGCGACTGGGCGGCGCGCAGCATCTCGGCCCGCAGGTCGGGGCCATCGCCGGGAGCGCCGCCGGACGGCGGCTGGCCCAGGCCGGACGACCGGTCCGAGGAGCTCGCTGGTCGAGGCGTCCGGGCGCTCACGACAGCCTCAGGGTGGGTCGCGGGCGCGCCAGCGGATCGAAGTCCTTGAACCGCCGCACGCGGTTGCCGCGCAGGGTGCACTCGACGACCTGGTCCCCCTCCGAGAGCTCCCGCTCGCTCACCACGATGGCGGCGCCGTGCAGGGAGTCACCGTGGAGCTGGGCTCGGACGTGCTCGCGGGCCACCTGGCGGGCTGCCATGTGGGCCTTGGCCACCTGGTCGATCTCGGCGCCGTTCACCTGGGCGCCCCAGCTGTAGGCCCGCCCCTCCATCAGGTACTCGGTGACGCAGTAGGCCCATACCCGGATCGACGAGACCGCTGCGGCGATCGAGATCGGCATGTAGCCAGCTTCCACCAGCTTCGCCAGCCGCTGCCCGGCCAGGTAGGTGGTCCAGGGCCGGCCGTCGGGCGGGGGCGGCCCGCCGGACACCTTCACCGCGGTCCCCCGGACGTGGAACTCCAGGACCCCCATCTCGCCGAGGCTGGCCGTGGTGTCGACCAGACCGATGACCCCGTGGGCCCCGATCGAGGTCGCCTCCTCGATCATCCGGGTGTACGCCGTGCCAAACCCCTGGCCCCAGGCGTTCTCCACCCACGCCTGCTCGTAGTTCTGGCCCCAGGTGCGGTGGTCGGCGGAGACGTAGCCGTGCGGGCACCGCCAGCTCTCCGAGTACTGGCCATGGGTCCCGCCGTAGGGCGTGGTGCCCCGCAGGTACGGGGAGCCGGCGCCGTACCACCCCCACTGCATGACGCAGAACCCCTGGACATAGCCGACGGGCTCGAGACCCATCTGTAGGCAGGCGGCGAAGTCGGGCACCGTGAGGCCGGAGGTGAACGCCCCGCTCTGGAAGCGCCGACCGGCTGCTTCGGGGACGTCGTCGGGAACCGAGGTCACAGACCGCCCCCTCAATTGTCGAGGGAGATGATGGTGGTGGGACGGGGCAGCGTGACCTCGTCGGAGGTCTTGACCACCGCCGTGCCGAGCGAGAGGAACTCGATCGTGTGGCTCCCCCACTGGTGGGTCTTCTCCTCCAGCCGCACGCCGACGATCCCCGACGCCCCCAGCTCGTCGGCCTCGTCCTGCATGCGGGTCATGGCCAGCTCCCGGGCCTCGTAGAGCGCCTGGGTGAAGTTGGGGAGCTCCACGTTCTGGCCGGTGGAGCTGAGCGTCTGACCCAGGCCCCGGTGGGCGATGTGGTAGACGCACGTGCCCATCACCAGTCCCTGGGGAACGTGACCGGTCTGCATGAGGGTCCAGAAGTCCTGGCCAGAGAGGTCGGAGGTGAACGGCGCGCCCTTCTTGTTGCGGTACGACTGCCCGTTCTCCGCCTTCACCGCCGTGCCCATGGCGATGAACTCCGCGGCGTCCTTCCCCCACTCGTAGTAGTTGACGTCGAGGCGGACGCCCACGATGCCGTCGGCACCGAGCTCGTTGGCCTCCTCTTCCATGCGGGTCATGGCCAGCTCCCTGGCGTTGTACATCGCCTCGGTCAGCTTCGTGAGCTCCTGGCTCGATCCCCACTTCCTCGTCTGGATACCGGTGTGGTAGATGGACGACCCCATCACGAACCCGAGGGGATGGAACCCGACCTCTTTGATGAGGAGGAACTCGTTCACCGACAGGTCCGAGGTGAACAGGCCGTGCTCCAGCTCCTGGAGCCGGCGACCGGCGTCTTTGGGAAGGTCCTTCGGGGCGGCAGTTGCGTCCTCCGGCTTACCGGTCACTGGCTTCCTCCGATCACGATGTTCTGAAGTGCCTGACGAGCCGTCTCGCTGTGAGCGGCCTCCGCCTGCAGTGCACCGAGCAAGCGAGCGATCCAGGTGTCCATGTCGACCTGCTCGCTGCGAATCCGGATTCCACCTGACGAATGACCGATGGTACATCGCAGGGTCGATCCGTCCACGTCGGCCTGGTAGTCGTCCCCGCCCAGGGTGATCTTGACCCCCCGGACCTCGTCCGACTTCGACCGCTTGAACTTCGACCGCTCGAAGCGGCTGCCGCCGCGTTCGACCACCAGGCGGTCGCCGAGCGTGTCGGCCAGCTGGGCGGCGAGCACCTTCAGCATGATGTGGACGTCCGACAGGTTCGCCCGCAGGGTCGCCGCCGCCAGGTCCAGGTCGAACCCGGCGTCCATCCCCTCTTCCATGGTCATCCCGTGGTCATCCCTTCTGGCCTGCGGCGCCGGCCGACCCACCCGTCGCCGAGGGCAGGGCATCGGGCGCCGGAACGGTGGAGCCGGCGCCCAACTCCGCCTTCATCGCCGCCAGCTCACTGTCCACCTCGGAGCCGGCGCTCACCGCATCCAGCTGCTTTTGGATGTCGTCCGTGTTCCCCCCGACGTCCTCGAGCGCCCCGGACTGGAGGAGCTCATCGAGGGCACCCGAGCGAGCCTGCATGCTGGCGATCTTGTCCTGCGCCCGCTGGAGCGCCTCCCCGGAGTCGCCGAAGGTCCGGGAGATCCCGGCCACGCTCTCGTCCACCGACGCAGTCGCCTTGGCCGCCGAGTACTGCGCCTTCATCGTCTCCTTCTGGGTCCTAAAGGCGTTGACCCGAGCCTGGAGGGCGTTGAGGGTGGCGGTCAGCTTCTCCTCCTGCTCGGTCAGCTGTTGGTGCTGGGGCTCCATGCCGTCGACCTGCGCCTGGGCCGCGGCCTTGCGCGTCAACGCCTCCTTGGCCAGGTCCTCCCGACCCTGACCGAGGGCGGCCTTGGCCTGGTCCTGGAGGTGGTCGACCGTGTGCTGGAGCTGCTGCTCCTGGAGCTCGATCTGCTTCCGGGAGGCGGCCACGTCGACCAGCGCCCGGCGGACCTGGGTGATCTGCTCCAGCATCTTCTCGTACGAGAGGTCAAGCATCTCGTCGGGCTTCTCGGCCGCGTCCAGACCCTTGTTGATCTTCGCCTCGGCGATGTCATGTGCTCTTCTCATGATTCCCATGACCGCAGTCTCCTTCGTTCGGCGCCCGGCGGGGTGGCGGGCGTGCCGGTCATCCCCGGGGTGCCACCGCGTCCCGGCTCCGGCACCTCCGGATCGGCGCACCTCCGGGTCGCCCCCGGGGTGCGGCGACGTGCGCCCGGTCGGGCACGCCCAGCACCACCCGCCCGATCGTAGTGTCGACGGAGGGCCGGTACCGGGTCGGCGAGCATCCACCGTGCAGGCCGACACCGTCGGCGGCGGGAACGGGCGCGGCCGGGGGCCGGGGGCCGGGGGCCGGGGTGGGGACGACAAAAGCTAGGCTGTCGCTCTGTCCCCCCCAGCTGGAGCACAAAGGAGCCCCGTGACGGCCCGACTGAGCGCAACAGACTTCAAGGTCGCCGACCTGGGCTTGGCCGAGCTCGGACGCAAGGAGATCGTGCTGGCGGAGCACGAGATGCCCGGCCTCATGGCCATGCGCTCCGAGTACGGCACGACGCGGCCCCTGGCCGGGGCCCGGATCACCGGATCCCTGCACATGACGATCCAGACGGCGGTCCTGATCGAGACCCTGACCGCGCTGGGGGCCGAGGTCCGTTGGGCCAGCTGCAACATCTTCTCCACCCAGGACCACGC
The DNA here is from genome assembly GCA_021820665.1 of Actinomycetes bacterium. Taxonomy (GTDB): domain Bacteria; phylum Actinomycetota; class Acidimicrobiia; order Acidimicrobiales; family RAAP-2; genus JAKADK01. Next base: position 16,186 of record JAKADK010000041.1, on the reverse strand, counting down.
CGCCGCCGCGGTGGTGGTGGGGCCCGACGGCACGGCCGACGAACCCCGCGGCGTACCGGTGTTCGCCTGGAAGGGCGAGAGCCTGGAGGAGTACTGGTGGTGCACGGACCAGGCACTGCGGTGGCCGGGTGACGCACCGACCATGATCCTCGACGACGGCGGGGACGCGACCCTCCTCGTGCACAAGGGCGTCGAGTTCGAGAAGGCCGGGGCGGTCCCCGACCCCTCGACAGCTGACACCGAGGAGTACGCGGTCGTGCTCGCCCTGCTGGCGTCCACCCTGCGGGAGGACCCCGGGCGGTGGACCACCATCGCCAACGGCCTGCGCGGCGTGTCGGAGGAGACGACGACCGGCGTGCACCGTCTCGCCGAGATGGAGCGCAGCGGCGAGCTGCTGTTCCCGGCGATCAACGTCAACGACGCCGTCACGAAGTCGAAGTTCGACAACAAGTACGGATGCCGTCACTCGCTGATCGACGGCATCAACCGGGCGACCGACGTGTTGATCGGCGGGAAGGTCGCCGTCGTGTGCGGGTTCGGCGACGTCGGGAAGGGATGTGCCGAGTCCCTGCGCGGACAGGGGGCGCGAGTGGTCGTGACCGAGGTCGACCCCATCTGCGCGCTGCAGGCGGCGATGGAGGGGTACCAGGTCACCACCGTGGAGGACGTCGTCTCCACGGCGGACATCTTCGTCACCTGCACCGGGAACCGGGGCGTGATCACCGCCGCCCACATGGCGGCGATGAAGCACCAGGCCATCGTGGGCAACATCGGCCACTTCGACAACGAGATCGACATGGCCGGTCTCGCCGCCACCCCGGGCGTGGAGCGAGTCACCATCAAGCCCCAGGTCGACAAGTGGATCTTCCCCGACGGGCATGCCGTGATCGTCCTCTCCGAGGGACGGTTGTTGAACCTGGGGAACGCCACCGGTCATCCGAGCTTCGTGATGTCGAGCTCGTTCACGAACCAGACGATGGCCCAGATCGAGCTGTTCACCAACACTGACGCCTACGAGAACCGGGTCTACGTCCTCCCCAAGCACCTCGACGAAAAAGTGGCCAGGCTCCACCTCGACGCGCTGGGCGTGAAGCTCACCGCGCTCACCGAGGAGCAAGCCGGCTACATCGGTGTGGACGTCGACGGGCCCTACAAGCCCGACTCGTACCGCTACTGAGGGCTGGCGGCCGGGGCCGGGGGTCGCCGCTGCGCCCGGGGGCGCCCGTTCAGGAGGCCGGGACCCGCCACCCCTTCGCCGCGGCGATGTCCTTGCACGTCGGGCACAACGGGTAGCGCCTCGGGTTGCGACCGGGCACCCAGACCTTCCCGCACAGCGCCCGCACCGGTGTCCCGTTGACCATTCCTTCGACGACCGTCGGACCGGTGGGGATGAAGTCGCCCTCCTCGGGACGGAACCCCTCCAGCACGATGTGCGAGAATCGTTCGTGGTCACCGTCGAGCTCGGGGTCGACCCGGCTCGGCGCAAGCGTGGTCCCGGCATCGGTCATGGCTACAGGCTCGCGCGTCGCGGACCGCCGGGCACGTCGACACCGCGACGTCCGGTTGGACGCGGCCTCGCGCCTGGCCGCACCCTCGCCGGCGGCCACCACCACAGCATGGCCGGTCAGTGCTCCGGCGCTCCGGTCAGTGCTTCGCCGCCAGCACGCGCCCGGGCACGCCACCGCCGTGCGTCTCCCCGTCCGGTTCGGTCGCGTCCTCCCCGTCCGGGACGCGCCCGGCCGGGACGACGCCGGCTGTCCGGGGCAGCACGAGCGCCAGCGCGGCGCCGGCCACGAGCGCACAGCCGGAGATGAGGAACGCCTGGTCGTAGCCGTGGGTGAGGGCGGCTGGCAACGCCAGCCGCCCGACGTGCGCAGTGGCGCCGGCAGCCACCGTCGCCATCACGGCCAGGCCCACTGCCCCACCCATCTGACGGGTGGTGTTGATCAGTCCGGAGGCAAGACCCGCCTGGCCCGGCGGCACTCCCTGGGTAGCGGCGATGGTCATGGGCACGAACGACAGTCCCAGTCCGGCGCCGACCAGGACGAGGGGACCGAGCACGTGGGCCAGATAACCGTCCCCGAGGGAGAGCGTCGAGATCCAGAACATCCCGACCGCCCCCACGAGTGGGCCGAGGATCAGCTGCCGTCGCGGCCCGATCCTGGCCACCAGCCGGGTACCGACGAGCGCTCCGGCAAAGGTGGACAGGCCGGCGGGAACGAACGCCAGCCCGCCCCGCAGCGGGTCGTAGCCGGCGACCTCCTGGAGGTAGAGCGAGAGGAAGAAGTACATGCCAAAGAGCGAGGCGCCGAGCGTGACGGCGATCCCGTTGGCGACCGAGAGGCTCCGGCGCCGGAAGACGGCCAGGTCCACGAGAGGATCGTCCGCGAACCAGGCCTCGATGGCGACGAACGCGACGAGGAGGCCCACGCCGATGCCCAGCGCCACGATCGTCGTGGGCGATCCCCATGGGTGGGCATCCGTGTCGACGATGCCGTAGACCACTGCAGCCAGGCCGGCGGTGATGGTCAGCGCTCCGGACAGGTCGAGCCGGCGACGAACCGGGCGTTCGTCACGGGAGTCGGTCAACACCACCACTGACGCCCCGACCAGGACCACGCCGATCGGCACGTTGACGAAGAGCACCCACCTCCAGTCGAAGTACTGGGTGAGGATCCCGCCGAGGAGCACCCCGACGGCGGCACCGCTGGCGGCGGTGGCGGACCAGGCGCCGAGCGCCCGGCGGCGAGCATGGGCCTCGGTGTACTTCGAGGTGAGGAGCGTGAGGGTTGCCGGCGCCAGGATGGCACCACCCAATCCCTGAGCGGCTCGGGCCGCCACCAGCCAGGTGCCGTTCTGGGACAGCCCACCCACCAGGCTGCACAACGTGAAGAGCCCGAGGCCGAACAGGAACACCCGTCGCCGGCCGAAGAGATCTGCCGCCCGGCCACCGAGCATGAGGAAGCCGGCGAACGTCAGGGTGTAGGCGTTGACGACCCACTGTTGACCGGTGACGGAAAGACCAAGGTCGTGGCGCATCTGGGGAAGAGCGACGTTCACGATCGAGACGTCGAGCACGACCATGAACTGGGCGACGCAGCAGATGAGCAGCACGGCCCACGAGGGAACCCGGCGGCTGGCGGTAACGGGCACGATGATCGTCCTTCGGTGGGCTGTCGGGTGATCGGTGGGCTGTCGGGTAAAGAGCGCCGGTGGGAGCGAGCGAGGGCCGGAGGCGCACGTGCCCGGGAAGGCGCCGCGGGCGGCGGGCCCGATCGTTATCTTAACGTAAAGACGTTTCGAGCCGTGCGGCGTCCCCTGCAGCACCGCCGTGGTCGGACGACGGTGCGCTCCGTTCCACTCCCTCCCGGTCCGTTCCGCTCCGGTGGGTGCGGAGCGGTCCCTGCGCCGGCCGGCCGGCGGGTTAGCGTGGCGCTGGTGACCGAGCGCGACACCGGAGAGCCCGGCACCGGGCACTCCGACGACGAGATCGACGATGACGATGACGACGTCGACGACGACGAGGTCGATCAGATCGTTGCCTTCTGGGCGCAAGAGGCGCCCGGCCTCGACATGACCGCGAAGGCGGTCTCCCTCCGTCTCCGCCGGACCGCCCACCTCTTCGACCGGGCGCTGCACCGGGACCTCGCCGACCTGGGCGTCGAGGTGTGGGAGTTCGAGATGCTCCTGGCGTTGCGCCGGGCCCCCGGGATGCGCCACAGCGCCGGAGAGCTCGTCCGCGAGGCCCAGGTCTCCTCGGGGGCAATGACCAATCGGCTCATCCGCCTGGAGCGACACGGGTGGGTTCGACGGACCCCCGGCCCGACCGACCGCCGCCAGGTATGGGTGACTCTCACCAGGGCGGGCCAGCGGCGGGCCGCCCAGCTTCTTGCCGCCAAGGCAGACACGGAGCAGCGGTTCTTCGCCGGGGTGGACCGCGCCCGTCTGGAGCGCATGGCCGCCGATCTCCGGGTGCTCGAGCGGTCGCTGCGGGACGGCGTCGGGCATGACGGTGGTGCTGCCTGCGCCACGCACCCCAGCCCTGCCGGGCGACTCGGGCGGTAGGCTGGGCACCGGCCGGACGGGCCGCAGGAGTGATCGGGAGACCGCGTGCGCCAAGAGGCACGATCCGTTCCCGCCCCGCAGCAGGGCAGGGAAGCGCAGCAAGGGCCGGCGAAGAGGGAAGCACAGCCGGCGAAGATGGCACCGCTCGTGACCGGGGTGTCGAACCCCCGCCGGCTCCGGGCGGTGGCCGAGGCCCATCTGACCGGGCACCTCGGAGACACCGCCCTGGACGCCGTCGTCTCGAGCCTCCGGATCGCAACCGGCGCGCCCATCGTGGTCGTCAACCTCGTCACCCCCGGTCTCCAAACCTACGTGGCCGAGATCGGCGTCGGCGATCCGTGCAGCACGGTGCCCGACGAGCTGTCCTTCTGCGCCGCCGTAGTCGATACCGGTGAGCCGCTCGTCGTCCCCGACGCCGCCACCCATCCCGTCTACGCCGACAACCCTCTCGTCAAGGCCGGGTCCGTCGGGGCGTACGCCGGAGTGCCCGTGGTCGACGACGGCGTGGTGCTCGGGAGCCTGGCGATCTTTGCCGACGCGCCCCGAGCCTTCACCGCCGACGAGCTGGCTCTCCTCTCCTACCAGGCCCAGCTCGTGAACACCGGCCTGGCGCTGCGACGCCTGGCGCGTTTTGACAGCCTCACCGGGCTCCCGAACCGCGCACTGCTGGCCGACCGCCTCGCCTGGGCGCTGGTCCGCCTCGAACGGCAACCCGGACAGGTGGCGGTGCTGTTCATCGACCTCGACCACTTCAAGGACGTGAACGACAGGCTCGGGCACGCAGCCGGCGACGGGCAGCTCGTCGCCGTCGCCCGCGCACTGAAAAAGGTCGTGCGACCGACCGACACCGTGGCGCGGCTGGGTGGAGACGAGTTCGTCGTGGTCTGCGAGGAGCTCACCTCGGCCGAGGAGGCGATCTCGGTCGCCGAACGCATCCTCGGCGTCGTCGACGACCTCCCACGACCGGTGCACGATCTGCGGATCGAGGCGAGCATCGGCATTGCCGTCACCACGTCGCCCGGGGTCCATCCCGACGCCCTGCTGCGGCGCGCCGACGAGGCGATGTACGCGGCCAAGCGCGATCCTGCGATGCGATGGGCCCTGGCGGGGCCCACACCCGACGCTCCGCCGGCGGGCGGCACGAGCGCCGCCGCTCCCCGTCACTAGCGGAGGCGCCGGTCGTCCGATCGCCCCGGGACGGCTCCTCAGCGCAGCCCCCGCACCACCTCGGCCGACAGCCGACGGACCAACGCCCGCGGCGCCAGCCGCACCCCGGCCGCTGCCGCCCGGTTCAGGATCCCGGGGACGACCACATCGCGGTCACGGGAGAAGCCTTCCCATCCAGCGGCAGCCACGCCGGCCGCATCCTGCCACGTGGGCCCGGACAGACCGGTCCCGCGGACGCCGGCCCGCGCCTGGAAGCCCGTCCGGGTGAAGCCGGGGCACAGGCAGGTCACCCGGACGCCGGTCCCCCGTACCTCCTCGCGGATCGATTCGGTGAAGCTCAGGACGAACGCCTTCGTGGCTGCATAGGTGGCCATCCCGGGGCCGGGCTGGAACGACGCCAGCGAGCCCACGTTCAACAGCCCACCCCGGCGTCGCTCCACCATGCCCGGGAGCCCGGCGTGGCTCAGCCGAACGAGGGCGACGACGTTCAAGGAGATCTGGCCGAGCTCGGCGGCCAGGGGGAGCTCGGCGAACGATCCGAGGGAGCCGTAGCCGGCGTTGTTCACGAGCACGTCGATCGGCCGCTCGCCCGACCGGCACACGATCCGCTCCTCCACCGCCTCCACGCCGGCCCCGGTCTCGAGGTCGGCCACGAGGACCTCGCTCGTCACGCCATCGGCCTCGCACACGGAGGCGAGGTGCTCCAGGCGGTCCCGCGATCGGGCCACCAGCACGAGGTCGTACCCGTCTCGGGCGGCCCGCCGGGCCAGCTCTTCACCGATCCCGCCTGAGGCGCCGGTGACGAGCGCCACCGGCCGCGGCTCCGGGCCGGTGCGATCAGCGGATCCGGAAGAACCGGCGGATCCGGAAGAGGCGGGAGGCATCCCCTCACGCTACTCCGCCCTCCGGAACGGTCACCGGGTGGAAGCGCCCACCCGGGGACGGCTCCGGACCGGAGCACCGACCTCTCCCCGGCGGGCTGGGCCAGCTCCACCGGTCTGGCCTTCCCCGGAGGGTGCCTCCCCGGTCTGCACGACCGACGCGGCCAGCTGCCCGCAGGCGGCATCGATGTCGGCGCCGCGCGTGACCCGAACCGTCGCCCGCACCCCGAGGTCCCCGACGAGGCGGGCGAAGTCGCGTACCCGGGCCGGGGGCGTGCCCCGAACCGGGTAGCCGGGCGTGGAGTTGAGCGGGATGAGGTTCACGTGGGCCCGGAGCGGACGGGCGAGGGCGGCCAGCTCCGCCGCGTCGGAGGGGCGGTCGTTCACCCCGTCGATGAGCGCCCACTCGAAGGACATCCGCCGGCCACTGGCCTCGACGTACCGGTGACACGCGTCGATCAGCCGGGCCAGGGGGTAGCGACGGTTGAGCGGCACCAAGCGGTCACGCAGCGCGTCGTTACCGGCGTGGAGGGAGACGGCGAGGGTCACCGGCAGCGCCTCGGTCGCCAACCGCAGGATGCCGGGGACCACGCCGACCGTGGAGATGGTGAGGTGCCGGGCCGAGAGCCCGAGCGCGTCGTGGATGGTCCCGACGGCTGCCCAGACGCGGTCGAAGTTGGCAAGCGGCTCGCCCATCCCCATGAACACCACGTTGGAAAGGCGGTCGGGCAGCGCGGCGCGACGGGCGACCACCACCTGCTCGACGATCTCCCCAGCCGTGAGGTTGCGGTCGAACCCGGCCTGCCCGGTGGCGCAGAACGAGCACGCCATGGCACAACCGGCCTGCGACGACACGCACAGTGTCACCCGCCCCCCGTAGCGCATGAGGACGCTCTCCACCCGACCACCACCGTCGAGCTCCCAGAGCCACTTCGTCGTGGTGCCACCGTCGCTGGTCCGCCGGGCCACCTCGGTCAGGGCGGCGGGGAGGAGGTCGTCCAGGTGGCGACGGAGCGGGGCGGGGAGCTCGGTCATCTCCGCCGGTCGCAGCCCCCGGCGGTAGAGACCGTCCCACACCTGCCGGACCCGGTAGGCGGGCTCACCATCGAGCAGGGTGGCCACGTCGTCGGGTGTGGCGTCGTAGGCGCTGGGCATGGCTCCACGCTACGCGCCGGCGCCGGCGGGTTCAGCCGGCAATAATTGCCCCATGAACGCCGAGACCGCCGTCGGGACCCCGGCGAGCTCGCAGTCGGTCGTCGACGCCGTGCTGGCGGCGAGCCGGGTGCTCGTGGCCGTGGCGGCCCGGTCGCTGGCGGAGGTGGGCGAGGACGTCACCCTTCCCCAGTACCGGGCGCTCGTGGTGCTGGCGTCGCAGGGCCCCCAGCGGGTCGGCGATCTGGCCGAGGCACTGGAGGTCACCCCGCCCACCGCCACCCGCATGTGCGACCGCCTGGTACGCAAGGGCCTCGTCCGGCGCCGGGCCTCCCGGGAGGACCGCCGGGAGGTGCGCGTGACGCTGGCCCCGGCCGGCCAGGAGCTGGTGGTCGAGGTGACGCGGCGGCGGCGGCGCGAGATCGCCAGGATCCTCTCGACGATCCCGGCCGCCGATCAGGCCGTCATGGTCGAGCTGTTCGGGAAGCTGGCGGCGGCGGCGGGCGAGACGCCCGACCGGGACTGGGCAGCGGGTTGGGAGCTCTGAGCGGGGACGGGCTCGGGTGGCGCCGCTCTCGGCTCCCCGGCGCCAGGCCGGCGCCGGTCACAACGACACGACCGCCTCGCCGCACCGGTCGACGTCCTGGTAGCCGGGGAGCGCGCCGAGCTGTGCTCGCAGGGCCGGGGACGCCAGCACCCGGAGCAGCGAGCGCATCTCGAGGGAGGCCAGCAGCGGTCGGGGGAGGACGAGGAAGGACCGCTCGAACGCCAGCGGCGTGAGCTCGAGCCCGTAGGCGAGGGCCGCCGGCTCGGTGGTGATCCCGGCACCCCCGAGCCCGGCCGACACGGCGGCGGCCACCAGCAGGTGGCCCCCGACCGCCGAGTCGAAGCCGGCCACGTCACCGGCTGCCAGCCCGTGACGGTACATCTCGCGCTCGACGAGCTCCCGCGCTTCGGAGCCGGGCTCCCGGTTGACGAAGCGGAGGCCGCGGCTCGCCACGTCGGCCATCCCGCCGACGCCACCGCCCGGCGTGACGCACAGGCCCTCCTCCCAGGCGCTGAAGGCGATGACCTCGGCCCCCTGGGACCGGAGCTCCTGCGGGGCCATCTCGGTGATCGCGCCGACGTCGTCGGGTGGCAGGTGGACACCGGCCACGTGGACCAGCCCCCGGGCCACCAGACGCATGGCCTGCCGGCTGCTGCACGGCCACCACCGGAGCGCCACCGGCGGGTCGAGGAGGGCCAGCGGTCCGGCCAGGAGCGGCAGGGCCGGATCGCATCCGGCCACGACCAGCGCTGGACGCACCGCCTCGGTCGGTCGGACCTCGACCTGGTCTGCTCCGGGGGCCGGGGGGACGGAGAGGATGGCGCCCGCGGCGGCGAAGCCGGCCCGCAGGCCCTGGTCACCGGCCAGCGACAGCGCCACGACGGTCTCACCCACCCGGGCCACGTCCACCCGGTCCTGGCAACCGGCCGGTGCTCCGGTCAGCAGCACGGCGTCCAGCGGGGGCTGGGCCGCCGGGGGTCCAAAGAGGTCCTCCACCGACTGGCCGAGGGCTCGGGAAAGGGCCAGCGCCACCCGCAGCGACGGGTCCCACCGCCCCGCCTCGACACCGGCCACGGACTGGCGCGTCACCCCGGCCGTCTCGGCCAGCTCCTGCTGGGAGAGGCCGCGGGCCAGGCGGGCGAGGCGCAGGCGAGCGCCGACCGGCCGGCCGGTCATCGCCCACCACCGGTGACCGACCTCCCCACCGCCTCACCCGTCGCCGTGAACAGCGGGGGGTCGAGCAGGGTGACGGACAGCTCCGTGCCCGGTGAGGGTGGATCGTCGGCCACGAGACAGCTCACCACGGAGCCGCCGACAGCGAGGTCGACCCCCCAGCCGGCCCCGACCGGTCGACGGTCCACGGCGGACGCGTCGAGCACGGGACCCGATCCGGGGTCGGCGCCGAGGCGAACGCGCTGGGGATGGACGCCGGCCACAACGCCCAAGCGACCACCTGTCCACGCCCCCCCCGGCAGGGGGACAAACCCCCGGTAGCCGACCAGCTCGGCCACTCGACGACTGGCGGGCAGGCGGACCACCTCGTCGGGTGCGCCCACCTGGAGTAGGGCGCCTCCGTCGATGATGCCCATGCGATCGGCGAACGCTTGGGCCTCTCCCAGCTCGTGGGCGACGAGGATGGCGGGGACGCCGGCGGTCCGCACCTCGCTCCGGACGAGGGCGGTGAGCTCCCGGCGCAGGGTGGCGTCGAGGGCGGTGTAGGGCTCGTCGAGCAGCAGGGCGCGGTGGCGCGTGGCCAGTGCCCTCGCCAGCGCCACCCGCTGCGCCTGGCCCCCGGAGATCCCCGCCGGGCGGGCGCCGAGGATCGGGGCGATGCCCAGGACTTCGACCAGGCGGGCGAGGTGGGCGTCGTCGACACGGTCCCGGGCATAGACCAGATTGGCCTCCACGCTGAGATGGGGGAAGAGATCGGGCCGCTGGCGGACCAGGCCGACGCGACGGAGCCACGGCGGGACGACCACCGGCGGCCGGGACCGGCGGCCGCGGTCCCGGTGGCCAGCCGCCTCGGCCGAGAACAGTTCGACACCGTCGAGGGTGACGTGCCCGGCGATCGGGTCCACCAGGCCGGCGACGGCATCGAGGATCGTCGTCTTGCCGGAACCCGATGGACCGAACAGCGCGAACCGCTCCCCGCTGGCCACGGTCAGCGCCACCGAGACGTCGAAGTGGCGCCGGGGCACGATCACGTCAACGTCGAGCATGACGGCTCCAGGCGTAGGCGGCGAGCGGGAGGGGCAGGGCCACGACCAACAGAGCCAGGGCGAAGGGCAGGGCCGACGCCAGGCCGGTCTCGTTCAGGGTGATCCAGATCTTCATCGGGAGCCCGTAGGGATGGTAGGCGACGATGATCACGGCGCCGAAGGCGCCGACGGCTCTGGCCCATGCCGTGGCCAGTGCCATGGCCAGGCCGGGCGCCGCCAGCGGCAGGGTGACCCGACGAACGGTGCGCCGGGGGGGATCGCCGAGGAGGACCGCCTGCTGCTCCAGGCGGGGATCGACCGAGGTGAACGCCGCCTGGGCGCCCAGTACGTAGTAGGGCGCGGCCTCGTAGATCTCGGCCACCACCAGGGCCAGGAACGTGTTGGTCGCCGACAGGTGCACCCGGGCGATCAGCGCACCGAGCGGCGTGGCGGGGCCGATCATGAACACCAGGAGCAGGCCGATGACGAGGGGCGGCATCAGCAGCATCACCAGCAGCCCCGACTCCCAGAGCCGGGCTCCCGGCAGGCGGTCCCGTGCCAGCAGGTAGGCGAGCGGCGTGCCCAGGGCGACGAGCACCACCACGCTGACGGCACTGGCCTCGACCGAGATCGCCATCGGGTCCAACGCTCCCGGGGCCGACAGTGCACTGACCACGGAGTGGAGGGACAGGTGGGCGAGCAGCGCCCACAAGGGCCCGAGGAAGACGAGCCACACCAGCGCGGCGGCGATGCCGGAGGCCACGCCCCGGGCCCGCACCATCGTCGGCCCCCGCGCCGCGCTTGTTGACAGTGGACCGACAGTCGTCAGGGCTGCGCTCCCTGCTCCGGGCCTGAGGCCAGCGCCCGGCGCACCCCCGGTGGCACGGTCGAGGCATCCCCGAGGACACGGGGGGTGAGCAGCTCGTAGCCGGCCCGCTCGAACGCACGTCGACCCGGTGGGGAGAGCACGTAGGCGACGAAGGCCTGGGCGGCAGCGGCATCCCGGGTGCCGAGCGTGGTGACGTCGACGACCAGCGGCACACCGTGCACCACCGTGCCGCCGTGGAGGGTGAGGCTCGCCGCGGCGTAGGTCGTGGCCAGCGCCGGGTCCCCGAAGTCGATGGCAGCAGGAAGGGCGATATAGGGGAGGTGGAGCTGGACGGCCTGGGAGAGGAAGGCGCTGGCGGCATCGAGCTGCCCGGCCTCCAGGCGGGCGTCGAGTGCCGTCTCGGCGAAGATCTGGGAGGCGTTGTCGGGCGGCCCGAGGACCCGGGACACCGTGCCCGGTGGAAGGCCCAGGCGGGTGCGGGCCAGCTCGACCATCTCGTAGAAGGCCTGGCCCTGCGGATCGGTCTCGGGATTGGTCCGTCCCAGCAAGAACCCCGGGTCGCCCATGAGGCTGAACAGGTCCGACAGCGGCTTCGTGCCCTTGGCAACGGCCTGCAGCGCGGATGAGAAGGCGGTATGGGGGCTGTAGGCGACCACCAGCGGGCTGGAGGCGAGCTGCACGTACCACCGCCCGGCCTTGGGTTGGAGCTCGGTGATCGGGGCGGCGCCGATGCTCTCGAACACGTTGGGGGCGATCTCCCCGGAGCGGATCTCCTGCGACAGCCCGAAGGAGCCGCCGGCCCGACCCTCATAGGCGTACCCGGTGGCCCTCGTGAAGCCCGGACCGACCGTCTTGTCGTTGAGGAGCTGGAGCGACCCGGCGTAGGCGACGTCGGCGGTACCGGCGCGCCGGTGGACCGAACCGGAGCTCGGCACACCAGCGGCACCACAGGCGGTGAGGACCACGACCGTCGCTGCCGCCACGAGACCGGCCCGCCACCTCCCTCCGCCCGGCGCACGCAGCATCGCTACCAGCCTCCCCATCGACGCCAGGCTCCTCACCCTCGCTCGGACCGACCACCATCAGCCGCAAGCCAGTCTAGTTCGATGCAAGACTCGCTTGCGGGCTGCGGCGGCACGGCGGTGGCGCCCCCGTCCAGGTGCCCCCGTCGAGGCGACCGTGCCGGGATCAGGATCAGCCCACGGGGCTCGCCGCCGGGAGCGCCCGGCCGACGCGGGCCACCGCGGCCAGCGCCCGCGCCGTACGCTGCGGGCTCGGGTACCAGGCCAGGCCGAGCCGGGCCAGTACCTCGACGCTCTCGTCGCCCGGCCGGGTGTAGGTGTAGGCCACCACCGGCTTGGCCGTGCCCGCCAGCACCTCGGCGATCTGGCGCTCCTCGCGCCGGAGCATCTGGGGGCCGGCCAGCGCCGCCACCATCACCACGGCGTCGACCTGGTCGCTCCCGCACAGCAGCGCCAGCGAGGGGGAGATGCCGGACCGGCTGAGCGCCTGGGCCGTCACGTCGACCGGGTTCCGTGGCGACCCGTAGCTGGGCATGAGCGGCGCCAGGGCCTGCTGCAGTGCCGTGTCGAGCTCGGGCACCTCCAGGCCCTCCCGGCTGCACGCATCGGCGAGCCACACGCCGGCCCCGCCCGAGGGGGTGACGATCCCCACCCGGCCACCGGCGGCCAGGCGGCGTCGCGACAAGGCGAAGCACACGTCGAGCAGCTCTTCTTGGTCGTCGACCCGGACCACGCCCAGTCGGTCGAACGCCGCCTGGTAGGTAGCGTCGTCCCCGGCGTCGTGGGCGGTGTGGGCGGTCGCCGCCCGCCGGCCGGCGGCCGAGCGCCCCAGCTTCGCCACCACCAGGTGCTTGCCGGCACGAGCGGCACGGAGCGCCACGGCTTCGAGCCGGTCGAAGGAGCGGAAGCCCTCGACGAGGAGGGCGACGACGTCGGTCCCGGGCCGGTCGAGGAGGTAGCCGGCGAGCTCCAGGGCCTCCACGTCGGCCTCGTTGCCGGTGCTCACCACGTAGCTGGCACCCAGGCCCACCGCCTGGCCCCAGTTGAACACGGCGAAGCCCAGCCCTCCGCTCTGGGAGACCACCGCCACGTTGCCCGGCACGAGCCGGGTCAGACCCCGCTCGTAGTCGACCGTGGGGCTGAACGACACGGGGATCCCGTCGCCCAGGTTGAAGAACCCTTCGGCGTTGGGCCCGAGCACCCGCATCCCCGACCGCCGGGCCAGTTCGGCGATCTCCCGCTCGGCCCGGGCGCCAGGCTCCCCTTCCTCGGCGAAGCCGGAGCTGAACACCACGGCGCTGCGCACCTCGGCCGCCGCGCACTGCCCGAGCAGCTCGACCACCCGCTCGGCCCGGACCGCCACCACCGCCAGGTCGACGGGGCCGGGCACGTCGCCGATCGAGGGGAAGGCGGGGATGCCTCCGATGCTCCGGTGACGAGGGTTGACCGGGTAGACCGCCCCGGTGTAGCCGTGCTGCGCCAGGATCTGGAGGGGACGACCGGACAGGGTCTCGGGGTCCTCAGACGCGCCGATGACGGCGATCGACGCCGGCGAGAGCAGGGCCGCCAACCCGTCGACTCCCCCACTGGCACCGCTCACCGGGCAACCAGACCCGAGGCGACCGCCTCCCACAGTCCGGCCGCTCCCCCGGCCACCAGCTCCCCACCGAGCACCGATGCCCAGTGCCGGGAAGAGCCCCACTCGTGACGCCACGCCCACAGCCTCCGGGTGGAGAGGTGCAGCCGGTACTCCTGGGTCATCCCCATGGCGCCGTGGACCTGGTGGGCATGGGCGGCGACCTCGGCGGCGGCGCGCCCGGCCGTCACCTTGGCGGCCGCGATCTCCCGGCTCGCCCCGGTGCCCACCTGGGCGTAACGCTGGGCGGCCACCTCGGCGGCCAGGCCGGCGGCCTCGGCCTCCTCGGCCAGGCGCACGAGCCGCTGCCCCACGGCCTGGAAGGCGGCGATGGGCCGGCCGAACTGACGGCGCTCTCCGGCATAGCCGAGGGTGAGCCGGGTGACGGCTTCCATGGCCCCGGCCATGGCCAGTGCCCGGGCGAGCGCACCGCGCAGGGCGAGCTCGGCCGCCGTGCCCTCGGGCACCGGCGCCATCCGATCGGCGTCGAGGTGGAGGTCGCCGATCTCCACGGCATCCCGAGGCTCACCGGCCAGGTTCCGACCCGGGGTCACGTCGGCCCGCGCCGGGTCGACGAGCACCACGTGCTCGCGGCCGCCACCGTCTTGCACCACGGCGACCACCCCAGCAGCCCGGGTCGCCCACGGCACGCGGGTGAGGCGCCCCGAGAGCGTCGAGCCGTCCAAGCGGAGCCAGTCGTCGGCCCGGGGCACGGCCACCGAGAGCGGCCCGGCCGACAGGGTGAGGCCGGCCCGGTCGACAAGCCACCCGCCGAGCATCGCCGTCTCGGCCAGCGGCAGCGGGACGGCGTGACGACCCACCGCCGCCACCAGGGTGCAGGCGTCGGAGAGATCGCCGCCGGAACCACCGGCGGACTCGGGGACCCCGACCGTGGTGAGCCCGGCCGCGGTCAGGGCCTCCCAGAGCTCCGCCGCCCAGCCGGTCGCCTCGGCCTCCTGGCACACGTCGGGTCCGCACCGCTCGGAGAGCAGCCGCTCCAGGCTCTCGGCCAGCAGGCCGGTGTCAGAGCCCCCGCTCATCGTCCGCTCCCCAGGCCCCGGGCGGCCACGGACCGCAGGACCTCGGTCGTGCCACCCCGGATGGTGTAGGACGGGGCGATCAGGATCGACTGGGCCAGCAGCGACTCGAACAGCGACGGCGATCCCGGGTCGGGGTCCCCTTCCACCAGGGTCTGGAGCACGGCGACCACCTCCTGTTCGAACGTCGTGCCGAGGTCTTTCACCATGGCCGCCTCGACCGCCGGCGCCTCGCCGCGCTGGAGGGCGCGGGCCACCGACAACGACAGCTGGCGGATCGTCCAGAACCGGGCGGCCAGCTCCCCGACGGGAACGGCGCGCTCGGCCGGCAACCCGGGATGCTCGGCCACGTAGGCCTCGAGCACCGGCCACGCCGAGAGGAACCGGTCGGGACCGGAGCGCTCGTAGGAGAGCTCGGAGGTGACCTGCTGCCAGCCCATGCCCACCTCGCCGAGCACCATGTCGTCGGGGACGAACACGTCCTCGAGCACGACCTCGTTGAAGTGGTGGGTGCCGTCGAGGAACCGGATCGGGTGGACGGTGAGGCCGGGTGAGGTGAGGTCGACGATGAGCTGGGAGAGCCCGTGATGGCGGTCGTCTGCGAGGGGGCTCGTCCGGCACAGCACGACGAAGAAGTGGTTGAGGTGCGCCCCGCTCGTCCAGATCTTCGTGCCCGAGACCGACCAGCCCCCCTCGACCTTCGTGGCCGCCGTCCTGACCGCCGCCAGGTCCGAGCCGGCGTCGGGCTCCGACATCCCGATCGAGAAGTAGCACTCGCCGGCGGCGATGGGCGGCAGGAACCGGCGCCGCTGCTCCTCAGTGCCGAACTTGAGCAGGGTGGGGGCGGTCTGGCGGTCTGCCACCCAGTGGGCTCCCACCGGGGCCCCGGCGGCCAGGAGCTCTTCGACCACGATGAACCGGTCGACGGGACTGCGACCGTGGCCCCCGTACTCGGGCGGCACCGCCATGCCGACCCAACCCCGGGCCGCCAGCTTCCGGGAGAACTCCGGGGAATGGCCGGCGCTCATCCCCAGCCCCGGACGGTAGGTGCCCTTGGGGAGCTCCTCGGCCAGGAAGGCCCGGACCTCGCTGCGGAGGGCCTCCTCCTCGGCGGTCAAGGTGACCGGTGTGAAGCGCACCTCAGCGCTCCTGGGCCCGGAGCTGCCGGCGGCGCTGCGACCACATCTGGATGCCCCGCTCCATCTCCACCGCCGCCGCCCACGGCACGGCCGGAGGACCGAGCTCGCTGTGGAAGCTCGCCAGCGCGTGGCGGACCAGCTCGGGGTCGCCCGCTGCCCGGGCCGCCAGCTCGTGGGCCCGGGGCTCGACCTCCTCGTCTGCCACCGCCTCCCACGCCAGGCCCAACCGCACCGCCTCCTTTCCGTTCAGCTCCTCGCCGAAGAGGCCCAGAGCCGCCGCCGCCTCCCGTCCCGCCAACCGCCCCGCCAGTGCGAAGAAGCCTCCACCGGGATGGATCCCGATGCGCAGGAAGCCGGCCAGGATGCGGGCGTCGGCGGCGACGACGCGGAGGTCGGTGGCCAACGCCAGGTTCAGCCCCGCCCCGACCGCCGCGCCCCGCACGGCGGCGATGGTGGGCACCTTGAGCTGCCCGACCCGGACGAACGCCCCGTAGACCGCCTCGGTCCGGGAAT
>JAKADK010000133.1 GCA_021820665.1 Actinomycetes bacterium | reverse complement strand
GGTGGTGGTGGTGGTGGCTGGCGGAGGTTGTTGTGGTGGGTGTCGGTGTGCGTGGGGTTGAGGTGGCTCAGGAGGTGAGACTTGGTCGCGCACGGTGTCTACCAGCCGCTCGAGCGCTGGCAGGGTGGCGATGATCTGTGCCCGGTCCGCCGGCTCGAGCGCGGAGAGCGCTTGGGTGAGCAGGCCGAGGCGCTGGTCGCGCCAGTCGGCGAGCTCGTCGACGGCAGCCGCGGTGAGGTAAAGGCGCACGCCGCGTCCGTCGGTGTCGTCGCGACGGCGTTCGAGGAGGCCCGCGTCGTCGAGGTGGCTGGCCAGGGTGCTCACCGTGTTCGAGGCGAGGTGCAGGTGCCTGGCCGCTTCCCGGGTCCGCACGCCGGGGTAGCGGCGCACCAGGTTGAGCAGCTCCAGATGCGCGCCCGGCAGTCCGGCCATACCGATCGGGCGGGCAAGGACCCGGCGGCGAACGACCCGGAACGCCCGAAACAGGCTCTCTGCCTGGTCGGCCAGCGCGGCAGCGTCGCCACCGATGCCGTCTTTCGGCAGCCGTTGGGACGGTTGGCTCGGGGTCCGCTCACGCACGGGGAGTCGGGGGTCGGGTGACGGCTGGCAGCTCGGCGGTCGTCACTGTCGGGAGCGGAGGGACGCTTGGTTGGTGGCGGCGCACGCGGCGACGGACGTCGTCGAGCAAGCTGTAGAGCACCGGCACGACGAGCAAGCTGAGCACGGTCGAGGAGACAAGCCCGCCGATGAGGACCACCCCGACGGGCATGCGCTCCGATGCCCCCGAGCCGTGCCCGAAGGCGAGCGGTGCCATCGCGAAGACCATGGTGGCGGTCGTCATCAGGATCGGGCGTATCCGGGTGGCGCCGGCGTCGATGATCGCCTCGTCGCGTGCGACACCGCGGCGGCGCAACGTCTTGGTGTAGTCGACGAGCAGGATCGAGTTCTTCGAGACCAGGCCCATCAACATGATCATGGCGATCAGAGCGAAGATCGAGATCGGCAGGCCGGCGGCCCACAGGCCGACCAATGCCCCGATGGCGGCGAGCGGCACCGCGAACAGGACGGCCAGGGGGTCAAGCAGTGATTCGTAGAGGGCGGCCATGAGCATGTAGACGAGCAGGATCGATAGGCCGAGGGCTTGGAGCAGCGGCCCGAACGCCCGGGCCTGTTGGGCGGACTGGCCACCGACCTGCAGCGCGTAGCCGGTCGGCAGCCCGACGCCATGGGCGGCAGCGAGCAACGCCGCGGTGGCCGGCCCGGAGTTGCCAGTCGGGCTCGACGCGGACACGGCCACCGCGTACTGGCCGTTGATCTGGGTGATCTGCCCCGGCCCGGGAGCCTCGGAGAGGGTGGCGACGGTCGAGAGCGGCACGCTGCCATGGGCGGTCGGGATAGGGATGGCGGCGAGCTGGGCGGGGGTGAGCCGGGCACCGTCGCCGAAGGTCACCTGGATCGGTTCGGCGGGCGCCGCCTGGGAGGTGACCAGGGGCGGGACGGCTGCGCTGCCGAGGGCGGCGGCCACGGTGACCCCGACGGTGGCGGGCGACACCCCGAGGTAGGTGGCCATTGCCCGGTTGACCGTGATCGACAGCTCGGGGGTGGGGGTCGGCACCGAGGTGGACACCTGGGACACCGCCGGGTTGCCGGTCAGGCGGGCGGCGACCTGCGTGGCGAGGCGGTCCAAGGTGGCAAGGTCGGGCCCCACGATGTCGACCGACGCCGCCCGGGCGCCGCCGGCGATGAACGGGCTTTGGACGTGGCCGTGGGCGACCAGACCCGGGAAGCGCCGTGCGAGGTTCCCGAGCTTCTTCACGTAGCTCCGGATTGCCGGGCGTGACCCGCGGGGACCGAGATCGACGGTGAGCTGGCCCAGGTTGTGCCCCGAGCCGACCCCCGCGCCGTAGCCGGAGGAGACGAACACGTCGGTCACGCCGGGCAGGTGCTGCACCTTGCGGGCGTACCCGGCGAGGGTGGCCTGGGCCGCCGCGAGGGGCGTGCCGACCGGCAGGCGGGCGTTGACGGTGACCACCCCGTTGTCCTCGGGTGGCACGAACGTGGTGGGCAGCACGCCCGAGCGCACGATGCCCGCCGACCCGGCCAGGGCGGCAAGCGCCACCGCGATCACCGTCAGGCGGTGGCGCAGGCTCCAGGCGATCACTCTTCGGTAGCGGGCACGCAGCCCGTCGAAGCCGGCGTCGAACCGCCGCCCGAAGCGCGCTCCGGCCGAGGTCGGCCGGGGAAGGCCGCCCCAGCGCGCTGCGAGCATCGGGGTCAGCGTGTACGAGACCAGAAGCGAGAACAGCGTGGCGGCCACGATCGTGAGCCCGAACTCCCTGAACAGCTGGCCGACGTTGCCCGACACGAAGGCGACCGGGGCATAGACGACCACGTCGGTAAGGGTGATGGCCACGGCTGCCGCCCCGATCTCCATCCGCCCGTCCACCGCGGCGGCCTCCGGGTTCTTTCCCATGGCCCGGTGGCGGTGGATGTTCTCGAGCACCACGATCGAGTCGTCGACCAAGATCCCGATCAGAAGCGACAGCGCCATCAGCGAGATGAGATCCAAGCTGAAATGCAAGAAGTACATCACCGCGAACGTCGACACCAGGGAGACGGGGATCGCGAACATCACGATCATCGTGTTGGCCAGCCGGTGCAGGAACACCGCGAGCACCAATGCGGCAAAGAGGATCCCCAAGAACAAGTCGAGCTCGACATTGGACAGTGCGGCTCGCACGTAGTTGGTCACGTCGCCGGTGACAGTGGCGTGCACGCCGGTGGGCAGCCCCGGTACGAGCTTGGCCAGCTCGGCGCGCACCGCGTCGTCGACGGCCAGGGAGTTCGCCGTTGACGACGCGGTCACGACCAGTCCCACTGCCGGCGCACCGTTCAACGTGGCGGCCGACTGGGCTTGAGCCAGCCCCTCCGAGACGGTGGCCACCTGACCGAGCAGCACCGCTCCGGCGGGCCGGGAGGCGACTGGCAGCGCCAGGAGGGCGGCGACCGACGGGTACCCGCCGCTGGTGCGGGTCAGGAGCTCCTGGCTGCCGACCACCGTCACCCCGCCGCTCACCGCCACGTTCTGGGCCTTCATGGCGGCGGTCACCTGGGGCACCGAGAGACCGTACGCAGCCAGCTCCGACGGCGACAGCGTCACCGTCACCACCGGCGCCCGGCCTCCCACCACCGTCACCTGGGCCACCCCGGGCTGCTCTTCGAGGGCGGGGGCGACCACGCCCGTGACCAGCGTGTAAAGCTGCGAGGAGGTGAGCGGGCCCGAGATGGCGACATCCATCATCGGCAGCGCCGAGGGATTGGCCTTGATGATCGACGGGGGGGTAGCCGTCGGCGGCAAGCCCTTGGCCACCCGGGCCAGGGCGAGCGAGATGCTCGCCGCCGCCTGGTCGACGTTGGTCCCCCCGGCGAACTGGAGGGCCACCGTCGAACGCCCCGGTGCTGAGGTCCCGACCATCGACACGACCCCAGACTGCGAGCTGAGCGCCTTTTCCACCGGAGTCGTGATCGTCTCCGACACCGTGGATGCCGACACGCCGACGTCGCCGATCACCACTCGCACGTAAGGGAAGTTGACGTTGGGGAGGCGCCGCACCGGGAGCTTGGTGAAGGCCACCGCACCTGCCACCACCAAGAACCCGAGCACCATCAAGACAGTCACCGGCCGGCGGATCGACAGGGCTGTGACGTTGAAACGCGACCGCCCCGTCGGCGTCGAAGAACCGCCCGGCGACGTGGCCGGGATCTCTTCACTCATCCCTTCTTGCCACCTCGCCCACCGCGCCCACCGGTCGAGCCCGCCGGAACGGACGTCGCGCCGCCGCTGGTGGCCAACACGCCACCCGTTGCTCCGGCATGCGTGGCGCCGGCCGGAACGCCGGTGACCGGGGCTGTCAGCAGGCCGCCGACGCTCGACCCGGTCACCGCCGCCGGAACCGCTGCCCGCTCGGTGACCCGCACCCGGTCACCGGGCGCCAGGTAGGTCTGGCCGAGCGTGACCACCTCACTGCCCGCTCCGAGGCCAGCGACCGCCGTGGTCGTCCCGTCGGAGATCCCCGGCGTCACGTCGACCAAGCCCACCGTGTGATCGGCGTGGACGACGAAGACCTGTGGGTGGCCATTGATCGAGACCACCGCGCTCGACGGGACCAGCACCGCCCCTGCGCTCCGGCCAGTCACCACCGCCGCGGTGACCGCCTCGCCGGGGACCAGCCACGACGGGTCCGACGTCGGGCTCAGGGTGACGCCGAAGGTGAGCGACGAGGGGTTTGCCGCCGGCGCCACCGTCGACACGCTCGCCGGCACCGAGCCACCGCCGCCTGGCGAGGAGATCGTGGCTGCCTCACCCGGATGGATGAGCCCAAGGTCCTGTTCAGCCACCGGAACCTGCACCGACACCGCCGGGCCGTCCAAGGTGAGCAGAGGGCTGGCCGTCGTGACCTGCTCGCCAACCACCGCGCCGAGCGAGCTGACGACACCGGGAAAGGGCGCCGTGACGGACTCCTGGGCGACCTGGGCCTCCACCACCGCTTCGGCGTCGTTGGCCTGGGTCACCGCCGCCTGCAGCGGCGCCACGGCCGCCGGCGACGGCGGGGCCTCGGCCTCTGCCGCTTGGGCCTGGGCGAGGGTGAGGGCCGCCTGAGCTTCACTCACGGCCACAGAAGCCTGCAAAGCCGAGCCGCCGGACGACGAGCCGGGCTGGCCGTTGCCCGCCGTTGCCTGTGCCTGCTCGGCAGCCTGCAGCGCAACCGCAGCCTTCGTAACCTCCGCCTGGGCGACCGCGACGGCCTGGGGGCTCGGCCCCGCCGTGGCGGCCGTCAGCTTGGCCTGCGCGGTTGCCGCTGCGGCCTGCGCCTCGGTGAGTTGGGCCTGCAAGACAGGGTCGGCCACACGCACCAGCACCTGGCCTGCCTGCACCGTCTGGCCGACCGTGACCGGCACCGACGCCACCCGGCCGGCGACGCCCGGTGTCACCGTGATGCTCTGCGCAGGGCTCACCGTACCCGACAGGGTCAGCTCGGACACGGCGACACCCGAGGCGGCCGACGCCACCTGCACCGCGGTCAACACGCCTCGCCCGCCGTGGCCCTTGTGGCGATGATGCCCGCGCCCGACCGCGTATGCGGTTCCAGTGCCAGCCAAGACGACGACAAGCACGACGGACGCCGCGACCTTGGTCGCCGAGCCGGTCAGGCGACGACGTACCCGCCCACTCCCCCACCCGCTGGCGGGCGAAGCGCCGTTCATGTCACTCACTCTCCATCACCTACCGTGGAAAGTAGATCGGTCTGCCACAAACCTAGTTTGCTTCCAACCCACCCTCCTGTCAACGCACCCGCGCCTGCCTAGGTGATCGGGTCGACCGACTTCTTCCACGTCGTTTCGGTGACGCTGCGGCGCTACTACGTCGGCTTCGTCATCGAGGTGGACAGCCGCGTCGTGCACCTGCTCGGCGTGACGGCCAACCGGGTCATGGCCCGGGTCGTCGAGGTGGCGCGCAACTTCACCTCGGATCTCGAAGACGTCGGACGAAGGTTCCGCTGCCTCGTCCGCGACCGGGATGGGACACGAAGTTCACGGCGCGGAAGCTGTCAACTCGACTTTCTCGCCTACGCTGCCAGATGCTCGCTGGCTGACCTTCGCCGCCTCGCCGCTGCCGTCCGCAATCACTGAAGAACTCTCGTTCTGGAAGTGCCGAACCCCCAACTGGCTGGACCGCTCCGCGCCATCGGTGAGGGTCGCCACCGGGTCGCCCGGATGGGTGTCGCCACGGCCACGTCGGAATCG
>JAKADK010000132.1:2594-5835 GCA_021820665.1 Actinomycetes bacterium | reverse complement strand
CCCCCTCCCCCTTGGCACAGAACCCGAGGTCCTCGATCGTCTCCACCACCGTGATCGTAAACGAGTCGTAGATGGAGGCGTAGTCGATGTCGGCCGGGGTGACGCCCGCCTCCTCGAAGGCCCGCGGTCCGGAGACCACGGCGCCGGTGTAGGTCAGGTCGAGCCGGCCGTTGTCGGCGTGCTTGACCGTCTCCCCGTGGCCCAGCACCTTGACCGAGGTCCGTCCCAGCTGGCGGGCGACCTCCGGGCTCACCACCACCACGGCACCGCCACCGTCGGTGACCACGCAGCAGTCCTGGCGGTGGAGCGGCGAGCTGATCATCGGGGAGTCGAGCACCTCGTCCACCGTGACCGGCGTGCGGAGGAAGGCGTTGGGGTTGTGCTGGGCGTGGAGGGAGGCGGCCACCTTCACCTCCGCCAGCTGGGCGCTGGTGGTGCCGAACTCGTGCATGTGGCGGGTGGCGGCCAGGGCGTAGCCGGTGACCGCACCGGACATGCCCCACAGACCCTCGAACACGGCGTCGGGAGTGGGCTCGTCCCCTCCCGGGCGGCGCAGCGCCATGCTCCGGGGGCGCCCGGCCATCGCCACCACGGCCACCGAGCAGGCGCCGGCGGCGATGGCCTCGGCGGCGTGGCCGACGTGGACGACGTAGGAGGAGCCGCCCGTCTCGGTGGAGTCGACATGGGTCGGGTGGATCCCGAGGTAGTCGACCATGGACAACGGCCCGAAGCCGAGCGAGGCGTCGCAGAAGTACCCGTCGACGTCGCTCAGGGAGAGACCGGCGTCGGCCAGCGCGCCCAGTACCACCTCGGCCAGGACCTGGTGGGTCGACCGGTCCGGGATCTCCCGCAGCGGGTGCTCGAAGGCCCCGGCGATGAACGCCTTGCCCCTGATGCTCACGACTCCGACCTCATCGGCTCCCCTCCCCTGCCGGCGCGGTACCGGCACCACTCGACGGTGGCTGCATCCTACCGACGGCCGTCCCGCGGCGGACGCGTCCCCGGACTGGACGGCGCCGGGCGGGACGGCTCCGGAGTCGGCGGCTCCGGTAGCGGCGGCCGATGGCGGGGCCGGCGAGGATCAGGCCAGGCGCTCCACCACCATGGCCATGGCCATGCCACCGGCGGCGCACATGGTCTCCAGGCCGATCGTCTGGTCACGGGTGGCCAGATCGTTGAGCAGGGTGGCCATGATCCGGGCGCCGGTCATGCCGAAGGGGTGGCCGAGGGCGATGGCCCCGCCGTGGGGATTGAGCTGCCGCTCGATGTCGATCCCCGTCTCCCGGCACACCGGGAGCACCTGGGCGGCGAAGGCCTCGTTCAGCTCGACCACGTCGACGTCCGACAGCGCCATCCCGGCCGCCTCCAGGACACGGGGCACGGCGTCGATGGGGGCGACACCCATGATCTCGGGGTCGTTCCCGCTCACCGCCGAGGCCACCACCCGGGCGAGCGGCTTCACGCCCAGCTGCGCGGCCTTCGACGCGCTCATGACGAGCACGGCCGCCGCCCCGTCGTTGAGGGGGCAGGCGTTCCCGGCTGTCACCGTGCCTCCCTCCTTGAACGCCGGTTGCAGCTCGGCCAGCCGCTCGAGCGTGGTACCCGGTCGCGGGCCGTCGTCGGCGGCCACGACCGTCCCGTCCTCCCTGGTGATGGGCGTGATCTCCCGGTCGAAGAACCCGTCACGCTGCGCGGCGACAGCACGGTCGTGGCTCAGCTTGGCGAAGGCGTCCTGGTCCTCCCGGCTGACCCCGAAGCGCTCGGCGACGTTCTCCGCCGTCAGGCCCATCGGGATGTAGACGTTGGGGAAGGCGGGATCGGCGCCGGTCAGCTTGGGGTTGAGGCCACCCGGGCCGATCGCCCGGCCACGCGGCGGCGGAGGAGATCCTTCGGGCGCGGGTGGTCGGGAGCTCTTCTCGACGCCGGCGGCGATGAACACGTCGCCCTCCCCGGCCTTGATGGCGTGGGCGGCGATCCGCACGGACTGCAGGCTGGACGAGCAGAACCGGTTGATGGTCAGCCCGGGGACACCGAGGGGGAAGCCGGCCAGGATGCCGGCCGTCCGGGCAATGGAGAAGCCGGTCTCCCCCTGCTGGGCGACGTTCCCGCAGATGATGTCGACCACCGACTCCTTGGGGACCGCGGGCACCTTGTCCATGAGGGCGTTCAGGATGGTCGCCATGAGCTCGTCGGCCCGGACGTCGACCAGGGAGCCCTTGTTCGCCCGCCCGATGGGGCTGCGGGCGGTAGCGACGATGACGGCATCTTCCTGGGGCATCACGACACCTCGGCTCTCGTTGTCCTGGACCGCAGTCCAGCCTCCAGCCCGAGGCCGCGCCCCCCGGTGCCTAGACAGAACGCTAGCCCCTTCCGGACCGGCCGTCCCGGACGCACGGGACGGGCGGGGCGCACGGGACAAACGCGACGGGCGGGACGGGCACCCGCTCGTGGTCTATGGTCGAAACCATGGATGCTTCCCGCCTCGCGCTGCCCCGGATCGGCGTCTGGACCGGCGCCCTCGACATGGTCCCGACGGCCGAGTCGGTCCAGCTCGCCGCCGAGCTCGAATCGCTCGGCTACGGCGCCGTCTGGCTCCCCGAGGTGGCGGGACGGGACGTCATGGCCCACCTGGCGCTCCTCCTGTCCGGGACGACGCACCTGGTGGGGGCGACCGGGATCGCCAGCATCTGGGCCCGGGATGCCGTGACCATGAAGGGAGCGGTGAGCGGGCTCACCGAGGCGTTCCCCGAGCGGATGGTGGCGGGGCTCGGGGTGAGCCACCACACCCTGGTCGAAGGACTGCGCGGCCACCACTACGGATCGCCGCTCGCCTCCATGGCTGCCTACCTCGACGCCATGGACGCGGCTCCCTACACGGCGTTCCGGCCCACCACGCCACTGCGCCGGGTCCTGGCGGCACTGGGGCCGAAGATGTTGGTGCTGGCCGCCGCCCGGACGGACGGGGCCCACACCTACCTGGTCCCGCCCGAGCACACCGGGACGGCGCGGGCCACGCTCGGGGACGCCCCACTCCTTTGCGTCGAGCAGGCCGTCCTGTTGGAGACCGACCCGGAGCGGGCCCGGGAGATCGGCCGGGCGCACACGGCGGTCTACGTCCGTCTCCCCAACTACCAGGCCAACCTGCGCCGCCTCGGCTTCGACGACGCCGACTTCGCCGACGGCGGGAGCGACCGGCTGGTGGACGCCATCGTCGCCTGGGGTGACGAGGCCGCCATCCTCC
>JAKADK010000132.1:0-2494 GCA_021820665.1 Actinomycetes bacterium | reverse complement strand
GAGGCCTCGCTCCGGGGAAGGTTCGCCTTGTCGAGGATGTCGGCCGGCACGCCGAAGTCGAGGAACGCCTCGTAGCTCAACTGCTCGTCGGCGGCGTAGCTGGCGGCGTAGCGGATGAACCCGTTGATCAGGTCGTCTGCGCTCGGGGCGGGCCGACCCCGGGGCCGCAGGCCATGCGCCTGGATGTCCCGCTTGCGTTGCAGGAGCTGGAGCCGGCGGGGGGCGCGTAGCTCGGGGTCAGCGAGCAGCCCGTCGATCCTGGCCAGCTCCGCTTCCACCATGGCGGTGTCCGCCACGGGCTCGGGTGGCGGGGGCGCGTCGAGCGACTCCAGGTAGCGGACGACCGCCCGGCGGGCCCGCATCTTCTCCTTCGCCTCTTCACTGAGGACACTGCCTTTGGTCCGAGCCATGGTCTACCCGTCTACTCCTGTGCGGCTGCACTCCCGATGGAAAGAGGGAGCCTACTGCCTCCGGTGGTCCACACTGGTTCGCTGGGGCGACTCGGCCCGCCGGCCACCGGGCAGACATCACGGTCTGAGCCCGATGGATCCCCAACCGGCGCTCAGGAGATCACGACAGAGAGGGGCGCGCCCCCCACGGGCTCAGGCGGCAGGAGCCATCCCCACAACCGGCTTGTTCAGGGTGACTCCGCCCATCGAGCCCTCGAAGGGTGCGTTGAAGGCGAAGATGCCACCGTCGGCTGCCACCAGCCAGTAGCCGCCCGTGGCAACGTCGGCGGCCATGCCCACAACCGGCTTGTTCAGGGTGGCTCCGCCCATCGAGCCCTCGAAGGGTGCGTTGAAGGAGAAGATGCCACCGTCCGAGGCCACCAGCCAGTAGCCGCCCGTGGCGGGGTCGGTGGCCATGCCCACGATCGGCTTGTTGAGTGCAACCCCGCCCATCGAGCCGTAGAAATGGGCATCGCCGAAGGCGAAGATGCCACCGTCCGAGGCCACCAGCCAGTAGCCCCCGCCATCAGGCGTGGCCGCCATCCCCACGATGGGCTTGTTGAGGGCGACACCGGCCATCGAGCCGTAGAAAGGAGCGTTGAAGGAGAAGACGCCGCCGTCAGAGGCCACCAGCCAGTAGCCGCCCGTGGCGGGGTCGGTGGCCATGCCCACGATCGGCTTGTTGAGTGCGACACCACCCATCGAGCCGTAGAACGGAGCGTTGAAGGAGAAGACGCCGCCGTCAGAGGCCACCATCCGGTAGCCGGCCGTCGAGGTGGGCGGCGGCGTCGGGCAGGTCCCGCTGTAGCCACAGGAACCGGAGTTGGCAGAGACGGTGGCGGTGTTGGCGAGCAGGCCGGTTGCAGTCCCGCCGATCACCACCAGAGCGACCACGACGCTCTGGAGCACGTTGGCCCGAACGAGTCGAAGGATCTTCCGAGGAGCCCGCTTCATGCCGTCGATCATCCTGTCCTCCTAGCCGCTCGTGCCGAGCGGAGTGACCCCGTCGTACCTGACTGTCCCCCCGACGCTAACGGAGCCTGCCGCCAACGTCAACCATCACATCGGTTCCGAGGCTGGCCCTGGCCGGCAGCTCATTGCTGGTGCTCGAGGGTCGGCGCCTTCGCGCCACCAAGAGGGAGACACCAAGCGCGACCACGAGCAGTACGGAGATGCCCTCGCCCAGCGCAGTCTGTGGCCACACGCTGTAGCGGAGTACCCCGCCAGGGTGATCAGCCCACACCATCACCGTGCCCTCGGGAGTTTGACGGGCGGGGTGGCCATCGAGGGCCCACCCAGGCTGGTAGGGGACGTCCACGGTGACGTAGCCGGGGGGGCCGGGTGGGATCCGGTAGGCGACGGGAGAGAGCCGGCGGACAGGGGCGGCGCCCCGATGACCGAGGCCGGCATAGGCGGTGTTGCGGTAGAGCTCGACGCTGGGAGTGTCGACCACCAGCCGGAGGTCCGCTTGGCGACCGAGCCAGGCGTAGCTGCGCCAGTTCGATGACTTCGACAGGACGACGTAGTGCACACCGAGCGGGGCGACCAGGGCGCCGAAGGTGCCGGGCCCACCGCCTTCGGAGAGGAGCCGGGCGACGTAACGCGCCTCCCCCTGCGGTCCCTGAGACGGCACCCCGGCGTACTGGGCGTCGTTGGAGGAGAGGACCGAGGCGGTGTAGGAGGTGGGGGCAGGGTCGGCGACCACCCGATGGTCGGTGAAGGGGAAGGACGAATAGAGATGCCAGGGCAGGGAGAGCAGGCGGCCGGAGGCCGAGGCGGTGTCCCGTTCGACCGTGATCCAGCCCGCCGGCAGGGTGCTGGAGGCGATCTGGCCGTCGAGGCCATTGAAGATCGTCGGGGTGTAGCCGAGCGGCAGTGCCAGCCCGACGACCGCCATCACCGCCCACCCCCGTCGGGCCGGCCGCATCCGAGCGGCCAGGGCTTCGATCCCCCAGCCGAAGCAGGCGGCGTACCCGAGGGCGAGGAGGGTGGAGAACTTCTCCGGTTCGCGCATGACGGCGAAGTAGGGCACGTGCACGTACGCC
>JAKADK010000131.1 GCA_021820665.1 Actinomycetes bacterium | reverse complement strand
CCGCCACGATCGCCTGTGGTCCCGCCGCCCATGATGGCAAAGAAGGCCTCTTCCAGCGTCGAGTCCCGGGGCGCCAGATGGACCAGGGTGATCCCCGCTGCCATCGCCAGCCGGTTGAGGTCGCCGGCCCACGAGCAGTCAGCGCCGACCTCCAGCGTCACGCCTCCGTCCTGGAGCACCCGGGCCGTCCGCCCCAGGCCTTCGACGATCCCGGCCAGGCGGCGGGCCTCCTCGGGGCACTCCGTACGCACGACGAGCTCCGGTGCCCGTGCCGCCAGGAGCTCGGCCACGCTTCCCTGGAACACGAGGCGCCCGTCCTCGATGACCACCAGATGCCCGCACACCTGCTCGATCTCGGTGAGGAGGTGGGAGGAGACGAGCACGGTCCTGCCCTCGTCGGCGAACGACTGGAGCATCCGGCGGATCTCGGCGATCCCGTGCGGGTCGAGGCCGTTCGTCGGCTCGTCGAGGACCAGGAGCTCGGGGTCCGGCAGCAACGCGGCGGCGATGCCCAGGCGCTGGCGCATGCCGAGGGAGTAGGTGCGGACCGGGTCGTTCGCCCGCGACAAGAGGCCGACCCGGTCGAGCACGGGGTCGACCCTACGGTCGAGCCCGGCGAGGCGGGCGAGGACCAGGAGGTTGTCCCGCCCGGAGAGCGTGGGGTGGAAGGTGGGCCCTTCGATGAGGGCGCCGACGCGAGCCAGGTAGGTGCGGTACGCATTGAGCGAATACCCGAGCACGGTGCCGCTCCCTGACGTCGGACGCATCAGGCCGAGCAGCATCCTGATCGTGGTGGTCTTCCCGGCGCCGTTGGGCCCGACGAACCCGGTGATCGACCTGGCGGGGATGGCCAGGTCTAGGCGGTCGACGGCCACCCGGCGCCCGAACCGCTTGGTGAGCCCGGTCGTGACGACGGCGTACTCCCCGCCAGGGTCCTGCCGGCAGCCGCCCGGACCGGCGTGGGCGTCGAGCCCGGATGTGACCATGCTCACCATCCGATGAAACCACGGATCGAGCGGTGGCACACGGCACCCGAGCATCGGCGGGCCCAGCTCTCTACACTTGGCCGCAGTGCCGCGCTCCCGCCGATCCCGGCCCGGGCCCGGCCAGCGGGAGCCCGGCAGACGCCGTCCCCGGCGAAGGAGGTTGGTTGGATGAGGATCTCGGCGCTACTCGAGCAGAAGGGCACGGAAGTGTCCACCATCACGGGCGACGCGTCCATCGACGACGCCGTGACCGAGCTGAGCCGTCACCAGATCGGGGCGCTCGTCGTCTCACCCGGTGACGGCTCGATCGAGGGGATCCTCTCGGAACGGGACATCGTCCGCCGGCTCCACGACCAGCACGGTGCCCTCCTGGGCCAGCCCGTGTCGTCGATCATGTCCACGGCGGTGACGACCTGCTCGCCCGAGGACGACACCGAGGCGCTCATGGCGGTCATGACCGACCGCCGGATCCGCCATATCCCGGTGGTGAGCGATGGTCGCCTGTGTGGCATCGTCAGCATCGGCGACGTCGTGAAGATCCGGATCCGTGAGCTCGAGAAGGATCGCAACGAGCTCGTCGACTACATCAGGGCGCGCTGATCCACCCTCGGTCGCGCCCGGCGGCGGGGTCGTTCGGGCGGTAGGGTCGCTCGGGCAGGGGGTGTTCGGGTGAACGCCCCGGGGGAGAGGTGGTTGCGTTGACGACCGGGACCGGAGGCACGACGGCGGAGGATGCCGGTCGGGAGGACGGTGCTCCGCCGCCCGACGATGAAGCACTGGCGTTCGCCCTCCAGGTGTGGCAGTACAAGCAGGGCGAGCTGGTCTCGCTCCTGATCCACCTGGGCGACCGCCTGGGGCTCTACCGGGCCATGCGGGGCCGGGGCCCGATGACCCCGGCTGATCTGGCCGCCGCCACCGGCCTCCAGGAGCGGTGGGTGGCCGAGTGGCTCCGAGGACAGGGCGCCGCCCACCTGGTGACGATCTGCGGAGGTGACCGCTTCGAGCTCAGCGAGGCCGGCGCCGCCGTGCTCGCCGATGAGGAGTCGAGCCTCCTCTTCGCCGCCGGGGCGTTCGGTCCCCAGACCGACGAGACGTTCGTCGACGACCTGGCCGAGGCGTTCCGCACCGGGATCGGCCTCCCGTACGACCGTCAGGGGCCATCGGGGGCGCACCGCACCGAGCGGATGCTCGGGCCGTGGGCCCGGATCGCCCTCGTGCCCCGGATCCTGCCCGCCCTCGACGGTGTGGCCGCCAAGCTTGCCGCCGCCGCCACGGTGGCCGACGTCGGATGCGGTGCCGGCGTGGCCTTGACGGCCATGGCGAGCGCCTTCCCGGCATCGGTGTTCCACGGCTACGACATCTCCCGCCACGCCATCGACCGGGCAACGGAGAAGGTGACGCAAGCCGGTCTGGACAACGTCACCCTCCACCTGAGCGGGGCAGATGCGCTCCCGACCGAAGCGACGTTCGATCTGGTGGTGACCTTCGACTGCCTCCACGACATGACGGCGCCGCAGTCGGCCATTGCGGCGATCCGGCGTGCCATCCGTGAGGACGGGACGTGGCTGGTGAAAGAGATCCGGTGTGCACCGGACCTGGAGGGCAACCTCGCCAATCCGATGGCGGCGCTGATGTACGGGCTGTCGGTGACCGGGTGCATGTCCTCGGCGCTGTCCGAGCCGGGCGGCGCCGGGCTCGGCACCCTCGGGCTCCATCCGGAGCTGCTGCGGGCGCTGGCGGACGCGGCGGGGTTCAGCCGGTTCACGATGCACGACTTCGACGACCCGGCCAACTTGTACTACGAGATCCGACCGTAAGGCTCCGGGTACCCCGGGACGGCGCCAGCCTGCCCGGGTGGCCCGGGCGTCCCTTGGTCAGGCCGTCCCCGACGGTCAGGTGGCCTGGGTGGTGGCGAGTGCCCGGTCCACCCACGCCCGGAGCGCCGGCGCCGGCACGGCACCCACCTGCCGGTCCACGACGGTGCCGTGGTCGACGATGACCAGGGTGGGAATGGACATGGCGTCGAACCGGGCCGCACTGCGGGGGTTGTCGTCGACGTTGATCTTCACCACCTTCAGCCGCCCAGCCAGGTCGCGGCCCACCTGCTCCACAGCCGGGCTCACCATCCGGCACGGCCCGCACCACGGTGCCCACAGGTCGACCAGCACCGGGAGCGGGCTCCGGGCGACCACGGCGTCGTAGGTGCCGTCGCCGCCGTCCGCCAACCATGGCAGGGCGGCGTGGCACTTCGCGCACCGCGGCGTTCCGGTGGCATCAGCGGGGACGCGGTTGCGGGTGCCGCACGCCGGGCACGCCACCACGCCACCCGCTGTTCCACTCGTAGGTTCGTGTGCCACGGTGACCACCTCCCTCGGGGCACGGGCGCCCGTGTCCTGCGACCATCATGCCCGGAGAACCGAAACGGCGCCGCTCGCCGGGCGGTGTCCCCGCCGCAGAACCGGCGAGTGGCCGCTGGGTTCGGTAGCGTCGGGGCACCATGACGGAAGAAGGGGGAGCAATGGACCTGAACGACGAGGTGCGGCAGCACAAGATCACCCTCGACGAAGATGAGATGCCGACAACCTGGTACAACGTCATTCCCGATCTGCCGTCGCCGCCGCCTCCCGCGCTCCATCCCGGGACCCTCGAGCCGGCCGGCCCCGACGACTTCGCCCCCCTGTTCCCGATGGACCTCATCGCCCAGGAGGTCACGTCCGACAGCTACGTCGACATCCCCGGCGGCGTCCTCGACGTCTACCGGCAGTGGCGACCGTCGCCACTGTTCCGGGCCCACCGTCTGGAGCGGGCTCTCGGCACGCCGGCCCGGATCTACTACAAGTACGAAGGCGTGTCGCCGGCCGGGTCGCACAAGCCCAACACCGCCGTTCCCCAGGCGTACTACAACGCCAAGGCCGGGGTGAAGCGGCTGACCACGGAGACCGGTGCGGGGCAGTGGGGCACGGCGCTGGCGTTCGCCTGCGCGCTCTACGGCCTCGAGTGCGAGGTGTGGCAGGTCGGGGCGTCCTACGACCAGAAGCCCTACCGCCGCTTGATGATCGAGGCGTTCGGCGGGAAGATCCACCGATCACCCTCCGACCTCACGGCGGCGGGTCGCGCCGTGCTCGCCACGGACCCCGACCATCCGGGCTCGCTCGGGATCGCCATCTCCGAGGCCGTCGAGGTGGCGGCGCCCGATCCCGAGACCCGCTACGCGCTGGGCAGCGTGCTGAACCACGTTCTGCTCCACCAGACCATCATCGGGGAAGAGGCGCTGCTCCAGTTGGCCAAGGCCGGGGAGCACGCACCCGACCTGCTGGTGGGCTGCACCGGGGGCGGGTCCAACTTCGGAGGGCTGTCGTTCCCGTTCCTGCGGGAGAAGCTGGCGGGCCGGATGAACCCGGTGATCCGGGCGGTCGAGCCGGCCTCGTGCCCGTCGCTCACCCGCGGGGTCTACGCCTACGACTTCGGCGACACGGCCGGCATGACCCCGCTGATGAAGATGCACACGCTCGGGCACGACTTCATCCCGGACCCCATCCACGCCGGTGGCCTGCGCTACCACGGGATGTCGCCCCTCCTCTCCCACATCTACGAGCTCGGGATGATGGAGGCCATTGCCATTCCCCAGCTGGAGTGCTTCGAAGCGGCCGTGCGGTTCACGCGGACCGAGGGGATCCTCCCCGCCCCCGAGCCCACCCATGCCATCGCCGCTGCCATCCGCGAAGCCCTCCTGTGCCGGGAGACCGGCGAGGAGAAGGTCATCTTGACGGCACTCTGCGGGCACGGGCACTTCGACCTGGCCGCCTACGACAGCTTCCTGAGCGGCCGCATGGTGGACGAGGAGATCACCGACGCCCGGTTCGCCGCCGGCTTGGCGACGGTGCCGGCAGTGCCGGCCGGCTGAGAGGGCGACGTGGTGAGCGAGGTGGTCGAGGCCGTCGAGATGGCCGAGGTGGTGAGCGAGGTGGTCGACGTCCCGTCAGTGGCGCAGCACGGGGCCGTCTTGGAACCCATGGGGGATCCCGAGAGGTCGGTGGGGTCGTGAGGGCCGTCGTCTACCGGGAGACCGGAGGTCCGGAGGTCATGGAGCTGGTCGACCGGCCGGCGCCGGCTCCTGGCCCGGGCGAGGTTCTGGTGGAGGTGGCCGTCTCGGGGGTGAACCCGACGGACTGGAAGTCTCGCCGGGGGAGCGGCCCGGGCGAGGCGCTCGCCTTCCCCGAGGTGGTTCCCGACCAGGATGGGGCAGGAACGATCGTCGCCCTCGGTGCGGGTGTCGATCCCGACCGGACCGGTGAGCGTGTCTGGCTGTTCGAGGCCGCCTACGGCCGGGCCGACGGGACGGCCCAGGAGCTGGTGGCCGTGCCCGAGCGCCAGGCGGTCCCGCTTCCTGGCGGGGCGTCGTTCGACCTCGGCGCGTCGTTGGGCATCCCGGCGCTCACGGCGCACCGCTGCCTCACCGTCGGCGCGGCCGGGCCGGCCAGGCTCGGGCCCGGTGCGCTCAGTGGCTGCCGGGTGCTGGTCGCCGGTGGGGCGGGGGCGGTCGGGCACGCCGCCATCCAGCTTGCCGTCTGGTCCGGTGCCGACGTGCTCACCACGGTGAGCTCGGCGACGAAGGCCGACCTGGCCAGGGCGGCGGGCGCCCACCACGTCGTCGACTACCGGGCCGAGGAGGCGACAGAGGCGATCGGTCGCCTTGCTCCCGACGGTGTGGACGTGATCGTGGAGGTGGCGCCGGGGACCAACGCGTTCCTCGACCGGGCAGTGCTCGCCCCGAACGGCACGGTCGCCGTCTACGCCAACGACGCCGACGCTCTGGAGGTCCCGATCAGGGCGTCGATGCTGGCCAACACCCGCTACCAGTT
>JAKADK010000040.1 GCA_021820665.1 Actinomycetes bacterium | reverse complement strand
GGACGGCATCGAGCAGCTTCTTTCCCTGCTCGCTCGACAGGCGCCCTTGGCCGACGATGGCGGCGACCCGCTTCTGCAACTCATGCCGCGCCTCCTCCCACTGCCCCTCGGCAACCAGGCATTGGAGGCCACGGGGGGCGAACAGCTCCCGGCCTCGCCGACGCAGCAGCTCAGCCACGAGCACGCTCGCATCGACGACAACGATCACTCCGGCAGCGCCCGCCGCAGGTCGAACAGCTGGGCCAGCTCCTCTTCGGTCATGCCGGTCTCCTCAAGGATCTCCTCGACAGAGCGACCGAGCCGCTCGATGGCGCGCCTCGCCTGCTCCCGGTCGCCTTCGACGGGGATGTAGAACCCGATCACCTGGCCGTGCTTGTTCACGGCGACGGGATCCGAGCCCGACAGGTAGGTGGTGGCGTGGTCGCGGAACTCCCGGACACCCACGTTCTTCAGCTTCGGCATTGTGGTCACCTCGTGGTCACACCCTACCAGAGCTTCGTCCACCGACGCCCGACAGCTCGTGGGATCCGTTTACTCGACGAGAGCTTTGACCTGCTCCTCCGCTAGAAGCTTCGCGGTCGGGTACGACCATCGGTGGGACCAGAAGAGGAAGGTTTCCCAACCCGCCATCCTCCGATGCGACTGCCACCGCCCATCTTCGCGGAGCCACAGCTCAACGGGGACTTCGGATCTTTGGACCCAACACCGTGCGGTCACAACTGATAAATTGGTGATTTGATGTCTCCTTCATGCAGCCGTATGCGGAGTCTTTCGTGGCCAAGGTCGTGGTCTCGCCTCCACATCGTCGAAGACAGATGCCGATGACGCGGCCGATCTACCAGGTCAAGGCGGACTTCTTCAAGACTCTGGCCCACCCGGCGCGCATCCGGGTGCTCGAGTTGCTGCGCGATGGGGAGCGGTCGGTCGGCGAGCTGATCCCCGAGGTAGGGCTGGAGGCGTCTCATCTATCCCAGCAACTCGGGATCCTCCGCCGAGCGAACGTGCTCCAAGGGCGAAAGGAGGGCTCGACGGTTCGCTACTCGGTGACCGATCCTCGGATCTTCGAACTCTTGGAGGTGGCCAAAGCGATCCTGACGAGCACCTTGGCCGAGTCCCGTCAGCTGCTGGTCGAGCTGGAAAGCCTCGAGTTCGTAGAGCGCCCCGATCCGCCGCCTCGCCGCAAAGCAGCACGCTGAATCCGAAAACGGGTCTACCGAACCCAAGCGATCTCGCCACGGGCCTGCAAAGGCGACGCCATCGGTCATCTCGCTGGTAGGAGGCGCAGGAACTCGAGGGTGATATGGACCCGATGGCCATACTCCAGGGCGGGGAGCCACGGGGCGGCGGCCTCGTTGTCGCCCGGGTTCCTGGCGCACGCTCCCGGGCCGAGCACGTGCTCGACGACACGGTCGAGGGCGAGGGTCGCCGCCAGGTCGATCGTCTCGCCATACCGCGTGCGCTCCTGTTCGGAGAGCCGATGTCTGGCGTAGAGACCGAGCAGCTTGGTGGTGCGTAGCTCTCCTGGTCCGTGGCTGGCAAGGACGAGGAGCCCGCGAACGAGGTCGGCGGTCCACGGCGCGACGAGGGGTACCAGGCGGCGGTCGGCGCCGATCACGTCGACGATCGCCGGACCGAGCGTCGTGACCAGGGCATCGTTGCAGATGCCGACGATCGCGCCGACGATCTGGGGGTCCACCGGTCCGAGCACGCCGAGGAGCGCATCGTCGAGCAGCACGTCTGTGCGCCGATCCCCTCAGCCAGCGCGGCGACCTCGGCGCTTCGTACCACCACTTGAGGCCCGGCAGCGTTGGCGCTCGACCGCCGGCATGGTCATCTGCCAGCGTCCAGACGAACCGCCAGCTGGTCGATCTGGTTGCCGAGGGCAGAGGGAAGCCGGCCGCCGAAGGTGGCGTAGTGGGCTCGAAGGGTATCGAGCTCGTCGCGCCACTCGTCGGTATCGACCCGAAAGAGGGTAGCCAGCTGGTCGTCGGTAAGAGCAAGGCTCTGCACGTCGAGCGCCCCGGGCGCGGGCAGGTGACCGATCGGGCTGGTCACCGCTTCTCCACGACCGGCGCAGCGGTCGAAGATCCAGGCGAGCACCCGTGAGTTCTCACTGAACCCGGGCCAGAGGAACCGCCCGTCGGCGTCCTTGCGGAACCAGTTGACCGAGTAGATCCGGGGGAGCTTCTCGGGGTCCCTGCGCTCGGCGAAGCTGAGCCAGTGGGCCCAGTAGTCGGCCGTGTGGTAGCCGCAGAAGGGCAGCATGGCAAAGGGGTCCGCCGGAGCCTGCCGAGAGCACCGGTGGCCGCTGCGGTCGTCTCCGACGCCATCGTCGAGCCGAGGAACACGCCGTGGGTCCGTCCAGTCGAGCGCCTCGTAGACGAGCGGCACCGTCGATGCCCGGCGCCCACCGAAGAGCATCGCCGAGATCGGCACGCCGTCGGGGTCCTCCCACTCAGGAGCGACGGGTCCCTGGGCGACCGGGGCCGTGAAGCGCGAGTTGGGATGGGCTGCCGGCTCACCCGAGTCCGCCTGATAGGGGTTGCCTCGCCAGTCGGTGAGTCCCTCGGGTGGCTCGTCGGTGAGCCCCTCCCACCACACATCGCCATCGGCGGTGAGCGCGGTGTTGGTGAAGGTGGTGTTCGACGACAGCATGCGGATGGCGTTGGGGTTGGACTGGACGTTCGTCCCTGGCGCCACACCGAAGAAGCCGTACTCGGGGTTGATGGCCCGGAGGTGCCCGTCGGAGCCGATCTTCATCCAGCAGATGTCGTCGCCGATCGTCTCGACCTTCCAGCCCGCAAGGCTCGGTACCACCATGGCGAGGTTCGTCTTCCCACACGCCGAGGGGAACGCCCCGGCGATATAGCGGGATTCGCCGGCGGGTGAGGTGAGCTTCAGGATCAGCATGTGCTCGGCGAGCCAGCCCTCGTCGCGGGCGATCACTGACGCGTTCCGAAGCGACAGACATTTCTTGCCCAAGAGCGCGTTGCCGCCGTAGCCCGAGCCGTACGACCAGATCTCGCGGGTCTCGGGGAAGTGGGCGGGAGGTTGCCGGGATCACACGGCCACGCCACGTCCGGCTCGCCGGGGGCGAGGGGGATGCCGACCGAATCATGGTGCGGCCGCGCATCGAGCCGGTGAACAGCCTGGTGGGAGTGTCGCGCATCTCATGGGGATCGGCCCAGTTGTTCGTCGGGCCGGCGTCATCGGCCTTTTCCGAGCAGATGAAGGTGCGCGCCTCGACCCGGGCGACGTCTCGTGGGTCGAAGCGGGCCCAGAAGCTGTCCGGACGCTTCGATTCGGCGAGGCGGTCGAAGGTCCCCTGCTCGACGAAAAGCGGGCAGAGCCGCTCGTACTCCTCGCGGCTGCCGTCGCACCACTCGACGCGCTCGGGAGCGGTGAGCGAGGAGAAGTCCTCGACAAAGCGGCGTAGGCCGGTATGGGTGGTGGGCGCGGTGGTCATGGGGTTCTTTCTTGGCTGTCGTGTCGTTGGCTGGGCAGCGAAGCTATGGCCTACGGCCCCGTCGTGGCCGCAGCGCGAGCCGGTGCTCCCAGCTTTCGAAGGGCGGTGGACGGGGCTCCGCAGCGCGGGCAGTGCCGACCGCGTTCGGCGTCGGTTCGCGACACGCTGGACCAGCAGGACCCGCACACGAGCGATGGCTGGTCTCGCGCTCAGCGGTCATGGCCAGGCCACCGTTG
Source organism: Actinomycetes bacterium (assembly GCA_021820665.1). Lineage (GTDB taxonomy): Bacteria > Actinomycetota > Acidimicrobiia > Acidimicrobiales > RAAP-2 > JAKADK01. Next base: position 22,919 of record JAKADK010000040.1, on the reverse strand, counting down.
ACGGCGGCCTGGGCGCATTCGCGACCCGTCGCGGCCCAGGGTTCCGTAGCTCCTGATTATCTGAGAGCATGATAACTTCGTCATTCGTGCGACCCATCGCGTTCTTGAAGGCTCTGGGGGCACGCCCGGTGACCGAGGCTGCGCCGGCCAGGGACAAGGGCAGCGCATCGAGCCGGTTCGGTGGCTCGGTGCAGCTCCGCCACGTCGACGCCGGCTCATGCAACGGCTGTGAGATCGAGATCGCGTCGACGTTCGGCCCGGTCTGCGACGCCGGGCGCTTCGGGGCGCGCCTGGTGGCGTCACCGCGCCACGCGGATGGGGTGCTCGTGACTGGGATGGTCACCAAGAACATGGCGGTCCCGCTCCGAAAGACTTTCGAGGCGGTGCCTCGGCCACGGGTGGTCGTGGCCTGCGGCGATTGCGCCGTCAACGGCGGAGTGTTCGCCGGCGCCTACGGCGTCGCCGGCGCCGTTGGCGACTTCGTCCCCGTCGATGTCGAGATTCCTGGCTGTCCTCCCGACCCGTCCGCCATCACCGAGGCGCTCCGAGGGCTCACCGGACGTTGAGCGAGGCGGCCTATCTCATCGGCCTCGGCGCGGCGGGCGCCGCAGCCCTCCTCGGCGCGACCCTCCCCGCTCGCCGCCGAGTGCTGGGCGCCGCCCTCTTGAGCTCGGCGGCGTGCGTCTGCGCCTTCCTCGCCGCGGGTCAGGTGCTCGTCTCCGGCCATGCCTGGAGCGCGCACAGCGCCGAGGTCTTGCCGCTCACGGGGGTAAGCCTCTCCCTAGACCCCTTGAGCGCCCTGTTCGTAGCGACGACGGCGCTTGTCGGGCTTGCAACCTCCTGGTACACGATCGGCTACGCCGCCCATTCCGCGCCCAGCCGCACGGCGACGGCGATGCTCCCGGCCTTTCTCGGAAGCCTCTTGCTCGTCCCTACCGCTTCGAGTGTGGCGACGTTCATGGTCGCCTGGGAGCTCATGGCGCTCACCTCGCTGTTGCTTTTGCTCAACGAGCACCGCCAACGCGACGAAGCCCGCGACGCGGCGCAGTGGTACGCGGCGATGACCCATGTCGGCGCGGCGGCCATCCTGCTCGGCCTGCTCCTCCTCGCCACCCACGCCGGCGGGCAGACCTTCGCCGCCATCGCCGCGCACCGGGGTCAGCTGTCCGTGGCGCTGCGCTCGGCCGTCTTTGTCCTCACCTTGGTCGGGTTTGCCTCCAAAGCCGGAGCGGTGCCCCTGCACGCCTGGCTGCCCCGAGCCCATCCCGAAGCCCCGAGCCCGGTCTCCGCGCTCATGTCCGGGGCGATGGTCAACCTCGGCATCTACGGCATCATCCGCGTCGGCGAGGACCTCCTCGGCGGCGGGGCGCTGTGGTGGTGGCTGGCGGTCGTCGCCCTCGGCGTCGTTTCGGCCATCTTCGGGGCGCTGCATGCGGCGGCGAGCGCCGACGTGAAGCGTCTCCTCGCCTACTCGACGGTCGACAACATCGGTCTCATTCTGGTCGGGGTCGGCGCGGCGGGAGCCCTCGCAGTGAGCGGCGAGCGACTCCTCGCCGCGCTGGCGCTGCTCGCAGCGCTCTTCCACCTCGTCAACCACGCCCTGTTCAAGGGGTGCCTCTTCCTCGGCGCCGGGGCGCTCCAGCACGCGACCGGCACGCGCGACCTCGATCAACTCGGCGGTCTCGCCCGTCGTATGCCGGTCACCGCCGCGCTCTTCGGCATCGGAGCGCTCTCGATCAGCGCCCTACCCGGCTTCAACGGCTTCGCCAGTGAGTGGCTGCTCCTCGAAAGCCTGCTGCATGGCTTCGCCGATCACACCGATGCGACGGTGGTCGCCCTCCTTATCGGCGTGGCAGCCCTGGCGATCACCGGCGGCCTGACCGCAGCGGCGTTCGTCAAAGCGCTCGGGGTGGGCTTCCTCGGCCAACCCCGCACGGCCGGCGCGGCGAGCGCGCGAGAGGTCGCCCCCTCGATGCTGGTGGGCATGGCGCTGCTTGCCGCCTCGTGCATCGCGCTCGGCATCGCCCCCGGCGTGCTTCTTCCGGTGCTCGAGCGGGCCACGGCATCCGGGTTGGCCGTGCGCCCCCCGAGCCCGCTCCGGGCCGGGCTCGGCCTCGATCTCACCGGTGCGAGCGGGGCGATCGAGCCGGCACTGGTCCTCGCCGGCCTTCTCGGCGCGCTGGTGCTCGCCTGGGTCCTTGTTCGCCTGCCCGCCCGGCGCAGCGCGCTGCGCCACGCTCGCACCGCCGAGGCGTGGGGCTGTGGCCGGGAACTGCAGACGGCCCGGATGGAGGTCACCGCCACCTCTTTTGCCGAGCCGCTGCAGCGGGTGTTCGTCGACGTGCTGCGCCCCGACCGCGACCTCGAGGTCACCCACGTCGCCGAGTCGCGCTTCTTCCCCCAGGCCATCTCCTACCAGCACCGGATCGACGACGGCCTCGAACGCGTGCTCTACCGGCCGGTGATCGACGCCGTCAGCGCCTGGGGACGCCTGGCGCGCCGGGTCCCCAACGGCAGCGTGCACCGCTACCTCGCCTTCGGCTTCGTCGCCCTGGTGCTCATCTTGGTGGTCCTCGCATGAGCCCCGCTGCCATCACCGCTGCCCTCGTCACGGGCACCGCTACCTCCACCGGTCTCGGGCCGCGGATCGCGGCATCGATCCTCCAGGTCGCTGCCGTCGCCGTCGGTGGGCCGCTCCTCATCGGGCTGATGGCGAAGATCCGTGCCCGCGCCGAGGGCCGCATCGGCGCCCCGATCTCCCAGCCCCTTCGCGACCTTCGCAAGCTCGTCCGAAAAGAGCGAATCCACGCCGAGCACGCGAGTGCCGTGCTGACCCTCGCCCCGCTCGTCCTTGTCGCCTCGGCCGCCGTCGCTGTAGCCATCTCGCCGCTTGTCATCACCACGCCGGTGCTCGCGGGTGGGGCGGATGCCTTCGTCGTCGTCTACCTGCTCCTCATGGGATCCGTCGCGCTCGCCCTCGGGGGTCTCGACCCCGGCACCGCCTTCGGCGGCATGGGATCGAGCCGGGCCATGACGATCGGCGCGCTCGCCGAGCCCGCCCTTCTCGTCTCGATCCTCGCCCTGTCCATCCAGGCCGAGACCTCCAACCTGCCGGGCATCGTCACCGCCACCCTCGCCCATCCCGGCTGGATGGCGAACCCCGAACGGCTCCTCGCTCTGGTCGCCGTAGTGGTGGTGGTGATCGCCGAGACGGGACGGATCCCCGTCGACAACCCCTCGACGCACCTCGAGCTGACGATGATCCACGAAGCGATGGTGCTCGAGCACGCCGGGCCAGACCTCGGTCTCGTCACCCTCGGCGAGGCGATGCGCCTCGGTCTGCTCTTCGGGCTCGTCGCCAACCTGTTCTTCCCCTGGGGGATCGCTACGAACGCGAGCGTCGCGCACCTCGCGCTCGGCGTCGGCGTGCTCGGGGCCAAGGCCGCGGCGATCGCTCTCGTGATCGCGCTCATCGAGGTCTCGACCGCCAAGCTGCGCCTCTTCCGGGTTCCCGAGCTGTTGTCGGGGGCCTTCGTGCTCGCGGTGCTCGCGGTGATGACCGGGCTGGTCACGAGATGAGCGCGGGAACCGAGCTCGACCTGGTGGAGCTCACCGCCGGCGTGGTCCTCGCCTGCGCGGTAGTCACGCTGTGGCGCCGGGACCTGCGGGCCCTCGTCGCCGTTCTCGCCCTCCAAGGCGTCGCCCTTGCCGCCTTGGCCGCAGTCCTCGCGCTGCACACCGGCGACGTCGGCCTCGGCGTCGTCGCCGGTGTCGTCCTCCTGGCCAAGGGGCTCGTGATCCCGAACCTGCTCGCCCGGGTCGTGCGACGTGACCCGGGGAGCCGGGAGACCACGCCCCTCGTGAACGTGCCGGCCTCCCTCGTCGCCGCGGCCGGGCTCGTCATCGTCGCCTATCTGTCGGCTGGCAGGCTCACCTCGCTGTTCCCGTCTCCTATGACCCGCCTCGCCCCACTCGGCCTGGCAACGGTTCTCGTCGGGTTCTTTGTCCTCGTCACGAGACGCAAGGCGGTATCCCAGATCGTCGGTCTGCTGCTCGTCGACAACGGTGTCGCCCTCGTCGCATTCCTCCTCACCGCCGGCGTGCCGCTCCTCGTCGAGCTCGGCGCGTCCTTGGACGTCCTCCTCGTTGTCGTCGTGCTCCAGGTGCTCGCCACCTCCATGCGTGCCCGGTTCGGCCATGTCGACTTGGACCAGCTCCGGGAGCTCCACGACTGATGCTCTGCTACGCCATCCTCGTCATTCCCCTCGTCGCCGGTGCCCTCGCCGGGGTGGTGCCCTGGCGACGCGCCGTCGGGTGGATGACCGCCCTCGCCAACGCCGGGGTGCTCTGCCTCGGCGTCGCTCTCGCCATCGAGACGGACCATCGCCCGCGCCTCGGCGCCCTCGACGGGGCCCTTCGAGCCGACGCGCTGAGCGCCTTCATGGTGATCGTCATCGGCACGATCGCCCTCCTCGCCGCCGTCCAGGCCATCCGCTACCTCGACGCCGAGATCGCCGGTGGCCGCTCGAGCACCCGCCACGCCTCGCTCTACTGCGTGCTCGTCCAGGTGTTCGTCACCTGCATGCTCGCCGCCGTGCTCTCGGCCAACCTCGGGGGCCTGTGGGTGGCGGTCGAGGCGACGACGATCGCCACCACCTTCCTCGTCGGGCACCGCCGGACCGACGGGGCACTCGAGGCATCGTGGAAGTACGTCCTCATCTGCTCGGTCGGCATCGCGCTGGCGTTCTTGGGCACCGTCTTCGTCTACTTCGCCGCCCTGCATGTCCCCGGACATGCGACCGGCGCCTCGGTCCTCGACTGGACCTCGCTGATGGCCGCATCCCATCACCTCAACCCGACGGTCATGCGCCTGGCGATGGCGCTCCTCGTCCTTGGTTACGGGACCAAGGTCGGGCTCGCCCCCATGCACAGCTGGCTGCCCGACGCCCACAGCCAAGCACCCGCCCCGGTCTCCGCTCTCATGTCGGGGGTGCTGCTCACCGTTGCCTTCTACGCCCTCCTGCGGTTCAAGGCGATCGCCGATGGAGCGCTCGGCCCCGACTACGTCCGCACCCTGCTCGTGATCGTCGGGCTCGCCTCGCTGCTCGTCGCCGCGTCGCTGCTGCTCACCCAGCGCGACTACAAGCGCATGCTCGCTTACCACAGCATCGAGCACATGGGCCTGATCGCTCTCGGGGCCGCCGCCGGCACGACCGTTGCCATCGCCGCGGTGTTGCTCCACATCCTCGGCCACGGGCTCGCCAAGGCGGTTCTCTTCCTTGCCTCGGGTGAGATCCTCCTCGCCGAGGGAACGAGCGAGATCGACAAGGTCCCCGCGCTGCTCTCGCGCCGCCCGGTGCTCGGGGGGATCTTCGGCTTCGGTCTCGTCGCCCTCCTCGGCCTGCCACCCTTCAGCCTCTTCGTGAGCGAGCTCAACATGTTCCGCGCCGAGCTCGACGTCGGGCTCGGCTGGGTCGCGGGGACCTCGCTCCTCTTGATGGCGGTGATCTTCGCCGCGGTGATAGCCCATGGCCGCCACCTCCTCCTCGGTAGCGCAGGGGGCGCGGACAAAGCGGCCGCGACCCCGCGGATCGTCGCCATCCCCCTCGTCGGCGGCCTGGTGGCCTGCGCGGTCTTCGGCCTGTCCGCCTGGCCACTGCAGTCGCTCCTCTACGCCGCCGCCCACGTCGTGGCCCGATGAACCCCGAAAACGGCACGGTCGCCTCCCCTGTGCGGCAAAGCACGCTCGTCGCCCCCGGCGAGCTTGAGGCCGAGGCCGCCGTGCTTTTCGCCGCGGGGTTCCGGCTGGCGCTCGTCGCCGGCCACGACGACGGGCGGCGCCTGCGGGCCGTCTACGTGTTCACCACCGGCTCGCCGGATCGCCGCGTCGAGCTCCAAGTGCGCCTCGACCCCACCCGACCGGCCGTCCCCTCCCTCGCCCGGCTGTCGTTCCCCGCCAGCCGCTTCGAGCGCGAGATCCACGACCTGTTCGGGATCGAGCCGATCGGCCACCCTTTCCTCCGTCCCCTCGTGCTCCACCAGCACTGGCCGGCAGGCTGGCACCCGATGCGCCACGGTGCCGGGGAGCCACCCCCGATGCGAGCCGACGCCGAGCCGTTCCCCTTCGTCGCCGTCGAGGGACCCGGCGTCTACGAGATCCCCGTCGGGCCCGTCCACGCCGGGCTCATCGAGCCCGGCCACTTCCGCTTCTCCGTCGTCGGCGAGACCATCCTCAAGATGAAGGCTCGGCTCTGGTTCGTCCACCGGGGCATCGAGAAGCTCTTCGAGGGGCGCGAGATCACCGACGGAGTCGTGCTCGCCGAGCGCATCTCGGGCGACACGGCCGTCGGCCACAACCTCGCCTACTGCCTGGCGGTCGAAGACGCCTGCCGGATCGAGCGGTCCGACGAGGCCAGCCGGCTCCGCGCACTGCTGCTGGAGCTGGAACGCATCTACAACCACGTCGCCGACGTGGGCGCGCTCTGCAACGATGTCGGTTACGGCATCGCCAACGCCCGCGCCCTCACCCTTCGCGAGCAGCTGCTCCGCCTCAACGCCGAGGTCACCGGCCACCGCCTCTTGCGCGGCGCCATCCGTCCCGGCGCCACGTCGCTCCGCCGGTTGCCCACCGAGGTCGAGCTCAACCAGATCGCCTCCCTCTTCGAGGACCTCGTCGGCCTCGCCGCCACCAACACCGTCGTCATGGACCGCTTCCAGGGAACGGCCGTGCTGTCGAAGTCCGACGCGGCCGCGATCGGCACCCTCGGGGTCGTCGCTCGAGGGTCGGGCCTCACCCTGGACACCCGCGGCGCCCAGCCCTTCGTCGACTTGGGTGCCGACCTGCCGGTCGTCGTCGAGGACGCCGGCGATGTCATGGCCCGCTTCTCGGTCCGCGTCCGTGAGGTCCGTGCCTCGTTGCACCTCGTCGCGGCGCTCGCCGGTTCTGCCCGCCGCCTCGAGGTCGTCGTACCGGACACCCCCCGTCGGGGTGGCTCGGGCCTCGGGATCGTGGAAGGCTGGCGGGGCACGATCATCCACCGTGTCGAGGTCAGCACCTCAGGACAACTCGCCCGCTGCAAGGTGGTCGACCCGTCCTTCCTCAACTGGCCGGCGCTGTCGGTCGCCCTCGCCGACACCATCGTCCCTGACTTCCCGCTCGCCAACAAGAGCTTCAATCTCTCCTACGCCGGCAACGACCTATGAACCACCCCGGGCGATCCGCCCGCAGGTTGCTCCGATGCGAGGCCAGCGCCGAGAGCTCGCCCAGCGCCTCCTTCTCGGCGACCATGCGCGTCGTGCTCGACGCCGCACGAACCATCAGCGCGATCACGTCCGTGATCACCGACGCCGGCGGTGTCGTCATCGCTCTCGAGCTCGTCGACTCCCACGCCGACGAGCTCGTCTTCGACGTGACGGGCACCGCCATCGACGAGGTCCGCGTGACAACGCTGCGCGCCACCGTCGAGGCGGTCGGGGCGCCCGGGTCCGGGCGCTGAGCGGCCGCACCATGCTCGTCCACCTGGGCGGCCTGATCACGGTGACGCCAACGGTCCCGCTCAAGACCCGCGATGACCTCTCCATGGCCTACACGCCCGGCGGTGCTCGGGTATGCCAGGCGATCGCCGCTTGCCCGGCTGCGGGGCGCAGCCTCACCATCAAGCAAAACGCCGTCATCCGGGGACCACGAAGGACGCAAGGCCGACTGCGCAGTGCCGCGCATGTCCGGGCAGTGCCGCGCATGTCCGGCCGCTCTATGGACCTCGAAGCCCGGCCTCTCGACACCGGGGACCGGCGTGCCCTCGTGCGCCGGGAGATGAGGTGCGGGCTCTGCAACATCACCACGTGCCGCACCGAAGCCCACCCCGAGCACATCAAGATCACCGACGACGCCGTCGTTCAGCTCAAAGAGCGGGCCGTCGACGCCACCGACGACCCGGTCGCCTGGCTCGGAGGACGGATCCACCGGCACGGACCCCGACACATACCCGAGGACCCCATCTCCGCGCTCCACCCACTTCGCACCGGCGGGGTGCCACCGCCCGGTGCAAGGCCGGCAGACTCACCACCGGGCGACCCCGCCACTCCGATGACATCCCTGCCCGATACGGGACTGGCGGGCACTCCATCTTCGACCCGGCGCCGCGGGCCGTTCGCCGCGGCCGCCACGTTGGTCGGCCTCGACCTCGCGGGCACAGACGCCCGACTCCCTCGCCAGCCGCTTCTCCAACGTCGTCGTACACGTCTGCGGCGCGGGCGGCTCACGTGGGCCTTCGTAGCGCTGGGGATTGCCGGCGGAGGACTCCTCCTCGCCTTCAGCCCACCGTTTGGGGTGGCAGCGACGGCCCTGTTCGTCGGGTTCCTCGTGGTCGATCTCGTCCTGCTCGCCGGGCACGAGCACCGCAGTGCCGAGCGTGCGATGTCTGCCGCCTCTCGGTCGCCCCTGGGCGCTCCGGTGCCTCGCGACCCCAGATCGGCTTTCCGCGGAGATACGGCATCGATCCCGAACGTGACGCAAACCTCGTGGTGGTGGTCGCCCCAGGGGTAGGGCTCAGCATGCGCCCTGCGGGTGCGACAGCCGGACGATGACGGCGTCGGCGACGTTCTTTCCGGCCAGCGAGGGAACCGTGCCGTGCGGCGCCTGGGCCATCGCCACGGTGGGCACCAGCTCGTCGTCGAAGGCGAGGAGCACCGACTCGGCCCCGGCGATCGAGCCGAACAGCGCGAGGACGAGATCGGAGAGGCAGTCGCCGTCGCGGTTGAGGGCCGGGGTCACGAGGGGCCCATCAGCCGACGCCGTGAGGATCCCTGCGTAGGCGGCGTCGATGAGGGTCGGGCGGTAGGCGACCGCTGGATGACGGGATGCCGCCGCGTCCATCTCCTCCTTCAACAGCGCTTCGTAGAGCGCCGAAACGGTCCACTTCGGGCCGTCGTTGACCGTTCCCACCGTCGAAGCGGCGGTCCGGAATGCGTAGTCGGCGACGGCGCGACAGCTCGACCGAGTGGTCCGCTCGGTCCGACGGGCCGATGCATCGCTTCCCCCGACGGGCCAGCGCGCGACTTCTCGGCGCCATAGGCGTCACCGATGGCCATACGCACTACTGCGATCGGATGCACCACTGGGCCGAGCGGCGCCACGCCGGGGAGACGTCGCCCGGTGCGGACAATGACCGAGCCGCCGACCTCCTCACGCAGGATCCGGTTCGGCGAACCCACATCCCCGGCACCCTCCGGGGTGGTCGTCGCAGCCTTCAGCCCGAGGCCGGCGTCTCGCATCGCCTCGCCAGTCTCGTGAACGACGGCGTTGTGGGTACGGCGCCGGTTGTCGAGCGAGAGGTCGAATCGCTGGCGCTCAATCGAGACTCCTCGCACCCTCGGATCGAGGACACGGAGAGCTTCGTCCAGCAGCTCCTGTCCCGTCTCGTCGCCCTCGCAGACGACGAGGTTGGTCACCTCGACCACCACCGACCCCCTGCGACGACGCTCGGCTTGGATGCGCTGGTAGGGCTCTCGGCGGTCTAATCCTCAGGAAGCGTCACGAGTGATCCCCAATATATGACATTGTCATCAGTCGATCACTTGACATGTCAGACGCTAACCTGGTCCACGTGACCTGACCCCGCCACACGGGCTCGTCCGAACAAGATCCGCCCCGGCCGGACGAACCCTGACCCCTGGCAACAGTCACCCGGCAGGGTGACGCGACCACCCGGAGATGAGACGTGCTCGACCGACAGGCCGTCGCAGAGGATCCCGTGCAGGTAGCCATGACGACGTCGGGAGCACGAATCGCGCCGCTCTCGGAGGCGACCGTCCGCACCTTCCTCGCGCGCCTCGACCAACCCGCGCCGGAATCGGTGGATGCCGCACTCGGCGCCTTCGAAGAAGGCCAGACTCTCATCGGTGTCGCTGCGCTCGGCGACCGGAGGAACACCGGCGCGTCGCTGACGATCGTCATCGTCCCGGCCAGGCGCAAGCTGAAGATCGGCAGCGACCTTCTCCACGCCGCGGTGGCTGAGGCAGCGTCCTCTGGAGTCAAGCGACTACTGGTGACCTACCCGGAGGACGCAGCTGGATCCGTTGCCCTCTTCCGATCGTCGTCCCTCTTGACCGCGCGCCGGCGCGTCGGTGGCGAGGTGACCACGGTCCTCCTCGTCCCGGCGCCGAGCTGACTCCACATCACCCATGTCCCGCCGCACTCCGAGCCGTAGGGAAGCTTTGGCCACTTCCGTGATTGACCCCAGGGGCGATGTCGGTGGCCCTCACTCCAGGACACGTCCAGTCGTTCGAGTCGAACTCCATGTCCGGCCTCGGGCCGCAGCCACGGTAGTCGGCGGCACCCACGACGGGGCCCTCCTGGCCAGAGTGACGGAGCCTGCCCACGAGGGAAGAGCGACCACCGCGGCACTACGGGCTGTGGCCGACGCACTCGGCGTCCCCCCTCGATCGGTCACGCTCGTGCGCGGGGCAACGGCACGCCGAAAGCTGATCGAGATCACCGTCGCCGAGGATGCCAGACCAGACCTTGAAGCCCGCCTCGTTCGCCTCCGGTCCGAATGAACTTCCACGCCCCGGATCGATCGAGGTCGGGCGCCATGGAGATCGGACTGCCAACGGATGGCTGGAGAGCTGGCCGCGCCAATCGCCAGCCTGGGCGTGGTGGCCGACTTCCGTGTCCGGACACGGTGAGCGACGGCGCCAATGCTGCCTCCGCGAGAGGCTGACCAGACCTTCCCAATTGCCTACCAATACTGGGTCTCCACGCTGGCATTCGGTGACGCACCGGTCAGCGGGTTTGGCGCGTTCGCAACAGAAAAGTCGTCCGTTCATAGGTTTGCCGAGGTGACACTCACTCGGAGGTGACACTCCCTCGCGACCCCTACCGGCCACTGTGGTCCACTCGGATCGTCGCCGAGTGCGCCACCGAGGCCACCGACGCTATCGTCGCGGCTCCTTCCCATGTCGAAGCCTGCAGTCGTCATCAAAGACCGGGCAGACCGCCAGGGAGCCCCGAGGCCACCGCCACATGATCATCCTGGGTACAGGCACCCACATCGCCCAACGGCTTCCACCGGTCGCCGGCATCGCTCACTCGGGGGCTGCTGGCGTCTTCCACGGGCATACCGGACTGACAGGCTGAGCATGGATGACAGGTGGGCGGACCAGGGCCGCGAGGGGCTAACAACGCCGGGGGCGCATCACCTTCCGGCGCGGACGTCGATCTTGTGGTCGCCGCATGCCGCGACCAGTTGCGCCCACTCGGCAGCTGGACGACACCAGGCGGCTACCCCGACAGCCTCGGCATGGCGATGCTCGACTCGATCTGGGCGACGGGTGCCCGATACGCGATCACTTGCGGCGTGCTCGCCCGATACGGGAGCTCCCGGAGGGCTCAGCGGGCCGACCCCTTCCACGACAACGTCTCCGACCTCCTCGCCGAGTACGAGCGCCACGGCGGTAGGGACGGGTTCATCGAGGAGATCGGCACTCGCAATCGGGTGTCCACCCGGCCCGACACCGAGCTCAAGGGCGTCGTCATCCACCAGGCCACACTCGCGTTCAGTGAGCTCGGGGTGGACAGGCATGCACCTGAGCGTGCGAACGCTGCTCGAAAGCCTGGCGGGCATCGAAGAGACCCTCCCCCTCGATCAAGGCGAGCGGGGACGCCCCCGTGCACAGCGGATGCTGACCGAGGTGGACGCCACCCAGCGGCGCCTCTACGACCTCTTCGGCCTCGACGCCCACGCCCCGAAGCGCCGAGGAGGAGCGCCGAGTGAGGTACTACACACCAGGACGGCCGAAACCACCCACAGGGCGAACGTTGCAGCTCACGGGATAGCCCGGTCGGTTCCGCTAGGTCCTGCGGTCGGACCTGGCCCACGCCTCGACCAGGTCCTGCGGTTTGACCTCCCCAAGCAGGGGACCCCTCCTGGTGGGATCGGCCGGCGTGCGGGTGAACTTGATCGGCTGCCCGGCGATGGTGACAGGATCGGGGCTGCCCGGTTCGTCGACCTCGACCAGCATCCGCCGGACAGCCGCATGACGATCGGCGAATATGGCGCTTACGTCGTTGACCGGGCCGATCGGCACAGAACCGCCGAGAGCGGACACCACCTCCTGGTTGGTCCTTGCCAGCAGCCAGGTGCCCAGGACCGATCGCACCTCGGAACAGTGACGGACCCGGGCGGAGTTGGTCGCGTACCGCTGGTCGACGGCCATGTCCGCCCGGTCGATCACCTCGGCGATGATCCTCCAGTGACGGTCGCTCGGCGCGGCGAGGGCCACCCAACCGTCGCCGGTCTGAAAGATGTCGAACGGGCACAGCAGCGGGTGGCCGTTGCCCTGCGGCTTGGGGACCACACCGCTGTAAGAGTACTGGTAGACGATCCGCTCGCTCAGGCCCAGTACCGCGTCGTACATGGCCACGTCCAGGAACTGCCCTTCGCCGGTGGCATCCGCGTGGCGGACTGCTGCGACGACACCGAGCGCGGCCAGGGCGCCGGGGAAGATGTCCCCTATCCCCGGGCCGGCCTTGACCGGAGCGCCATCAGACGTACCGGTGACGCTCAAGAAGCCGCCCATGGCCTGGGCGACGACGTCGAAGGCCGGCCACGACACGTACGGGCTTTCGCCTGTTCGCGGGTCGCCGAACCCTCTGATAGCGGCGTAGACGAGCCGACGATTGACCCCCGCCAGCGTCTCATAGGCAAGCCCGAGACGTTCCATCACCCCTGCGGAGTAGTTCTCCACGACCACGTCGGCGCGCTCCACCAGAGTCAGGAAGCGATCACGCCCCTCGGGGGTCTTCAGATCCAACACGATGCTGCGCTTGCCGCGGTTGACCGACTGGAAGTAGCCACCGAGGCCGGGGCCTGCCCCGTCCGCCTTGAACGGTCCCAGCTGCCGGGTGGCGTCTCCGGAGGGTGGCTCCACCTTGACGACGTCGGCACCGAGGTCCGCCAGGAGCATGGTGGCGTAGGGGCCGGCCAGCATGGATGTGAGGTCCAAGACCCTCATGGGCGCCAAGGGTCCGGTCATCGCCTCACAGCAGGCCGCACTGGACGGCCCGCTCCACGGTGACCTGGAACAGTCGGGCGGTGGCGGCGTCGATCATCATGCCGTGGAAGCTCGCCGCGCCCAGCCCCTGGGCCTCGGCCTCCTCCACGGCTTGCATCGCGGCCAGCGCCTCGTCGATCTCCTCCCGGGTGGGGGCGAACACCCGGTTGGCTAGGTCGATCTGGCTGGGGTGGATGCACCACTTGCCTACCCCTCCCAGCATGGCGAAGGTCTGCGCGACCCGCTCGTAGCCGCCGGGATTGCCGAAATTGGCGTAGGGGCCGTCGACGGCGTCGATGCCGGCCGAGCGGGCGGCCACGACCATGCGTGTCCGGGCATAGTGCCACACGTCGCCGGGGTAGGGCTCACTGCGCTGCGCCTCGGATCCCCCTGAGTGCATGAGGCGCATCCCCTGGCTGGCCGAAAGGTCACCGACGCCGAGGATCATCGCCTCCAGGCGGTCGCTGGAGGAGGCGATGTCGTCGACCGACTGGAGTGCTTGGACCTCTTCGATCAGGACCTCGATGCCGATCCGTCCCACCTCCAGCCCCAGTTTCTTCTCCAGCTGGGTGAGCATGTCGTCGACGAACCACACGTCGCGGGCGGCTTTGATCTTGGGGACGATGATCACGTCGATGTTCGCACCCGCCTCGGTGACCACCTGGATGAGGTCGTCGTGGCACCATTGGGTCTGCACGGCGTTGATGCGGTAGCTGCGGGCGGTCGTGCCCCAGTCGAGGTCGTTGAGCGCCTCGGAGATGTTGCGCCGGGCGCCGGGCTTGGCGGCTGGGGCGACGGCGTCCTCCAGGTCGAGGAAAACCAGGTCGGCGTCGCTGGCCGCCGCCTTGCCGATCATCTTGGTAGAGGTGGCCGGGGTGGACAGCTCAGATCGGCGTAGACGGCTCGGTCGGTCGGTCACGGCTTTGGAGTGGTCATCAGGAGTCGCCTTCTCGTGGTGGTGGACCGGCGTCGAGATGGTCGTGGCTGCGGCGTTTCACCAGCACCGTGCGCTCGAGCTCGCACACCACCTGGCCATGCTGGTTTCTTCCCCAGTGCTTGAACCTGACGACGCCGGCATGGGGTGCGGCGGGGGAGTCTTCGGTCGCGAGCACCTCGCTGAAGGCGGTGATCGTGTCGCCGGGGTGCACGGGCAGCCGGAAACGGATCTCGTCGAGACCGAGCTCCTCCAGCGCGTTCTCGGCAGTGTCTTGGCTGGTGAGACCCACGGTCAGCGAGCCGGTTATCAACCCGAAGACCAGACGGCCGTCGCCGAGGGGCGAGCCCCGCAGCGCTTCTTCGTTCCAGTGGGCCTGCGCGGTGTTCATGACCAGTTTGGTCAGGCAGTTGTTCTCCACCTCACCGATGGTGGCACTGCGGAAGTGGCGCATCCGCTGGCCGACGGAGAAGTCCTCGAAGTAGTTGGAGCGACCGGTGAGCTGAGGGTGGGTGTCCACGGCGGTCCTACCTGAGGGGGCTCGGGGGCAGGAGGCGGTCGGACACGAGGCGGAGCATGATCTCGCTGGTACCTTCGAAGATCTTGGTGAGACGAGCGTCGCGCCAGTAGCGCTCTATCGGCAGGTCGGTGGTGTAACCGGCTCCCCCATGAAGCTGCAGCGCTTCGGAGGTGACCCGCTCGGACATCTCCGCGGCCAGGTACTTGACCATGGCCGCCTGAGCCTCCGACGGCTCGCCCGCATCGATGTCCGCGGCCACCTGGTACATGAGGGCCCGGCAGGCGGCGATCTCGGAGGCCATGGTGGCTACCTTGAACCGGGTCACCTGGAAGTCCGCGATGGGCCGTCCGAACTGCTCGCGTTGGCTCACGTAGACGATCGAATCCTCCAGCGCGGCGCGCGCCAGGCCGATCGAGCGGGCCGCGGTGTGGATCCGCGGCGTGGTCATCCCGGCGGCGGTGCGTTTGAAGCCCTCGTCGTCGGCGCTGCTATCGGCTTCGTGGCCCATGAGGCAGTCGTCGGGGACGAAGCAGTCGTCGAAGGACAGCTCGTAGGTGTTCCATCCGTGATAGCCGATCTTGCGGATGGGATTGCCCGACACGCCGGGGGGGAACGAGCCCGGCTGCTTGTGCAGGGCGAACTGGCGGATGCCCACATGGCGGTTGTCCGGGTCGTAAGGCCGGTTGCGGGCCACCACGACGATGCAATCCGCCTGGTCGGCGAAGGTGCACCACATCTTCTGACCGTTGAGCAGCCAGCCGCCGTCGGTCTTGTCGGCCCGGGTCCGGATGGAGGCGATGTCAGAGCCGGCCCCCGGCTCGGACATGGCGAACGCCCCGAGCCATTCGCCCCGGGCCGCCCTCGGCAGGTAGACGGCCCGCTGGCTCGGGTCGAGAGTGGCCGCCAGCCCGGAGCGGGCGATGATGCTGGCGACGCTCATCCACGCCCGCGACAGCTCCTCGGTGACCAGGGCATACTCGAACACGCCGAGCCCCAGACCGTCGTACTTCTCAGGGACCATGATCCCGAAGAAGCCGAGCCGGCCCATCTCCTGGCGGATGGCCTGGGGTATGAGGCCGTGCTGGGGGTCGAGCTCGTTGGCGGCCGGCAGCACCTTGTTCATGGCGAAGTTCCTCGCCATGTGCTGCATGGCCACCCGGTCGTCGGTGCGGTAGGCAGAGGGTATTGGCGGTCTCGGATCGAGAAGCGCTCGGGGCATCTCAGTCGGGCCGCCGCTTGGCCACCAGATTGGTGCGCCGGTAGGACACGACCAGCTCCCCGTGCTGGTTGCGGGCCTCGGTGCGCCATGTCACGATGCCGTCCCGGGGGCGGCTGGAGGACCCGACGGCGGACACCACCTCGGAGCCGGCGGTGAGGGTGTCGCCGGGGTACAGCGGCTGGTGGAAGACCACGTCCTGCATGCCCAGGAACGGACCGCCGGCCTCGCTCAGATCTTCGACCGACAATCCCACCACGGTGCAAAGGACGAGCATCGGGTTCACCACCACGTCGGGGTGGCCGAGAGCGCGGGCGTACTCGGCGTTGAGATGGAGAGGGTTCCAGTTGCAGGTGGCGGTGGAGAACAGGGCGTTGTCGCCACTGGTGATTGTCCGCCCCCAGTGGTGCCACAGGACCTGCCCCTGCTCGAAATCCTCAAACCTCCGACCTTTGGCCACCACCGGGAAGGAGTCGAAATCGACCTCTGTCACCTCGGGGCGTCCCGCCTGGGTTGGGTGGCCTGAGGACGTCACTGCAAATTCCCTCCCCCTGAGCGGGGTGTCCGTTCCCGAGACGAGCCCGCATCCGAAGCGTTGCTGACCGGCGCCGGCGGTTGCCTGCCGCGCCGCCGACACGAACCTATCCTAAAGATCGTTGTAGCGTCACCGACGGTGAGAGGGGGTGCCGTGGGAACTGTGCTGGAGGAGCTGGCCTCCAGGTGGAGCTGTCTCAGCGCGGCGGATCTCCCCGACGAGGCGGCCGAGGTGGCCGGGCAGTGCCTTCTCGACTGGTTTGGTTGCGCCCTCGCCGGCAGCCGTGAGCCGCTGGCCGAGATGCTCCGCCTCGAGCTGGCTGGCCCGGGGGCCTGCACGATCGTGGGCACAAACCGGGCCGCCTCAGCGCGAGACGCGGCGCTGCTCAACGGGGCCGCCGGCCACGCTTTGGACTTCGACGACACCCACACCCTGCTGTCGGGCCACCCGACCGCCCCCGTCCTGCCGGCCGTGCTCGCCGTCGCTGAGGAGCGTGACCTCGACGGGGCTGCCCTGCTCGCCGCCTTCGTCGCCGGCGTTGAAGTGGAATGCCGGGTGGGGGCTCTCCTGGCGCCCGACCACTACCGAGCCGGCTGGCACGCCACCGCGACGATAGGGACGATCGGCGCCGCAGCGGCCGTCGCCCATCTACTCCGACTCGACCCCCGGCGCACGGCGCACGCACTGGCGCTGGCCGCGACGCAGGCGGCCGGGGTGAAAGCGAGTTTCGGGACGATGGCCAAACCGCTCCACGCCGGCAAGGCCGCCACCGACGGGCTCCTCGCGGCAGCGCTGGCGGCGCGGGGGTTCACCGGGAACCCGGCCGTTCTCGAGGGACCGCAGGGACTGGCCCAGGCGGCGGGTGGTGTGCAGATCGACCGGAGCAGGCTGGAGCGCCTGGAGAGCCGCTGGACGATCCGCGACACCCTGTTCAAGTACCACGCCGCGTGCTACTTGACCCACGCCTCGATCAATGCGGCGCTGGCGTTGGACGTATCGCCGGAGCAGATCGCCTCGGTCGAGTTGCACGTCGGCGAAGACCTGTTGAAGGTGTGCAACATCGCCGAGCCGGCCACCGGGCTGGAGGCCAAGTTCAGTCTCCGAGCCACCGCCGCGATGGCACTGCTCGGTGACGACACGACCGACATGGCCGCCTATCGAGACGACCGCATGGTCGCCTCCGATCTGATCGCTCTTCGTGACAAGGTGCGTGTGGTGCCGCTGGGCGACCGGCCCACGACCCGCTCGAAGGTGGTCGTCACGACGATCGACGGCCAGAAGCTGCAGGCCGAGCACGACACCGGCATCCCCGCCACCGACCTCGGGTTGCAGATGGCCCGGCTGTCGTCGAAATTCCACGGCCTGGCCGCGCAGGTGCTTGGCGAGGAAGGCGCCGAGCACCTGCGCCGGGCCGTCCTCGATCAAGCCGGCGGGCGTGTCCTGGCCGAGCTCAGCCGACCTTCGGCACGGGCCTAGCGGGAGCCTGGGATGCAACCGGACCCTCTGAACGGGCAGGCGCAGCAGGAGCGACCGGCGCCGGGCGCTGGCGAAGGGCGCCCTCCGGAACCGGTGACGGCCGTCCCGACCACGTTGGTCGATCGCGTCTGGGACACCCACGTGGTGGCGTCGCTGCCCGGCGGCTATGACCTCTTGCACGTGGACCGCCATCTCATCCACGATCTGGGCGGACCAGGCGGGTTCCGGGAAATCGACAAGCGGAACCTGGAGGTCCGATCGCCGATGCTGACCTTCGCCGTGACCGACCACTGCGTGTCCAGCGAAACCGGTCGTACCGACGCGTCGACCCGCCCCGGATCGCTGCTGCTCCCATTGCTGCGCGACGGCTGCCGCCGGAGCGGGATCACGCTGTTCGACATCGACTCCCCGGAGCAGGGAATCGTGCACGTGGTCGCCCCGGAGCTGGGTATCGTCCTCCCCGGCACGCTCGTGGTGTGCGGGGACAGCCATACCTGCACCAACGGTGCCCTCGGCGCCCTGGCGTGGGGTATCGGCACCAGCGAGGTGGCCCACGTGCTGGCTACCCAGTGCGTGGTGGAACGCAAGCCGCCTCAGTGCCGGGTCACGCTCGAGGGTGCGCTGCGGCCCGGGGTGCACGCCAAGGACGTGATCCTGGCGCTCATCGCCTGCTACGGGGTGGACGGCGCGGCGGGCCACGCCGTGGAGTTCACCGGGCCGGTGGTCTCCGCCATGGACATGGAAGCCCGCATGACGCTGTGCAACCTGTCGGTCGAGTTCGGAGCCAAGTTCGCGATGATCGCTCCGGACACCACGACCTTCGATTTCGTGGCCGGCCGCCGCTACAGCCCGGCCGGTGAGCAGTGGGACCAGGCCCTCGCCGCGTGGCGGACCCTGGCCACGGATCCGGGGGCGGTGTTCGACCTGGAACTGGCATTCGAGGTGTCGTCATTGGCTCCTCAGGTGAGCTGGGGCACGAACCCGGGCCAGACGGTCGCCGTCGACGCGACGGTCCCCGAGGACAACGCCTACATGGGGTTGCGAGCCGGGCAGCCGATCGCCGGCACACCGGTGGACCGGGTGTTCATCGGTTCGTGTGCGAACGCCCGGCTGGGCGACCTTCTGGCCGCGGCCGACATCGTGCGCCGGGCCGGGGGCCGGGTGCCGGCCTCGGTGCAGGCGTGGGTGGTCCCGGGGTCGCAGCAGGTAAAAGCGCAAGCGGAGGCGCTGGGACTGCGCGAGGTGTTCGAAGCGGCCGGTTTCGAGTGGCGCCAGCCCGGCTGCTCCATGTGCCTGGCCACGAACGAGGAGTACGTCGGCCCCGGCGAGCGCTGCATATCGACGTCGAACCGCAATTTCGTCGGCCGTCAGGGTCCGGGCGCCCGCACCCACCTTGCCAGCCCGGCCACGGCCGCCATCAGCGCCCTGAGAGGCGTGATAGCCGACCCCCGGGAGGCCGAGTGATCGACCCGGGAGGCCGAGTGATCGAGAGGATCCGGTGATGGAACCGCTGCGTGTCGTCCGCTCCGTGGCGGTGCCTGTCCTGATGGCGAATGTGGACACAGACGTCATCACGCCCATGCGGCGGATCGTCGGAAGGTCGGAGCACCCCTTGCACCACTATGCCTTCGAGGCGCTGCGCTACCTGGGCGGCGACGGCGACACCGGACGGCCGGACCCGGCCTTCCCCCTCAACGATCCGCGCTACGCCGGGGCCTCGATCATGCTCACGGGCCCGAACTTCGGTTGCGGCTCGTCGCGCGAGACGGCGCCGGCGGCGATCGCCGCCCTCGGGTTCCGGGTGCTCATAGGCCCGAGCTTCGGGGATATTTTTTTCAACAACTGCTTCCAGCAGGGCGTCTTGCCCATCACCCTGGACGAGGCCGTCGTGGAGGGACTGACCGGAGAGCTCACCGTCGAGGTGGAGACCCAGACGGTGACCGCCGGGTCCACCACGGTGATCAGCTTCGAGCTGAACCCGTTGCGCAAGGCGTGCCTGCTGGAAGGCACCGACATGATCGGCATGTCCCTCGGCTACGCAGACCGGATCGGCGCATGGCAGGACCGGGACCGCGTCGCTCGGCCGTGGGCGTGGGAGACGCTGGCGTGACCACCGTGGCGGTTGTGGAAGGCGACGACGCGGCGCCCGAGGCGGTGCGTCCGGTCGTAGCCCTGCTCGACGGGATGGGCCTCGGCATCGAATGGACCTACCCCGAGCCCGGGCCGGAAGGGTTGGGCGTCATCGACGCGGCGGACTGCACGTTGTTCGGAGCAACCAGCGGGCGCTCGGCGGCGGCGCTGTTCCATCTCCGCTGGGGCCGTCAGACCTACGCCAACGTTCGACCGCTGCGGTGGCTGGAGGGGGCCCGATCCCCGCTGGCATCGCCAGGGGGGATCGATCTGGTCATCGTGCGGGAGAACCTCGAAGATGTCTACGTGCGGGCCGAGGGGGATCTCGAGGAGCTGGCGCGTCCCGCTCCTGTCAGCCTGACGTGGCGTCGCCCGGTGAACGAACTGGGGCCGGGACGCTTCGCCCTCAAGGTGATCACCGACGTCGGCTGCGAACGGGTCATCCGCTACGCCTACCGCCTCGCCCAGTCCAGGGGCGGTCGGTTGTGCCTATCGGCCAAGCACAACATGCTGCCCCGTACCGACGGGCTGTTCATCGAGGTGGGCCGATCCCTGGCCCGGTCGTACCCCGCGGTGGAAGTGGAGGTGCTGCTCATCGATGATCTGGCCCACCAGCTGGTGCTCGACGCGTCGCGCTTCGATGTGATCGTCGTTCCCAACCTCTACGGGGACATCCTCTCCGATCTGGCCGCCGGCCTCGTCGGCGGCCTCGGCATGGCCCCGACCGCCTGTTACGGCGACCACTACGCCTACTTCGAGCCGGCCCACGGTACGGCCCCCGATCTGGCCGGGACCGGGACCATCAACCCGACGGCAACCCTTCTCTCGGGGACCATGATGCTCGAGCACCTGGGCTTCGCCGACCCCGCCCGGCGGGTGGTCGAAGCGGTCGAGCAGGTCTACCGGGCCGGCCGAGTGCTCACCCCCGACCAGGGGGGGACGGCCACCACGGAGTCGTTCTGCGCGGCTGTCGCCGATCATCTCGATCGCTGACCGAGGCGAGGGCTACGTGTCCCCGCCGCTGCCCGGGCTCGGAGTCGCGTGTGCATCAGGCTCCACCGGGGCGCCGGTCACTCGTAGGGTCCGAAACTCGGTCCAGGCAGCTCATACGGCGTGAGACCCGTTGATCAGCCCGCCCAAAACCTCCTGCCGGCGAACGCGCGTGGGCGTCGCTGGCGTCGATGGCATCTCACCTGGAGGAGGGACCGGCGAACGCATCGCGAGGTGTCGGTGCGGCCTCTTCTCTCGTTGCAGTGACAGACGGAGCGGTCGGAATCTGGCGGAGGTGGCGCTCGTTCACGATCAAGAGACGATCGGTGCACTCCGTGCGCACCCAGCGCTCACAGATGGCATCCGCGTTGGAGGCCCGGACAGCCGTCCTCAGAACTCTTGCGGCGTTCCAGTTGCGGTGACCCGGCTGGCGCAGACTCATTCCCGGACGGATCTCGAAGCCTTCTGCTTCTCATTGCGTACCACCTTCGCCGCGATGCGGCGCCTCTGCGCCGGCCAATCCGCCTACCGATGAAACCAGGCGGTGCATCCCGGATGACGGATTGTCCTGCGGGGAGGCGGTGGCGTTGTGCGCGTGGCGCTCGTCGAGTGCCGCGGCGCGGCGCGCGGCCTCCCGAATGTGCGGCATGTACCTCGCTGGTTCGAGACTCTTATCGGAAGAGCCGTCGAGCTGGCGGCGCAGTCGGCGGGCATCGTCGTTGTCCAGCCACCTGCTGTGGTCTTGAAAGTGCAGGATCAGCCACAGCTCAACACAGGGATTGGAGATGGC
This sequence comes from Actinomycetes bacterium, assembly GCA_021820665.1. Lineage (GTDB taxonomy): Bacteria > Actinomycetota > Acidimicrobiia > Acidimicrobiales > RAAP-2 > JAKADK01. The sequence continues at coordinate 1,275 of JAKADK010000040.1, read as the reverse complement.
GACCTCGACACCGCCTTGGCGCGGTTCACCGGTCTCCCGGTGGCCCGGCTTCGGCAACCCGTCGCTTGAGCGGCCGCTCTCGATCCCTCCGACGGTTCGCGGTCATCACGCATCGCTCGAGACCAGACCGAGCGCCCGACGCAGCGTGAACTGATCGAGCTCGGGGACGGCACCGAACCTTCCCTGGAGGTAGGCCCGCTCCAGGTTCAGCGACCTTCGCACCTTGTCGCCGCCGTACTCCGCCAACGCCGTGAGAGTCGTGGCACCGCTCTCGCTCTTCTCGGTCAGCCAGACCTCGTCTCGGTTCAGGTGGTTGAGAAGGCTCGTGTCGTGCGTTGTGAAGATGAGCTGGGCGCCATAGGGGTTCGTCTCGGGATCTTGGAACAGCTCGAGCAGGCGCGCCGAGAGGCGGGGGTGGAGGCTCGCGTCGATCTCGTCGAAGAGGAGGATCCGGCCACTTCGAAGGGCGTTCAACGTCGGCCCGATGAGTGCGGACCAGGTCTGGGTGCCCGCTGACTCCTCCTCGAGATCAAAGGGCAGTTCCTGTCCCAAGACGCGATGGATGAACCTCAGCTGTCTCCGTGGCTCTCGTCGTGCCTGAGGCGTGGCGAGGCTCTCGTCGACGTCGTCGTCCACGATCTGCACGTCGTCGATCCCGAGATCGGCGAAGCGGAGCAGAGCCAAGGCGGACTCGCGAGGCGACGGCTGAACGATGTCCGGATCGTCGAAGAGGGAGGACTGCATCGAGATTGATTGGTCGTCGAACAGACGCCTGGTCGCAGACACCCCGGGCATGCCCGCGCCGAGCGGCCGCCGCCATAGCGCCCTCCGACGCACGCCGAGGACCCCGATTCCAGCGAGTGCGCGTGCGAAGTGCTGCACCTCGGGCTCGTCAAAACGCATGGCCGCAGAGAGCGCCAGCGTGGTCCCGGTCAGCAGCTCCCTCGTCCCCGACAGCGCACCGAGCCCTCTCCGGAAACGGATGTCGGATCCTTCCCGCTCGAAGAGCACGCGTCGACGGCGCTCCGGATAGCTGTACAAGCCCTCGAACAGCACCTCGGCGTCATCCACCTCGAGCCGGTAGGCGGACCGCACGCCGTCGATGACCATCTCCACCTGGTACGTCGACGGTGAGTGCGGCCCATTGCCGAACTTGAACGGGTCGCGGGGGATGAACTGATCCCAGACACGCAACGATCGGGCTACGGCCATCGAGAGCCAGGCGAGCGACTCGATGACGTTCGACTTGCCCGAAGCGTTCGGACCATAGACGCC
>JAKADK010000130.1 GCA_021820665.1 Actinomycetes bacterium | reverse complement strand
ACGACGTCTACCTCACCTTCGTCTCCCCTCCCCAACGCCCCGGCGGCCCCGCCACCATCGGGGTGATCGTCCAACCGCTCATCGCGTGGCTGTGGATCGGCGCCGGCGTGGTCGCGCTCGGGACGCTCCTCGCCGCCTGGCCTCGCCGGCGCGCCCCTGTGACGGTGCCTGTGGCGAGCACCGGGCCTAAGGCCATGGCCGACGAGCCGGCACCCTCCCAGCAGGCTGACGGGACACCGTCCGCCCCACGGCCAACGCACGACCACGATCAGCAGGTCGCCCACCGGCGACGGCGAGCGCGCGAGACGCTCCGGTGGGCGATCCCGGCGACGGTCCTGCTCGGTGGGCTCGTCTTCTCGTCGATCCCACGCCCCGGACCCGAGACCGTCGCAGAGCGCACCGCGCAGATCGCCAGCATCGTCCGGTGCCCGAGCTGCCCCGACGTCTCGGTCGCCGACTCCACCATCCCCTCTGCGGTCGCCGTCGACCACTACATCCGCCGGGCGGTCGAGAAGGGTCAGAGCGAGCAGCAGATCCTCGACTTCCTCGTCTCACGCTACGGGCCACGGATCCTGCTCCGACCACCGACCTCGGGAGACGACGTCCTCGTCTGGGTGCTGCCGCTGACGGGAACCGCCATCGCCGGCGGCGGGCTCGCGCTGTTCTTCTTCCGCCGGGCCCGCCGTTACGTGGCACCGCTCAGCGACGCTGATCGGCTGCTCGTGGAACGGGCCCTCTCGAAGGCCGACCGCCCCCTCGAGGTGCGATCCGCTCCCGACGCACCAGCGCCGGTCCCCGCCGAGGAGACCACCCGATGAACGCAGGGAAGAGAACCGACGCGCTCCACATCAGCCGCACCGCGGGGATCCGATCGGGCGAAGCGAGCTCCGGCCTTCGAGTCGAGCAGTTCGACTGGGAGACCCTCGCAGAGACCGGCGCGCAGGCGCTCGGTCTCACCTACTGGTTCGACCCCCGAGCGGCCAACGTCTCTGGGCCGGCCACCATTCGCTTCAGCGGCCGTCGAGCCGACTGCAACCGAAAGCCGGGGCCTCGGGACCGCTTCAGCGTCGAGGAGACCCTCGACGTCCCACCAGGTGCCGGACCCCTCTCGGTCACCACGCGCATCCGAGACATCAACCCGGGCACATGGGAGACGACCGCCGTGCTCCTCGGCGCCCCAGCCCCGCGGTCACGTCCTCCCCGACCGAAGGTCGCACCCGCCTCGGCGTCAGGCACGACGGCCTACGCCCCGATCATCCAGGTCCGAGCCCCCGGCGCTCGCTTCGGCGCCTGGCCGGCTCTCGTCGGCATCGGCGCCGTGGTCGGCCTCGTCGTCCAGGGCCTCCTTGCCCGCCACCTCCACCTGTCGGTGGCGCGGGTCGAGGCGGTCTCCCTTGTCGCCGCCGCCATCGGCTTGCTCGCTGCCAAGGCCTACTACGCCATCGGCCACTACGCGACGGGCGAGCGGAGCATGCGGGAGCTGCTCTCCGGGGCCTGCATCCAAGGATTCGTCCTCGGCGCGGGTGCCGCCCTCGCCGCCGGCACCCAGGTCGCCGGACTACCGCTCGGAACGATCCTCGACCTGAGCGCGCCCGGTTTGTTGTTCGGGATGACGATCGGCCGCTACGGCTGCTTCTTCGGCGGCTGCTGCGTGGGACGCCCCACGGCGTCGCGCTGGGGCCTGTGGTCATCGGATCGTCGGCTCTTCATGCGGCGGGTGCCGGTTCAGCTTTTCGAATCGACCGCAGCGCTCGCCATCGGCATCGCCGCGCTGGCGGTCGCCTGGAATGCCCCGGTAGGACATGCCGAGCTGTTCGCCGGCGCCATGGCCGCCTACACCCTCGCCCGCCAACTGCTCTTCCCCCTGCGGGCCGTCTCGCGGCACACGAGCCACGGCTGGCGCCTCACCATCGTCGCCAGTGCCGCCGCTCTTCTGGCGGACATCGTCGTCGCCCTCATCGTGGGATAGGTGACGGCGATCGGCCAGCACCGCGCACGATCGGCCACGACAGTCCCGCAACACAGGGCGCCGCTGCGGTCCGGGGCATCACGACGTCGGCGTCGCTCGGAAGCGTGCCACCAGGCCGGCCACTCCAGACGGAGGTTCTCGATGGGCAACGCCCCGAAGGCCTTGCGTGCCATCCTCGGCCGTCACGAGCCGGTGCTCTGCACCTTCCATCCGGTCGAGGAGCGCGCTTGGCGGCGTCGCCAGGAGGTCATAGCCAACGAGCAGGCCTCCGGGCCGGAGCACCCCCGCGCACCATCTCCGACAGCGCCTCTTCCCGGGCGCCTACGTGATGCGGCGCTCGTGGGGAGCGGCCTGCCCAGTCAACCGCTCGAGTCCACCGGGTCCTCCCGTGCACCGACATTGCTACTACACTCAGTCGTCGATGATCCCGCCCCGCCGCGCGAGGACAACCCGTGCGAGGAGCGCCCGGCTGCTCGGAGCAATGGCCATCGCGGCGATGATCGTGGCGGTACCCGAGCAAGCCGTCGCCGACGGCGACCCTCAAAGCACAGCCCAACGACTGCAGGCCGAGCAGGCGCAGCTCCGCCAACAGCTCGCCTCCGCCCAGACCTCCGACGCCCAGGTGCAAGCCGACGTCAGCCGCCTCGACGCAATCACATCGCAACAGAGCGCGGCCGCGGCCGCCGCCAATAGCCAGCTCGCCGACGCCGAGGCGCAGGTCGCCGTCGCAAACCAGCAGCTGGCAACCAAGACGGCCGAGCTGCAGAGGACCACGCGCCACACGGCCGCCGAACGGGACGTCTTGCGCCGACAAGCCCTCGCGGCCTACATGGAGGGCTCCACCAGTACCAGCATCGACTCGCTGTTCGCCTCAAACGCCGAGCAAGCAGTGGTCACGGCCGAGTACCGCAGGATCGCCATGGGAAACGTCAGCGACACCGTCGACCGTCTCCACCAGCTCCACGACGTGCTCGCCGCACAGCGCTCCGAGCTGCAGGCGGCCGAGCACCAAGCCCAGGCCGCTGCCGCTGCCGCCGCCACCCGAGCCCAAGCAGCCAACCGAGCCGCGCTCGCCGCCCAGCAGGCCGCCGCCACCCAGCAGGCGGCACACGCGACGCTACAAGCACGCATCGCGCAGTTCGGCGCCGAGAGCGCCGACCTCAGCGCCCAGCAGAGTCAGGTTGCCGCCGTCATCGCCCAAAGCGCCGCCTCCAACCTGCCGGCCGGCGAAGGTACCACCCCATCAGCCGGTGCGCACTCGACCGGGCTCACCTGGCCGCTCCAGGGCACGGTCACCTCGGAGTACGGACCACGCTGGGGCGGCTTCCACCCCGGCATCGACATCGCCGACCCCACCGGCACGCCGATCCACGCGGCCAGCGCTGGGCAGATCATCTACGCCGGCTGGGAGAGCGGCTACGGCAACTTCGTGTTGGTCGACCACGGCGGCGGTATCATCACCGGCTACGCCCACCAGTCCGAGATCGCCGTTGCCCAAGGACAGGCAGTCGCCCAGGGCCAGGTGATCGGCTTCGTCGGCTCGACCGGGGACTCCACGGGCCCGCACCTGCATTTCGAGGTACGGGTGAACGGCTCGACCGAGAACCCACGCGATTACGTCACAGGCTCGCCGTAGCGCCGGGCGTGGCCACAGATGCCGAGCGAGCGCCAACGACAACTGCACCGCGAACACAAGAACCTCGCCCGCCGTCAGCAGGCCCGCCAAGCCCAGGCCCGTGAGACCCAGCGCCAGCAGGCGGCCGCCGAGGCTCGGCGAGCGTTCGCTCACCGCCGCCACCGCCACATGACGGCGTTCTCCATCTGGGCACTCGCGGTCGTAATGGCGGTCACCCACTTCTTCGAGCACGCGGGGACGCTTCGGATCATGTCGCCCGGTCTCGAAGACCTCTTCATCGGGTGGCCGATGGCTGCGGTGCTCGGGATCGTCGGTGCCGTCGCCTACGGGCGATAGCCACCGTCTCGCGGCACCGCCAGCACCGACGTTGCAGGGGCTTCCTTACGACATGCGGTCGGGCCGCGCCACGCCAGCAAGGGTCGAAGCGGGCGGGTCATCGTCGAAGACCACGTACGGCGTCACCGACCGGTGCCGCGTTCTCCACGCGAAGAGCACGCCCATGCCGAGCAGCACGGCCAGGATCTGGTCGATGCCGTGGCCGATGGCATGGGGGCCGTAGGCGAAGAACGCGACGAGCAGCCCGCCCATCATGACGCTGGACGCGACGGCCGCGATAGTGAGCACCCGATGGGCGTGCGGCTGGAGGGCCACGTCGGGGAGGCGACGGTGGCCGACGGTCAGGAACACGATGGCGGTGACCGAGTCGAGGAAGAACTCGGCCAGCAAGAAGAACCCCGCTGCTCCGAGGACCAGGCTGAAGAACGAGGTGAGGGACGTGACGAGCAGCTGCAGCATGACCACGACCATGGCGCTGCCGAGCACCATGACCACGGCCGTCGACGGCACATGGCGATGGTTGAGGGTAGCGAGCCGTCGGGACAGGAGGTTCTCCCGGCCCATCGCGTACAACGAGCGCGTGAGGATGTAGCTCGTCAGCCACAACCCTCCAGCCGTCGAGGCCAGCACGGGCACGAGCATCAGCCACGGTGCGCCGGGCACGAGCCGCTGCGTCCACACGGCGAGGGGGTCGACCGAGCCGGCGAGTGAGTGCATCGGGGTCTCGGCCAGCATGAGCGGGTAGAGGATGGCGTAAAACACGAGCGCCCCAATGGCCCCGACGATGCCGCCGATCCCCGGATCGGCTCGTGGCCGGACCGACTCCTCGGCGGCGTAGCTGTCGATCTCCCAGCCGTCGAGGATGGTGGCGGCGATCACCGCCACGATGAGGATTCCCCCGATGGGCGGCGCGCCGAAGTGGACCGGGACCTCGAGGTGAGGTAGCCGGATGACTCCGAGGACAGCGAAGCCCGCCAGCGAGACGAGCTCGACGGCGAAGAAGACCTGGGTGATCCGTGCCGTGGGCCGGGCCCCGAGCAGGAGCGGCAGGGCCGCGAAGCAGAGCCAGAACACGCTGAAGCCGAGTGAGAGTGGAGTCGAGGGTTGGGCATGGGGAAAGAGGAGCTGGAAGGTGTAGGAGCCGGCGGGGATGGCGATCGGGGGGATGGAGAGGAAGTAAGCGAGGATCAGGATCCACGCTTGGTAGCGCGAGATCCCCCGACCGACGACGCGCGCCGACCAGTGGTAGGAGGCGCCGGCATGGGGAAAGTGCCGGTTGAGCAGCCGGAACACGAAGCTCGAGGTGACGAAGGGCACAGCCAGGATCGCGATCGCCGGCAACGTCCACCAACCGGCCTGGGCCGCCATCACCCCGCCGGTGGCCGCCACCGAGAACATCGGCCCCACGCTCGACACGGACAGCGGGACGAGATCTCGCAGGCGAAAGTGCCGAGCCAGGCGGGGACCGGGCTCGGCCGTCAGCCCTGGCTCGCGCCGGACACAGTCGGTCTCGGGCTGGGCTCGGTGCACAGCGGCCACCGTAGTGCTCCTGCGAATAGGTCGCAGTAGGTGGGGACACGATCAGCCACGGATTCCAGCTGCTCCGCTGTGGCCGACACCGTGCCCGGGCGACCTCGGGCCATCAAGATGACTGCAGGAGACCACCCGGCGCCGCAGCGTCATTGTCCCAGTTCCGATAGCCGTCCCGTCGCACCTTGGCATGCGTCCCAGCCAGCGACAACACGTCACCACGAAGTTCGGTTGAAAGGTTCGCATTGTGTAAAGCTGGGGGCGCCGATCGCGCCAGGGCGCGAACCTTCGGGTTCGCGCCGCCTGGCACGCGGAACCACGGTACAACGCGGTCGCGACCTTCGACGCGGATCTCGTGGACGAGCGCCTGGAGCGGTGCCTTGCGCGCCGGCACGGCGCCGTCGGTGACGGCCTTCTCGATGTGGTGTCGC
>JAKADK010000129.1 GCA_021820665.1 Actinomycetes bacterium | reverse complement strand
CCTCACCAACCGCGTCCGCGGTGGCGTCATGGACTAGCTTCAACATTGGCGTATCCCTCCCCGCCGGCGTCATCCGGCGGACTCGTTGGTTGTTCAACTTGGAGGGTACGTCGCGCCCTTCGTGAGATCGAGGATCCACAACTTCTGGTTATAACTCGATGAGCAAGTCCACCCAGCACTGCAGCCGACGCCTGGCAGCTGAGCAACGCCGGATCGACAGACGTCTTCGGAGCGCAGTAACCCCCAACTTCGCTGGCCCGCTGCTCGGCTAGGCGAACATCTCCTATGAGCTCTCCGAGCGCGCCAAGGGGATCTCCCATGGCAGCATGGGCCTGATCGCCAAGGTCGTAAAGCACTCTTGCCTCGCGGAAGAGATCGACTCCGCGCTTCACCTGCTGAAGATCCACAAGCCCTACCACGAGTCGGACCATGTGCTGAACGTGGCATACAACAGGCTCTGTGGCGGGAGGACCCTCGACGACATCGAACACCGACGAAACGACGCGGTGTTCTTGGACGCCTTGGACGTGGACAGCCTGCCGGACCCGACCACCGCGGGGGACTTCTGCCGGCGCTTCGAGGAGCCCCATATCATGGACCTCCAAGAGGCGATCAACGCAGCCCGCCTGAGACTCTGGTCCACCCAGCCAGCCTCCTTCTTCGACCAAGTCGCCCGCATCGACGCGGACGCCTCCATCGTGGAAACAGACGGTGAGTGCAAAGAGGGAACGGAGATCTCCTACAAGGGCACCTGGGGCTACTCGGACCTGATCGTCTCGCTCGCCAACACCAAAGAGCCCTCGCCAACACCAAAGAGCCGCTGTACCTGTCCTCCCGGGGCGCGAACCGGCCCTCCCACGAGGGCGTGATCCCCCTCTATGACCGGGCGATCGCGCCCTGCCGCAAGGGCGGGTTCAACAACATCTTGCTCCGAGGCGACACTGACTTCTCCCTCACGACCGAGTTCGTTCGGCATCTCACCGGGCGGCAGGCGGATCCTGGCCTCGACGCCGAATTGCGTGCTCTCGCACCCGACATGACTGACGAGCTGGAACGGTGAGCCGAGGGCTCGCCGATACGTCCGTCTTCATCGCCAGGGAGTCCGGGAGACGGCTCGACGATTCTTCCATGCCCGACGAGCTCGCGGTCTCAATCGTCACCGTCGGGGAGCTGCGCGCTGGAGTGCTCGCCGCGGACGACGTGCGCGTTCGAGAGCGGCGCTTGACGACCCTGACGGCTGCGCTGGAGCTGGACCCAGTGCCGGTCGACGACGACGTTGCTGCGCAATGGGCCAGGCTCCGGGTGCTTCTTCGGGACATGGGGCGTCGTATGCCGGTCAACGACTCGTGGATCGCCGCGACCGCCATGGCGCTCCAGGTTCCGGTGGTCGCACAGGACGACGACTACGTCGAACTGGACGGATTGTCGGTCATTCGCGTGTAGGTGATGTCATGTCGCCATCCCTTGCTCCAGCTCCGCAGTGTTCCCTCTGCCTCGCGAGCCAATCCGTGCCCCATCCATCGCGGGTCTCCGCTCCCCGTTCTGAAATGGCCGCGGCATAGGGTTCGCCGGGGGAAGGCGGCGTGACTTCGACGCGCGGACGGGCCTGAATATCGGTGAAGGTTTGCTCGTCATTCCCGAGATTGAGAAGGCGGCCGCCATGGCGCCGCCATCTGCAAGCTCGGCTACCGGCGGGTTCGCAGGATCAGAGGCACGGATGCGCGCGAGTTAACGATGTCACCTCCACCCCGTACTTTGGATCTTCGCGCCTTTCGGGCTGACTGTCCTGGGCTTTCTTGCCCTTTCGGCGCATTCCCACGGGGTTGTCCACAGGGTTTATCGACCTGATTATCGACTCCTGATCACCCTGCCCTACGCAGCCCTACGCACGGGATCTCGCAAGTGCACCGGCCGCACGCTGGGCATTCGCGGAAGGCGGCCTCGAAGGCGCGCACGCTGCCCCGCGTTGCCCTACGCAGCCCTACCGCAGCGTAGGGCAGTGCCCTACTCCAGCGCGATGGGCGAGAAGCCGCCCGCTCACGGCGCTTTCTCGGGCTCGTGAGGGCCACTCGTGTGACGTGGCAGCCCCGGGAGGTCCGCTGGATTCACGGTGCGAGGTTGCTCACCCCGTCGTCCCCGTCGGTGAGCGCCACGATCCCGCTTGGCGCGTCGAAGAGCGCCATGGTGCGCCGGGCGGCGTCGTCGACGTGGATCCGAGGCGGCGGAGGGGGGTCGTCGGGTAGTAGGTCCCCGGGCCGTAGAGCTGGCCGTAGCGGACGACGACACCGCCGGCATCGAGGACGAGCCGTTCGTGCTCGACGACGGCTTGGCCACTCCCCGGCGGCGCCCAGGCGATGCTCTGGGCGAGGAGGTGACCTGCACCAGCTGTAGCTGCGGCGGACAGGAGATTGCGCGTACCTTCGGTGCGGATCCGGTTGTTGCGCTCGGCGTAGTCGGGGATCTGCTCGACGTTGTCGGGAAGATCGGTCAGTTGGTGGATGACGAGATCCGGGCGGAAGGCACTGACCGCGTCGAGAAGCGCTGCGGCGTCGAAGACGTCGCATACGACAGGCTGTGCTCCAAAGGCCGCGATCTGGGCAGTCTTGTCGTGCGAGCGGGTCATGCCTGCTACCTCGTGGCCGGCACTCACGAGCCGCGGCATGAGCCGGATGCCGATGACCCCGGTCGCCCCGGCGAGGAACACCCGCATCACGGCGTGTACTCGGCCTGGAAGCTTCGCCGGTCGAGCTCCTGGCAGACCGAGATCGCGTACTCGCTGTAGAAGGCATCACGGCCTCGTTGCTGTGCGGCGCGATGCTCGGCGTCGTCACGCCAGGCGTGCTGGTGGGCGATGGTGTCGAACACGATCACCGAGACTCGCTCACCGTCTGGAGCCGTGAAGGTCTTGAAGTCGATGAAGCCCGGCATCGCTCGGGCGCGATCTGCCATGCGCGCGGCGAGCTCTGCGTAGCCATTCGTCTCGGCGTCTCGGCGCAGCCGGGACCGGAAGACGGTGACCACCGGGCGGGCAATCTCTGGCTCCATGCCACAAGCCTTGCCGAAGCGCACGGCATCGTGCCGCAGGCCCGCGCCGGAGATAGCTTCAGGGGCCGTGCCGTCGTGGCGCCGCGGGGGAATCGTCAAGCTCATGACTCGGCGCCCGCTTGTTCGTGGGATGCCCCCGCCACTACGACCGCTGGTCAGGCGCGTACCTCGTGCCGGGGTGCAGGCGCCTGGCCAGCGGTTTCTTGTTCCGGCCCTCGTCGGAGATGCGAGTTTCTCGGGTGGGTTTCTCGTGGCCACCAGTGCGGACTTCTCATGGCCATAGATGCGGACTTTCTGGTGGCCATGGACAACGTCGCGACTCTCCGTAGAGACCAGACCGCGACCTCGTGGCGTCACGTCCATGGAGCTCCCGCGCTGTGTTCGTCCACCAGGTCCTCAAGATCGATGCGCCGCCACGGCCGTCACTGCCGGGCGCTCGACGAGATCCAGGAAGACCTTCTGGCGTCGTGGCGGGACGCAGGCCACTCGTCGGTGCTCCGAGCGGTGACCGGGCTCGCGCCTGCTTATGAGATCGCGCGCGTACCCAGCGACAACGGGTGGGGGCGGTATGGGGTTGCCGCGGGCGCCACGAGCGCTTCGTGTGGACACGTGCGGCGGGATCGAGCCGCGCGTGTGTTCGATCGTCGACTTCCCCGCCTGAACTGGTTCGACGCAGCTCGGGGTTCGCCGTGTCGAGTCACCAGCTCGTTCTCACCGAAACGTACGCCGTTCACCACCTTCGTGCGTCGAGGAGCTTCATGAGGTTGCGTTTGGGCTTGTGGCGAGCCCGCACCCCTGCCGCGTACGGCCCGAACGCGTCGGGCTGGGCGGCAGCGCGCATCAGCTTTTGGACGTGGGTCATCGTCTCGACCGCCTGGCGGTAGGTGTTGTTGTTCTTCGCTGCGATGAGGCGTTCCACCTCCTCCTCGAAGATCGGGATGGCGTCGAGGGGGTGGGCCGCCTCACGGCGACGCGCGAGCTCGAGCCACAGGCGCCACGAGCACCCTCCGGCTTTCGCCTCGGTCCAGGCCTGCTCGACGTCGCCCTCGAAGAGGAAGACCTGTACGAGATCCGAGGTGTCCGGGGCGAGCCCCCATCGCGCGAGCCTCGTGCTCGACCCGCCTTTCGAGCGGGCCGCCCTCATCCGGCCCGTGACGTCCTTGCGCAGGCGTTCCAGCGCACGGGGTCGCCAGGTGTCCCAGGTGCCGGCTCGCTTGCCCTGGGTGCAGAGCCGCTCGTAGGTACTGGGCGAGGGACGTTCCTCGAAAGCCTTCCAGGCGAGCTCGACCGCCCGCTCGCCCCGCCCGGCACGGTGGTACTCGTCGGCCGCCACCTCGAGGAGGCGGTGGTCGGCCGATGGCCCGAAGTGCTCGAGGCCCTGCTCGGCCCAGCTCAGCGCGTCGGCGAAACGACCCGCAGCCCGGAGGTGTTCGGCGATGCGGACGAAGTCGTAGGGGGAGGACTGGTCCTTCGCGAGCACGGCGACGACGGCATCGACGTCGCCAGAGGTCTCGGCGAGGGCCTCCATCATGTGGGTGATGCGGAACCTGTTGCCGTCGTAGGAGCGCTTGTCTCCCGGCCCGAGTGCGGGGAGGCGTTCCCAGGCGGCCTCGGCGAGCTGGCGGTAGGTGGCGAGGCCCGTCTTGCCGAGCACCTTCGCGTAGGTGTGGGCGGCACCGGAGAACACGTCGAGGTCGCCGGCGCTGCACTCCCAGTCGAACAGGCGGTGGGCGAGCGCGACGGGGTCGGGACGGGCCTTCTTGCAGGCGGCGAGATGGAGCTCCTGGAGCTCGGCGTTGATGCCGCCGAGGCAGCCGTTCGAGTCGTCGACCGAGCCGACCGCGTCCTCGGCTCGTTCGAGCGCGTGCTCGCAGAGGGTGATCACCGCCTCAGCCTCGCCGTCGTCGAGCAGGCCCCGCACGGCGCCGATCACCTCGCGGATGCGCGCCGCGTAGTCGTAGGCCTCCCGGTAGGAGACGTAGTCGTCGGTCTCGAAGGCGTCGTCGATCGCGTCGAGGAAGGCCCGAAGCGGCGGAGGGCCGGAGACCGCCTTCAGCGCGTCGAGACGGAGCCGAGCGAGCGCCAGCTCGTCGGCCGCGGCGAGCTGGAGCACGAGGTCCACGAGCCGCTCGTGGCCGAGGCCCTCGAGGTAGGCCCGCACGTCCACCTCTGTGTCGACGTCGGGATCGGACAGGGTCGAGCGGGGATCCGTGGCGACGAGCACGAGCGCGACGGCGTGCTTGCAGAAGCTCCCCCCGGCCCCGACCGGGCAGGTGCAGGAGAACACCGGCTCACCGTCCTCGACCCCGAGGTGCACCTTGTAGGGTGCCGATCCCCGGACGGTCGCCTCGGCGGACGTCGCGGTGACGCGCAGCTTCGTCACCGTGCCGCTCCTCGCGTAGTCCTCCCCGCGCTCGAAGCTTTGAGGACCGGCGAGGGAGCGGACCCGGCGCCGGTTGAAGACCTCTCCGAGGTCGCCGGGTACCGGCCGAGGGGATGCAGAGGCCATCCCGGCATGCTACGAGCGCCACGGCATCATCGCAGAGCCAGCACCGGGCGGGTCATGTGGAGGTGGGCCGCCCCGGCACGCGAGGCGAGTACCCCGCAGCGGCGAGCCAGGCTCGGGCGCGGCCCCGCTGGCGCTCGTCGGAGAACGCGTACCAGGCCTCGAGCTCACCGGGCCAGCCCCCGAGGACGTCCTTGAAGCGGCGGAAGGCGCCGCGACCCGAGATGGCGATCGACAGCCGATCCGCACGGTCCTTGTCGGAGAGCGCCTCGATGAAGTCCTCCATGTCGCCGTAGGCGGCCCGGGAGCCCTCGCACCACACGGGGAGCCAGCGGTCGGGGTCCTCGTCGTCGGGATCATCGTCGTTCTCTTCGCGG
>JAKADK010000039.1 GCA_021820665.1 Actinomycetes bacterium | reverse complement strand
CCCGCATCCGTCGTTCCGGCTCTTCGCCACCACCAACACCGTCGGCCAGGGCAACTTGAACGGCCTCTACCACGGCGCCCAGCGCCTGAACCACGCCCAGTTGGACCGCTGGAACATCGTGGCCGCCCTCGACGGCCTCCCTGCCGACGAGGAGGTGGCGATCGTCCAAGCTCGCGTGCCCGAGCTGGCCGACGAGGCCGGCACGACCCTCGTGGCATCGATGGTGGCGGTGGCCAATCTCACCAGGAGCGGCTTCGACGCCGGGGACGTCTCGACGCTGATGTCGCCGCGCACGGTGATCAGCTGGGCGGAGAACCTCGCTGTCTTCCACGATCTGGAGCTGGCGTTCCGCCTGGCCTACTTGAACCGGTGCGACGGGACCGAGCAGCCGATCGTGGCCGAGTACTTCCAGCGCTGTTTCGGGGTCGAGCTCGCCGCCGACGGCATGCACGCCGCCGTGGGGGGATAGCGTGCCGAGCCGGCCTGGCGCTCCGCTGTCCGGCGCTACCGCCTCCGGTGCCCTCCAGCCGGTCACGCCCGATGTCGATGTCGGGAGGCCGGGTACCGGGGAGCCTGGCGCCTTCGGCGAGCCGACGATGACCCCGCGGGAGCGACGACGCCTCGACGACCTCCTCGCCGCCGCCATCCGCGCCGTCAGCGGTGACCCCCAGGTCGCCTGGCACGAGGGGGAGCTCCGCCGGCGGGGTGCCCGCGTGCCCCTCCCCGCCCCGCACCTCCACCCCGCTGCCGGTGACGACCTGGCCTCGTTCCGAGGTGCGGCCGACGGCGTCGCGCTCCGGCTCCAGCACTGCGACCTTCGTCTCCACGAACAGCTCTGCCCGGCCGACCCGATGGCCCGGCTCCTCTTCGACCTCCTCGAGCAGTACCGGGTGGAGTCCCTCGCCGACCCGTCGATGGTCGGAGTCGCCGCCAACCTGGACCACCGTCACCGGCAGTGGTCCCTCGCCTTCCACCACTCGGGTCTGACCGACACGGCCAGTGGCCTCTTCGTCTACACCGTGGCTCAGGTCTGCCGAGCCCGGATCACCGGGCGTCCTGTCGTGCACGAGACCGAGGACGCGATCGAGAGCACGCGGTTCTCCCTCGCTCCGGTGATCGGGTCCGACCTGGCCGGGCTCCGAAGGCACCGGGACGACCAACGGGCCTACGCGGTCCATGCGCTCGCCATCGCCCATGCCGTGGCCACCGTGCTCCACGAGACACAGGCCTCCCCTGGTGGTGGAGCCCGTGTGCGCGGCGGTGACGAGGCCGCGCACTGGCACGCGCTCCTGTGGCGGGGCCTTGGGGGCGACGACCTCGGTGGCACCCGAGACGCTGGCACGGGCACGGGCCCGGACGGGACCCGACCGGCCGGCGCGGTCACCTACACGGTCTTCACCACCGCCTACGACCGCGAGGAGCGTGCCGCGGGGGCGGTCCGCCCGGAGCTCGCCAGGCAGTACCGGGCCGAGCTCGACCGGAGCGTCGCGCGGCTCGGGGTCAACGCCGGCCGCCTCGCCCGGCGCCTGGCCGACCAGCTGGGGGAACCCAGCCTGGCCGGGTGGGAGGTGGACCAGGAGGCGGGCCACATCGACGGACATCGGCTGGCCCAGCTGATCAGCGACCCCGACCTCCGACGCCTGTTCCGGGTCGAGCACGTCCAACATGCAGCCCACGCATCGGTCACGTTCCTGCTCGACTGCTCGGGATCGATGCGGGCGCACGGTCCGGCGATCGCGCTCCTCATGGACGTCTTCTCCCGAGCCCTGGAGCAGGCGGGCGTGTCCAACGAGATCCTCGGCTTCACCACGGGGGCTTGGAGCGGGGGCCGCGCCCATCGCGACTGGCTCCGGGCAGGACGGCCGGCCCGGCCCGGACGGCTGAACGAGCTCAGGCACCTGGTCTTCAAGGACGCGGCCGCGTCCTGGCGCCAGGCGCGGCCCGGCATCGCCGCGTTGCTCCATCCCGACCTCTACCGGGAAGGCATCGACGGCGAGGCCGTCGCCTGGGCTCTCCGTCGGTCCGGGGCCATCGACGCCCGCCGCCGGATCGTTGCCGTCGTGTCGGACGGGAGCCCGATGGACAGCGCGACCGTGCTGGCCAACGACCCCGACCTGCTCGACGCCCACCTCCGGGAGGTGGTGGCAGGCGAGCAGGAGCGGGGCACCGCGGAGATTCTCGGGATCGGCGTCGGCCTGGACCTGAGCCGGTACTACGAGCACTCCTGCATGCTCGACCTGGCAGGCGACGCAGAGCTCCGGGCGATGTTCGGTGTGGTGGCCGACCTCCTCTGCCGGCCACGGGAGGGCAGACCGCGCCGCTGAGGCTGCGGCGACGGTCCGGCAACCCGGAACCCGCCGGCACCATGCGCTGTTGGCGTTACCCCGGGCCGCCGTTGCCCTGTCATTGCCTGGGGCTCCCGCCGTGGTGCGCTTCCCAGACGGGAGCTCCGGCCTGTTGACGCCACGCGCCGCCAACTGTGAGGATGCGTCCGTGGGGGACTCCCGGTCGACGTACGCGCACATCCGGTTCGAGGTGCGTGATCGCGTCGCCGTGGCGACGCTGGATCGCCCCGAGGTGCTCAACGCCCTCGACGCCGAGCTGCGCGACGACATCCTCAGGCTGGCCGACGACGTGCGCAACGACGACGAGATCCGCGCCCTCGTGGTCACCGGCGAAGGTCGGGGGTTCTGCTCGGGCGCCGACCTGTCCCGAGGGCGGCCGGGCGGGGAGCGCGAGCTCAGCCAGAACGAGCGGCTGGACGAGTGGGGCTGGGTCGGGCGCCAGGCCCTGGCGCTCCACGGCATCGACAAACCGACGATCGCCGCCGTGAACGGGGTCGCCGTCGGCGCGGGGATGAGCCTCGCCCTGGCCTGCGACCTGCGGGTCGGCGGGCCGGCCACCCGGTTCCGGACGATGTTCGCCGAGCGGAGCCTGAGCCCCGACTCCGGCATGAGCTACTTCCTCACCCGGATCCTCGGCTACTCCCGGGCCTGCGACCTGGTGTTCACCAGCCGGGACGTCGGTGCCGAAGAGGCGTTCCGGCTGGGCCTCCTCGATCGCCTGGTCGGTGGGGACGAGGTGCTCGACGCAGCCCTAACGCTGGCGGCGCAGATCACCCGGTGGCCACCGCTGGCGGTTCGCTCCGCGAAGCGGGTGCTGCAGCACAACGTCGACGCAGTGCTGACCGAGTCCCTCCGTTACGAGAGTGCCGGCCTGGAGTTCGCCCGGCGGGCGCCCGGAGACGTCGCCGAGTCGGCCGCCAGCTTCCGCGAGCGCCGGGCACCCGACTTCACCGGTCGCTGACGCCCGCCAGCGCGGCGGGCACCCAGGTGCACAGCCGGTCGAACACCTCGTCCGCCACCTCCTGGAGGCCGTGGCCGGCGTTCGGCAGGATGAGCAGCTCGGCGTGGGGTGCGAGCATGCGGACAAGCTCGCTGGCGGCCGGGGAGAGGACCTGGTCGGAGCCGCCATGGACGAGGAGCATCGGGCAGCCGTCGAGCTCTTCGGCGGGCTCCGTCCCTCCGGCCTGGGTCGAGAGAGCGACGACCCCGGCGGCTGACGCCCGACGGACGGCAGCCGCCCTCACCGCCACCGCCCCGCCGAAGGAGTGCCCGATGATCACCACCCGGTCGGCCCCCTGCATCAAGGCCAGGTCGACGGCGGCGACCGCGTCGGTGGTGCAGCGGTCGAGGTCGCCGGGCCGGCGATAGCCGACCCGGAGCGTCGCGATGCCCATGTCGGCCCAGGCTTCCCCGAGCCGGTGGAAGAGGGCGCGGGCCGGCCCGAGCAGGCTTCCGACCGCCCCGCCACAGGTGACGACGGCGGTCGGGGCGTCGAGCGGGCCGTGCCACAGCACGGTGAGGAGACCGGACCGTCCGAACAGCTCGAGGTGCCACAGCCCCGGGCGCAGCTCGACGTGCTCGCTGTAGCGCACCTCCAGCGCTTCGAGCCCCTCCGCCGGCTCCGTTTCTCCCGGATCGAGCCCCTCCACCTGCTCCCCCGGCTTGTCGGCCACCATCCCGAGGCTACCGGGTTCGAGGGAACGACAGCTCGGGCCCGCGGCCCTGGATGCACAACGACACCACCCGGGGCGGGACCCATCGAGGGGCACGACCGGGGAACTGCCCGTTCGGGCCAGGCTGGCCGACCTGTTCGGGCCACGAGGACATCTGGGAGGATTGGGAGCACCAATCGAGGGGGTGTCCTATGGACCACGCAGACATCGAACGGGCCGTGACGCTCGCAGGCCTCTCCCTTCCCGCCGGGGCGGACTTCGAGGTGATCGGCGACGAGCCGATCCTGGCGTCGCCCCACTACCTCGGCACCGGAGCGGCAGCGGCTCGTCTGCTCACCGGGTTGGCCGCGGCAGAGCTGTGGCGATTGCGCACCGGCCGGCTCCAGCGCGTCGTCGTGGACGCCCGGCACGCGGCAGCGAGCTTGCGCTCCTACCAGTACGCCCGTCCCGTCTCGGAGCCAGAGCAGACCCTCGAATCGCTGGCCGCCCGCACCGGGACGTCCGCTCGGCTGCGGATCACCCGGATCGTGGCCGCCCGCGGCCGCCGTTTCGTGCAGCTCCACGGCTCTTTCCACGACACACCGTCCGTCCTCGATGAGCTCGGGCTCGACGAGTCGGCGACCACCGAGGAGATCGACGCCGCCGTCGCCGGTCGTGACGCGTTCGAGCTGGAAGCCGCCTTCGTCGCCCGCCGGATCTGTGGGGGCGTGGTCCGTTCCAAGGAGGAGTGGGCCGCGCACCCCCAGGGACGAGCCATCGCCGGGCTGCCGGCCGTGACCGTCACGAAGATCGCTGACGCGCCCCCCATTGCGCTCCCTGACGGAGACCGGCCCACGGCCGGGGTGCGGGTCCTCGATCTCACCCGGGTCCTCGCCGGTCCCACCTGTGCCAAGACGCTCGCCGAGCACGGGGCTGATGTCCTCCACGTGAGCGCTCCCCACCTGGAGGGTGGCGGACCCTTCGAGATGGAGACGGGCATCGGCAAGCGCCAGGCTGCACTCGACCTCGACGACCCCGAGCAGGCGGCCACGCTCGTCGGGCTCATCGCCGGCGCCGACGTCTTCTCGCAGGGCTACCGGCTGGGCTCGCTCGATCGTCGTGGCCTGTCGCCGGCGCAGGTCGCCACCGTGCGGCCCGGCATCGTGTACGTCTCGGAGAACTGCTACGGCCACGTCGGCCCGTGGGCGCACCGGCCGGGCTGGGAGCAGCTCGGCCAGGCGGCGACGGGCATGTCCTACCGGGAAGGGCGCGACGGGCCCGACGGCGTCCCTCGCCTCGCCCCGGCGGCGGTGAACGACTACAGCACGGGTTTCCTCGCCGCGTACGGGGCGATGATGGCGCTGGCCCGCCGGGCCACCGAAGGCGGGTCGTGGCACGTGCAGGTGTCGCTCTGCCAGACGTGCATGTGGTACCAGAGGCTGGGCGACGGCAATGACGCCGCCGCCGCACACCTCGGCGACGTCGAGCCCTTCACCGCCGTGATGGACACCGACGACTTCGGCACCATCCGCTATCTCACGCCTGCGGTCCACATGTCCGAGACGCCCACCCGCTGGACACTGCCACCGGCTCGCATCGGGGCCCACGAGCCTGTGTGGCTGGCCCGTTGACCACCCAGTTGACCACCCAGTCGACCGCTCCGTTGACCACCCAGTCGACCGCTCCGTTCACCACTACCGCGGGCCCAGCCGAAAGGCAGCGAGGGGCAGGCCGCTCAGAACGCGGCCTCGACCACCGAGATCCGACCGGCCGTGATGGAGACCACGTCGAACCGGACGGTGACCCGGGACCGGGCCGCCGCCGGTGTCAGCTCCGCCAGCCAGCGGTCGGCCAGACGCCGGATCCGCCGCTGCTTGGCCGGGAGCACCGCCTCGACACCGTCGCCATAGCGTGCGCTCGAACGGGCCTTCACCTCGACAAAGACGACGGTCCGACCCTCACGGACGATGAGGTCGACCTCTCCCTCCCTGCGTCGCCAGTTGCGTTCCAGCACCTCGTACCCCCTCGACTCGTACCATCGAGCCGCCAGCTGCTCCCCCGCCTCCCCGAGCGTCGACGGCATCGCCCAACCGGCCTCCGGGACCACCCGGCCAGGCTCGCACGCCGCCCCGTCGGAGCCCGGCGTGGCCCCCCCGGGCTCCGGTGCTGCCGGATCTACCCTGTCATCCACCGAATTCCCGCTCGGGGAGCCGCTCGATGTTGACGTCCCGGAAGGTGAGGATCCGCACGGAGGGCACGAAGCGGGCGGGCCGGTACATGTCCCAGACCCAGGCGTCGCGGAGCCGTACCTCGATGCACGCCGGCGCCGACGCCGTCAGGGTCTGGACCTCCACCTCGTTGGCCAGATAGAACCGGCGTTCGGTCTCCACCACGTAGGCGAACATCGGCAGCACCGCCCGGTACTCCTGTACCAGCGCCAGCTCGATCTCCGACTCGTAGCGCTCGAGGTCCTCTTCGCTCATCGCTTCAGGCCGACCGGACCGGTCGAGCGACCGTCACAGGCGGGCGGTCCGGCGTTCCTTGATCTTGGCTGCCTTGCCGTGGCGGTCCCGCAGGTAGTAGAGCTTCGCCCGCCGGACGTCGCCGAGGGAGACCACCTCCGTCTTGGCGATGATGGGCGAGTGGACCGGGAAGGTCCGCTCCACACCGACACCGAAGCTGACCTTGCGGACGGTGAACGTCTCCCGCACGCCGGTGCCCTGCCGCCGGACGACCGCCCCCTGGAAGACCTGCACCCGCTCCCGATTGCCCTCCACCACTCGGACGTGGACCTTGACGGTGTCGCCCGGACGAAAGTCGGGGACGTCGTCTCGGAGACTGTCCCGGTCGATGATGTCGGTGGGGTTCATGGCGCGGTTCTCCAGAAATCGCTCGGCGGCTGCCCCACCGGTCACCCGCCGGCTCTCGAGAGCCGGCAGACGGCCCCGGCACGCGACAGGCACGACGGACCCGGTCGGGCCTGCCCATGCTAGCCGTGTTGCTCGGCTCCATGCACCTTCCCTGCCTCTCCGGCCTCGGCGAGGAGCGCGACCTCCTCCGGTCGCAGCCCACCGCGTTGCTCGATCAGGTCGGGGCGGCGCTCCAGTGTCCTGGAGATGGCCTGGGCCCGCCGCCACCGGTCGATCCTCGCGTGGTCGCCGGAGCGCAGGACCTCCGGCACCCGCCACCCCCTGAAATCGGCAGGCCTCGTGTACTGGGGGTACTCGAGCAGTCCGTCCACGAAGCTCTCGTCGCCGGCCGAGCAGGCGTTGCCGAGCACACCGGGAAGGAGACGGGCCACCGCCTCCACGACGGCAAGCGCCGCCAGCTCCCCACCGGCGAGCACGAAGTCGCCGACCGAGAGCGCCCCGTCAACCAGGTGGTCGGCCACCCGCTGGTCCACACCTTCGTAGCGCCCGCACAGGAGCGAGAACCCCGTCCCCGCCGCCAGCTCCTCGGCCCGGCGCTGGTCGAAGCGGACACCGGACGGCGAGAGCAGGTACAGCGGCCGGGCGAGACCGTCCGGAGCGGCCTCCACCCGCTCCACCGAGGCGAACAGCGGGCCGGGCGCCAGCACCATGCCCGCTCCGCCACCGAAAGGAGCGTCGTCGACCGATCGCCGGGGATCCTCCGCCCCGTCCCGCAGATCGTGGACCCGGAAGTCGAGGTGGCCGTGGTCCCTGGCTCGTCCCAGGATCGAGGCGCCCGCATAGGCCGCCAGCACGTCCGGGAAGATGGTGAACACCTCGACGCGCACGGACGGGTCTCTAGTCCAGCTCGAAGAGCCCGTCCGGCGGGTCGATGACCACCCGGACGCCCGGCTCGTGACCGACGACGAACCGCAACGGCACGAGGCCGCCTCCGGAGAGGACGAGCAGGTCGCTGGCCGGGTTGGCCTGGACGGACTCGACGGTGCCGCGGTGCGTGCCGGAGACCTCCACGACCTCGGCACCGATCAGCTCGTGGACCCAGAGGGTCCCCGCCTCGGCCTTCGGTGCGGCGAAGAGCGTCTCGCCCCGCAACTGCTCGGCGGCGTCGATCGTGCCCACGCCCTCGAACCGCACGATCCAACGGTGATGGTGCGGCGACGACGTCTCCACCACCAGCGCTCCGCCGCCCCGGTCGGTGAGCACCGTCCCGGCGGCCAGCCGGTCGTCCCGGTTGGTGAGCAGCTCGACCACGACCTCGCCCCGCAGAGCGTGCGGCTTGACCACACGCCCGACCTCGAGCAACCCACCCGGCTCCCGCTCCGGCGATGGCTCCCGCTCCGGCGACGGTTCCCGGGCCGACCCCGGCTCCGGAACACTCCCGGAACCCGGATCGGCGTCCATCGGCCGACGACGACCCTCAGTCGTCGACGATGTCGACAGTGGCCTGCCTCCCGTCGCGGGCGGCGGCGGCGGCCACCACCGTCCGGATCGCCTGAGCGACCCGCCCGCGCCGGCCGATCACCCGGCCCATGTCCTCGGGCGCGACCCGCACGCTGAAGCGGACGGTCCGCCCCCGCTCCTCGGTGTCGATCGTGACCGCGTCCGGGTCCGTGGCGAGAGCACGTACGACGTAGCCCGTCACGGCAGCCGCCGCGCCCCCGTCGATCCGGTTCCCGATGTCACCGTCCGGGCCGCTGCCGGCCCCGTGCCCGTCGTCGGCTTCGTTGCCCGCGTTGTCCACCTCGTCAGCGAGGAGGCCCTCCTCTTCGGTCACCTGGCCGCCTTGGCCGCCGCCAGGTCATCGAGGGCTCCCGACTGCCGCAACAGCTTCTCCACACGCTCGGTGGGCTGGGCGCCCTGGGAGAGCCACCTCACCGCCTTGGCGTTGTCGATCTCCACGACCGCGTCCGGCTCGGCCAGCGAGCGTCCGCGGGGCGCGTAGGTCCCCAGGATCTCGATGAACCGACCGTTCCGGGGCGAGCGGCTGTCCGCCGCCACCAGCCGATACGTCGGCTGCTTCTTCTTACCCATCCGCACAAGGCGGAGCTTGACTGCCACGTTGCACTCCTCTGGTTCTCGTACCGGCGGCACACAGTCTCGCACCATCTGGGGCTCCGCCGCGCCACCGGGGTCCACCGGGGTCCGCCGGGCTCCGGCGGGTGCCGGCGGGTGCCGGGCCGCCCCTCGGCACCCCCGGCACCAGTGTCCCGAAAGCCCTTCGACGCTCAGCGAGCCTTCGGGGTGACCCTGCCGCCGCCCTTGCGCTTCTTGCCCTTTCCCGGCGGTTTGCCTTTCCCGGCGCCACGGCCGGCCGGGGGGACGGCCGCCGGTGCCCCGCCGAGAGCGGACAGCCCACCGGCCGCACCTCCGTCGACGCCGCCGCCCATGGCGCCCAGCTCCGCCAGCTGCCTCGGGGAGACCCCGCCCTTCCCGAACAGCCCGCCGAGCCCGCTCATGGCGCCACCGAGGCCCCCCTTGTTGAAGCCTTTCATCAGCTTCTGCATCTCCTTGAACTGCTTCAGCAGGGCGTTGACCTCCGTCGTGGTCGTGCCGCTACCCCTGGCGATGCGGACCCGCCTCGAACCGTCGATGACCGAAGGGTCGGCCCGCTCCGCCGGCGTCATCGAGCGGATGATGGCCTCGATCTGGCTCACCTGCCGGTCGTCGACCATCGACGACGCCTGCCGCACGTCCTTCGACACGCCCGGCAGCATGCCCAGCATCCCCGAGACCGGGCCCATCTTCTTCACCTGCTGGAGCTGCTCCAAGAAGTCCTCCAGGGTGAACCTGCCCGACAGGATGGCCGAAGCGCCCTTGACCGCCACACCCTCGTCGAACGTCCGTTCCGCCTGCTCGATGAGGGAGAGGACGTCCCCCATGCCGAGAATGCGATCAGCCATGCGGTCCGGGTGGAACAGGTCGAAGTCCGCCAGCTTCTCCCCGGTGGAAGCGAAGGCGATGGGCCTTCCCACCACCTCTTTCACCGACAGTGCCGCCCCGCCGCGAGCATCGCCGTCGAGCTTCGTCAACACCACGCCGTCGAGGGAGAGGGCGTCGTGGAAGGCCGAGGCCGTCGCCACCGCGTCCTGGCCGGTCATGGCATCGATGACCAGGAACGTGTAGTGAGGCTCGACGGCAGCCGAGATGCTTCGCACCTCTTCCATCAGCTCCTCGTCGACGGCGAGCCGGCCGGCCGTGTCGACGATCAGCACGTCGCGTCCGAGCCTCCTGGCCTCCTCGAGACCGGCGACCGACACGGCGACCGGATCGGTGGGCTCGCTGAACACGGACACCTGGGCCTGCGCGCCGAGGATCCGGAGCTGCTCGACCGCGGCCGGCCGCTGGAGGTCGGCACCCACCAGGAGCGGGTTCCGCCCCTGACGCTTGAACCACTGCGCCAGCTTCGCCGCCGTGGTGGTCTTGCCCGAACCCTGCAGGCCGGCGAGGAGGACGACGGTGGGGGGCCGGCCGGCGTACGTGATCCGGAGCGTCTCCCCGCCGAGAATGGAGGTGAGCTCCTCGTTGACCGCCTTGATGACCTGCTGGCCCGGGCTCAGGCTCTGCGAGAGCTCGAGGCCGACGCAACGCGCCCGCACCCCGGCGGTGAAGGTCCGCACGACGCCAAGCTCGACGTCGGCCTCCAGCAGCGCTACACGGATCTCGGCCAGGATCTCGTCGACATCCGCGTCCGACAACCTCCCCCGGCTCTTCAACCGGGAGAGGATGCCTTCGAAGCGGTCGGTCAGGCTCTCGAACATCGGATGCCCACGTTACAGGGACCGGGCACGTACGCCGTCCCGCCGGTACTGGAATCGGTGCCGGCAGCGGTGTCGGTGCCCGTCCCCCCACCGATACGGGATGGCCACCTCCGCCGGGTGCACGTCGGCGGTCATCCCGCCGGGTCGAAGAGCGCCTCGACGAACGCCTCCGGCTGGAAGTCGACCAGGTCCTCTGCTCCCTCGCCCAGGCCGACCAGCTTCACCGGCACCCCCAGCTCCCGCTGGATGGCGACCACGATCCCACCCTTCGCCGTCCCGTCCAGCTTGGTCAGCACCACGCCCGACACCTCCACCGCCTCGGAGAACACCTTGGCCTGGGCCAACCCGTTCTGTCCCGTGGTCGCATCGAGCACGAGGAGCACCTCGGTCACCCTCCCGGGCGGCCGGTCGGCGATCCGCCGGACCTTCTTCAGCTCCTCGACCAGGTTGACCTTGTTGTGGAGGCGACCGGCGGTGTCAGCCAGCACCACGTCATGGCCCCGCGCCCCCGCCCGTTGCACGGCGTCGAACACCACGGCGCTCGGGTCTCCGCCCTCGTTGCCTCGTACGATGTCGGCCCCGGCCCTCGACGCCCACGTCGTGAGCTGCTCGGCGGCGGCGGCCCGGAAGGTGTCGGCGGCGGCCAGGGTGACGCGTGCCCCCTGTCGGGTCAGGCGGGTCGCCACCTTGCCCACGGTGGTCGTCTTGCCCACCCCGTTCACCCCGACGAACAGCCAGACGTCGACGGTGCGGTCCGGACCGGGCTCGCCAGACGCGGTGCCCGGACCGACGGGCGCCAGCCCGGCGGCGGGAGAGGCCAGGATCTCCACCAGGGAGGCCTGGAGCGCGTCGACGAGCCCCCCGGCACTCGAGATCTCACCCGCCTTCACCCGGCCGCGCAACATGCCCAGGAGGGCATCGGTCGACCGCACCCCCACGTCGGCCCGGATCAGCGCCTCTTCCAGCTCGTCCCACGTCGTCGCGTCGATCCGGTCCCCGGAGCGGACGGCGCCCAGGTAGCCGGCGAGAAGGCCTCGCGCCTTGCCGAGGCGACCCCGGAACGTCGGCCGGGCCGCCTCGGGCTCGGGCGGAGCCACCGTCTCCGCCGGGGTGGGCGTGGATCTAACCGTCTCCGCCGGGGTGGGCGTGGATCTAACCGTCTCCGCCGGGGTGGGCGTGGATCTAACCGGCGCCGGCGGGGTGGGCGTGGCCGTCTCCGGGACGGTGGGCGTGGATCTAACCGGCGGGGTGGGCGTGGCCGCCGGCGGTGGCACCGGCGCCTTCGACGGCTCCGGTGGCGTCTTGGCCCCGGGTGCGGCTGGGGTCTCGGAAGCGGGCGGTGCCGGGGGCCGGCGGCGGGAGCGGAGGGAGATGGCCGTGACGCCGCCCGCCACCACGACGAGGACGGCGATGACCGGGGCGGCGAGCAGGAGGGAGACCGTCGCGGACGAGGGGATCACCGGGATCACCGTGACGACCCCAATCGCTCGGCCGGAGCGACCGGGCCGGCCCCATCGACCGGCACGGTAGCAGCGCCGTCTTCCCTCTCCCGGCCCTCTTCTGTGGCCGACGGGTGACGAACCTTCTGGCTGACGACCTTCGACGACCCTCCCGGGGCCATGGTGACGCCGTAGAGAGCGTCGCCCGCCTCCATCGTCCGCTTCTGGTGGCTCACGATGATGAGCTGCGCTTCGGCCCGGAATTCCTGGACGAGCCCGAGGAACCGGTGGAGGTTGACGTCGTCGAGGGCGGCCTCCACCTCGTCCATGAGGTAGAACGGCGACGGACGGCTCCGGAACACGGCGAAGAGGAACGCCAGGGCGACGAGAGACCGCTCCCCTCCCGACAGGAGCGACAGCCGCCGGACATTCCGGCCCGCCGGGCGGACCTCCACCTCGATGCCGGTGTCGAGCAGGTGCTCCGGGTCGGTGAGCGAGAGCCGCCCGGTGCCGCCGGGGAACAGCGACGACACCAAGGTGGAGAAGTGCTCGTTCACGTCGGCGAAGGCGGCATCGAACACCGACATGATCTCCTCGTCCAGGGTCCGGATCCCGTGCTGGAGCTCGCGCCTGGCCCGCCGGACGTCGTCCACCTGGGTCTCCAGGAAGTGATGACGTTCCGACAGCTCGGAGAGCTCCTCCACCGCCAGTGGGTTGACCGGGCCCAGCGCCGCGATCCGGGCCTCGATCTCTGCCATCCGGGCCGCCGGCTCGACCCCGGGCGCCAGGTCAGGGGGCGGGGCCAGGCGAGCCTCCTCGGGGCTGCAGCCGAGCTCGCGCTCGAGGACCTCGACGATCCCGTCCCTCCGGATCGTGGCCTCGGCCAGATCGAGCTCGAGCCGCTGGAGCCGGCTCCGCACCGCCGCCAGCTCGTGCTCCGCCGCCGCCCGCTCCCGGCGCAGGCTCTCCAGCCGGGCGCCACCGGCTCTCGCCGCCTCGACCTCGGCCCGGTGCCGGGCACGGAGCTCCTCCAACAAGGCGGTCAGGCGACCATGGGCGTCGGCCACAACGGCCGCCAGCCGGTCGACGGCCCGGGCGTCCGCCTCGAGACGGCGCCGGCGCTCCGCCGCCTGGAGCCGCTCGCCGGCATGCCCCTCCAGGCGGCGCTCGACCTCCATCAGCCGGTCGGCCAGGACGCGCCGGCGCTCCGCCGCCGCCGCCAGACGGACATCGAGCTCCTTACGGGCTCTCGCCGCCTCCGCCAGGCGCCGCTCGATCTCCGTGCGCGTCCGTTCCGCCCGTTCCTCGATCTCCGCCAGCTGCTGGCGACGGGCCTCGAGCTCCGGCAGCTCCGCCTCGAGCGACGCCACCGCGGCCCGGTCGCCCGCCACGCGGGACTCCAGCTCGTCCCGCTCCCGCTCCACGTCCTCGAGCTCGGCCGCCAGCCCGGCCCGCTCGTCGGCGATCCGCTGGAGGGCGCCCCGGGCGGCGCCGTGCGCCGACTCGTTGCGATCGTCCCGGCGCGACGCCTCGGCTGCCGCCGCCCGCGTCTCTTCCACCTGTCGCCTGGCCGCGGCTCGCTCCTCGGCCGCGGCCGCGGCCTCCGCGCCGGCCCGCTCCGCTCGCTCCCGGGCTTCCTCGACGAGCGCGGCGGTGACCACCCCACCAGCGGCCCGCACTCGCCACCCGGTCGCCGAAAAACGGTCCCCTTCTCTCGTCACGACCACCAGCTCGGGGCGAGCGAGCGCCAGATCGATGGCGGCGGACCAGCCACCGTCGCAGCACAGGGCGTCTTGGAGCACGCGGTCCAGCAGGGCGTCGAGCCCCTCCGGGGAGGTGCGATCCATCCGGGGCCGGACATGCCGGCGAACCGGTTCACCGGCGCCGACCGGGGCCACCCGGACCGGGTCCGGGCGACGGGGCGGCAGCCGGCGCGTCAGCGCCAGGACGGCACCGGACGCCTCACCCTTCCGCAGCGTCGCCAGAGCGGCGCGTGCGGCATCGTCCCCGGAGACGACAACCGCGGCCAGAGAGGCGCCGGCCGCCGCCTCGAACGCGTCCTCCCACCCGGCATCCACCTCGATGAGGTCGAGAAGCGTCCCGACCACCCCGTCCACACCGGCGAGCAGCTCGGCGCCGGCAGCGCCGCGAGCCTCGTCGAGCACCCGGGAGAGCGCGTCGACCCGGGCCACGGAGCGGTGGTGCTCCTGCTCGGCTTGGCGCAACGTCTCTTCCGCCCCCTCCAACCGGCCCACCGCTGCCCGGTGGGCCGCCTCCGTCGCCGCCACCGCCTGTTGCAGCGCGGCACGGGCCCGCTCCGTGCCGGCCAGACGCTCCGACGACTCGCCCTCCTCCTTCACGCACGCCTCGATGCGACGGGCGAGCGACGCCTGGCGGACGGCGACCTGGTCGAGGGCCCGTCGGTCGCGTTCCAGGCCGGCGCGCAGTGACACCACCTGTGTCCGGGCCACCGTGACCGCCTCCTCGGCCGCCCGCATCGTCTCGGACCCGCCGGCGCCCTTCCGGGCTGCTTCGAGCTCGGCGGCGAGCACCTGCTCGGCCTGGGCCAGCCGCTGGCGCTCCGGCTCCCCCTCCTCGATCGCCGACGATGCCGCCTCCAGCTCGTCAGCCAACCGGGCGCCCTCGGCTTCCAGGGTGGACACGACGTCGACGTCGGCGGCGGCGTCGATCGCCCGCTCCAGGCCCCGCCGGCGCTCCCGGAGCACGCCGGCCAGGCCCCGGGACCGCTCGACCATACCCTCCACCCGACCCAGCGCCGAAGCCATGTCCGCCTCCCGCTGCGCCGAGAGCGCATCAGTGGTCCGGCTGGTGGCATCGTCCAGCTCGGCGAGCGAGGCCCGGAGGGAACCCTCCGTCGCCCGCAGGGCGACGGCTGCCTTCGTCCCCTCCGAGCACCGCTCCTCCAGGCGGGCGAGGTCCAGTCCGGCGAGATGGACTCGGAGCAGGCGCAGCTCGTCTGCGAGCGAGGCGTGCGAGCTCGCCGCCGCCGCCTGCCGTTCGAGCGGCCGGATCTGGCGCTTCACCTCTCGCACGAGGTCGTAGAGGCGCTCCAGGTTCTCCTCGGTGGCCGCCAGGCGGCGTTCCGACCGCTCCCGTCGGCGGCGGAACTTCAGCACCCCGGCCGCCTCCTCGATCACCGCCCGGCGGTCTTCGGGACGGGCGTTCAAGATGGCATCCAACTGACCCTGGGAGATGATCACGTGCTGCTGGCGACCGACTCCGGTGTCCGACAGGAGCTCTTGGACGTCGAGGAGGCGACACGGGGCGCCGTTGATGGCGTACTCGCTCTCCCCCGACCGGAACAGGGTGCGGGTAATGGTGATCTCGGCGAGGTCGGTCGGGAGCTTCCCCGAGCTGTTGTCGATGGTGAGGCTCACCTCCGCCCGCCCCAGCGCCGGCCGGGAGGCCGTCCCCGCGAAGATGACGTCCTCCATCTTCGCCGAGCGCACCGCGCGCGGACCCTGGGCGCCCAGCACCCAGGCCACGGCGTCGACGACGTTGGACTTCCCGCTGCCGTTGGGACCGACGACCACGGTGATCCCGGGCTCGAGCTCGAGCACGGCCGGATCGGCGAACGATTTGAACCCCTTGATGGAGAGCGCCTTCAGGAACACCGGTCGCTCACCCTACCGGGCGCCGGCGTGGGTCCGGGGCGGCGCCCGCCTCTCAGTTCCCGGCTCACACCTGGCAGTGCTCGCAGAGGTAGGTCGACCGACCGCCCGACTTCACCCGGACGACGGTGGCGCGACACCGCCGACACGCCTTCCCCTCCCGATCGTAGACCTGGTGTTGGCCCTGGTAGTCGCCGATCTCCCCGAAGAGGTCACGGTACTGCTCGTCGGCGAGCGACGAGCCCCGGTGCTTGACCGCGTCGGCCAGCGTCTCCACCATCGCCCGGTACAACCGGCGGACCTCCTGGGCCGACAGGGCGTCGGACATCCGGTCGTAGCGCAGGCCGGCGGCGAAGAGGATCTCGTCTGCGTAGATGTTGCCGATGCCGGCCACGAACTCCTGGTCCATGAGCAGCGACTTCAGACGCATCTTCCGGGAGGCGAGGAGCACCCAGAACCGATCCCAGCTCATCACGTCCTCCAGGGGATCGAACCCCAGGTGGGCCAGCTCGGGGACGTGCGCCCCCCCCTCCGTCGTCGCCGAGACGAACAGCTCGCCGAACGTCCGCGGATCGACGAAGCGGAGCTGGCCACCCTGGGTGAACGTCACGACCACCTGGGTATGGGGAGCCTTCGGCTCCTTCAGGCTCTTGGCCCGTTGGAGCTGGCCGCTCATCCCCAGATGCACCACGAGGGTCTCACCGTTGTCCAGTCCGAAAAGCAGGTACTTCCCGGCACGGCCCACCGACTTCACGGTCCGTCCCTCCAGGCGGGCCCGGAAGTGCTTGGCGCTCGGGTGCCGGCGGACCGTCCGTCCGTTGCGCACCTCCACGGACTTGATCTTCTTCCCGACGACCTCGCCCTGCAGGTCGCGCCGGATGGTCTCCACTTCGGGAAGCTCAGGCATCCCCCCCGCCCTTCTCGTCGTGCAGGACCCGGATGGCCGATCGAGCTGCCTCCTGCTCTGCGTCCTTCTTCGATCGCCCGTCACCCCCGCCGAGCCGAGCACCTGCAACGTACACCGTGGCCGAGTACCGGCGGTCGTGGTCGGGGCCCCTGCCCACCACCTCGTACCGGGGCACGCCCAGACCGAGGTGCACCGCCAGCTCCTGGAGCCGGCTCTTGTGGTCGGTCCGGCCGGGCTGCTCGGTGGCCTCCTCGATGCGCTCCCGCAACAGCTCGAGGATGACCCGGCGGGCCGGCTCGAACCCACCGTCGAGGTAGATGGCCCCGAACACCGCTTCGAGCGTGTCCGCCAGGATCGACTCCTTTTCCCGGCCACCCGACAGGTCCTCGCCCCGGCCCAGCCTGACCAGCTCACCCAGCTGGAGCTCGTTCGCCAGCTCGCCCAGCACTCGGGCGTTGACCACCGACGCCCTGACCTTCGCCAGCACCCCTTCGGGCAGCTCCGGATGGGAGCGGTAGCAGTGCTCGGCGACCACCAGCCCGAGCACGGCATCGCCGAGGAACTCCAGCCGCTCGTTCGACGGGAGACCGCCCTGCTCGGCGCACCACGACCGGTGGGACAGGGCCTGGTCCAGCAACGCGCCTTGCCTGAAGCGGTACGCCAGCCGGCCCACGGACCCCGCCGGGCCCTTGGGTACGGGGGAGCGCGAGGGAGCACCGGTCGGGGTTTCCGGCACGAGTTCGGTCACCGGGGACCTCGGGGGACCAGCGACCACGTCCGCGTCCCGCTCAGGCCCCCTCCAGCTTCGTGTGGACGTAGTCGACCGCGTCCCGTACCGTCCGCAAGTCCTCCAGGTCCTCGTCGTCGATCCGAAAGCCGACCGACCGCTCCCCGAGCTCCTCTTCGAGCGCTTCGACGAGCTCGATGAGAGCGAGGGAGTCGGCATCGAGGTCCTCGGCGAACGACGACGACTCGGAGATCGCCGCCGGGTCGATCTCCAGGATGTCGGCGAGCTGGTCGCGGATGAGCTCGAACACCTGCGGGCGTCCGAGGGGACCACCGCCCATATGCGTCTCTGCTGGCACGGCTCTCTGCTTTCCTCGGTGGGACATGGTTCGCTTCGACAGGGGCGCCTGGCGGGCCGCCCGGCGCTCCGGACACGGGAGCGCCAGGCTCCACGCGACGACCCCCGAGCACAGCGGCCGCGCCCCGGCGACGCGCCACCCACCGTGCCCACGGGCTCTCCGGTCCCGGCATGATACCGGACCGGCCAGCCGCCGACGCCGACCACCCCTGGAGGACCGCCCGGCGCATTCCCCAGGGGTCACGAGCGCAGCACCCCCGGAGCGACCGTCAGTCGGGCGTGTTGACGAGGCTGTGCGCGGCCGCCGTGAGGTAGTCCAGGAGCTCGCCTCGACCATCGGCGTCCAGTCCCGAGGCGTCGACGGCCGCCCGCATGTGCGTGAGCCAGGCCTCCGCCTCCACCTCCCCGATGGCGAAGTGGGCATGGCGCATGCGGAGGCGCGGGTGGCCACGTTCGTCTCCGTAGACCGGCGGACCGCCCCAGTACTGGATGAGGAACCAGGTCAGGTGCTCCCTGGCGTCGGTCAGGTCGTCGGGGTAGAGCGGCCGCAGGACCGGGTCGGCTGCCACGCCGTCGTAGAACCGGTCCACCAGGCCGACGAAGAACGGCTCCCCTCCCCAACGCTCGAAGGGCGTTCCCTTCACCGATCGGGGTCCCCGGACATGCACGCCACGACTGTACGGCACCAGCCGATGCTTCCGGCCCGCGATCGACGTCTCTCCCGGTACCGGCGCCGGCCGGCAGGCAGACCGGCACCCTGTCCGAGGATGATCCCGGGCCCGTCCCGGACGTGTCACGATGAGCCCGGAGCGAGGCCCGTCTAGGGAGACGGCCGGTAGGGAGCCTGTGATGTTCGAGTGGTCAGCGGAGCAGCTGATGGTGCGTGACGCCGTGCGGGCGTTCGTGGAGAAAGAGGTCAAGCCCCATGTCGCCGAGCTCGAGCACGGCGATCTCCTGCCGTACGGGATCATGCGGAAGCTCTACACCACGTTCGGCATGGACCAGCTGGCCCGTGACCGGTTCGCCCGCCAGCTCGAGGCGCGTCGCCGGGAGCTGGCCGGAGCGGGTGCGCACCAGACGCCGACCGACGGCGGGGCGCCTGCCCGGCAGGGCGACGGCGGGGCGGCGGCGATGACCCTGATCCCGATCATCGAGCTCTGTCACTACTGCCCGGGGATCGTGACCGCCATGGGCGTGAGCATCGGCCTCGCCGCCGGCACGGTCCTGAAACGTGGCACACCGGCGCAGATGGAGCGATGGGGACTCGAGCTGGCCACCATGGAGAAGATCGGTGCATGGGCCATCACCGAGCCGGGGTCGGGGTCGGACGCGCTCGGGGGCATGCTGGCCTCGGCCCGGCGCGACGGCGACGGCTACCTCCTCAACGGCAGCAAGACCTTCATCACCAACGGGCCGTACGCCGACACCATCGTGTTCTACGCCAAACTGGACGACGGCTCCGACACGCCGGTGCGCGACCGGAAGGTCCTCACCTTCGTCCTGGACGCCGGCACGCCGGGCCTGGTCCAGTCACCGCCCTTCGCCAAGATGGGCCTGCACTCCTCGCCCACCGGAGAGCTCTTCCTCTCCGACGTCCGGGTGGGTCGGGACCACCTGCTCGGCGAGACCGAGGACGAGGCGGGCGGGGGCGGGCGCGAGTCGGCGAAGGACAACTTCGTCCAGGAGCGGGCCGGCGTGGCAGCGATGGCGCTCGGGGTCATCGAGGCATGCCTCGCCCTCTCGGTGGACTACGCCCGCGAGCGGACGCTGTGGGGTCAGCCGATCGGCGATCGGCAGCTCGTCCAGCTCAAGCTGGCCAAGATGGAGGTGGCCCGCCTGAACGTGGCCAACCTCGTCTTCCGCCACATCGAGCTGTCGGCCGCCGGCAAGCAGCTCACCCTGGCCGAGGCCTCGGCCATGAAGCTCTATGCGGCCCAGACCGCCTCCGAGGTGGCGATGGAGGCGGTCCAGCTCTTCGGAGGCAATGGCTACATGTCGGAGTTCCGCGTCGAACAGCTGGCGCGGGACGCGAAGGTCTTCCAGATCTATGCCGGTACCGACGAGATCCAGGTCACCCATATCGCCAAGGCCCTGCTCGGCACCTGAGCGGGGCGGGCGAGGCTCTCGGACGACCCACTCCCCGGCACCGTCGCCCCGGGGCTACCGCCCAGACGTCCGGTCGGCGGCGATCGGGTCGGTGGGATGGTGGTCCGCCACCACCGCAGCCGCCACGTCCCGGACGAGACCGCTGACCGCCAGGTCGTGGGCCACGGTGATGGCATTGACCATGGCGGTGGCCGACGACGAGCCATGGCTGATGACGCACACGCCGTCGACGCCGAGCAGCATGGCTCCCCCGGTCCCCTCGGGGTCGAGAGCGCTCGCCAGCGGCAGCAGGTGGGGAAGGAGCTGCGTGGCCGCCTCACGGACGTCGTCCCGGCCCAACACGGCGCCGAGCTCGGCCACGAGGAAGCCCATGGAGCCCTCCATCGTCTTCAGCGCCACGTTCCCGGTGAACCCGTCGGTGACGACGACGTCCACCACGCCGTGGAAGAAGTCCCTCCCCTCCACGTTACCGGTGAACTCCAGGCCTGTGCCCCCTACCCCGGACGCCAGCATGGCGTGGGCCTCCTTCACGAGCGGAGTGCCCTTCGACTTCTCCTCCCCGATCGACAGCAAGGCCACCTGAGGACGCGACGTGCCGTACCGGCACCGGGCGAACACGGCGCCCATCTGGGCGAACTGGACGAGCATCTGGGGGGAGCACTCGGCGTTGGCCCCGGAGTCGAGGAGGACCGTGGGCGGGCGATCGCTGCCAGGATTGGGGATCGGCGTGGCGATGGCCGGACGGACGACGCCGGGGAGCCGTCCCATCCGCAGCAGCGCCGATGCCATGGCCGCGCCCGTGTTGCCCGCCGACACCATGGCGAGAGCCCGGCCGTCCCGGACAGCCTCGGCCGCCCGCACCAGCGAGGAGTCCTTCTTGCGACGAACGCCCTGGGCCGGATCGTCCTCCATGCCGATGACCTCGCTGGCATGGATCTCGGGCAGCCCGCCGGTATCACCCATCTCCCCCGGCCTGCCCACCAGGACCACGTCGATCCCCCGCTCGTCGCGGGCCCGCCGGGCACCGGCGACGATCTCACCGGGCGCCCGGTCGCCGCCCATCGCGTCCACCGCCACGGGGAGAGCAGCGAACGCGGCTCCCTCGGGCCGGTCGGGACGCGCCACTAGTCGACGTCGATGGCCTGCCTGCCCTTGTACCAGCCGCACTGGGGGCAGACGACGTGTGGGAGCTTGGCCGCCGTGCACTGTGGGCACACGGAGCGCGCCGGGGTGCGCAGCACCCAGTTCGAGGCCCGGCGGCTCCGGCTCTTCGCCTTCGAGGTCTTCTTCTTCGGGACGGCCATGTTCGATTACTCCACGTTCGTAGGTCCCGCCGGCGGGGCCCTCCGCCAGGTCCGCCCCACCCGGCAGGAAGCCGGGCCGGCGGCAGCAGTGTAGGGGTACCACGCCCCTACCCGCCACACGGGCCAGCCCAGCGTACACGCGCCGGACCCCGGGGCCACCCACGACCCCGGGGTCCAGTCGCTCCCCATCCGGCTCCTCTGGGAGCACCCGTGGACCGGGATCCGGCTCCCGCTACCACCAGAAGCCGAATTGGCCCCCGCCAGCCGGGGCGTTCCCGGTCACCGTGAACGGCGCCGCGCCCCGGGCGGCACCGTCCGTCGCCACGATGGGGTTCGATCCGTCGCTGTCCGTGCCGCTGACGGTGATGAACCCCCCGAGCGATCCCCGGGAGTCCACGCGGGCCGTCCCGGTCGAGGCAGGCGACCCGCTCGTGAATGCCAGGCCTTCGCCGGACGACGGTGTGGTCCAGTTGAGCCCGATCACCGCTGCGGTCGTGCCGGCCGTCCCGCTGGTCGGGACGCTGTAGAGGGTGTCGGTGCCCCCGGAGAGGCCGTTCACGATGGTGGTGTCGAATCGGAGGGATGACGCTCCCGGTGCGAGCGGGCGCCCGGCGAGAGAGCTCGTGAGCAACGCCACGAGCCCCGGGCAGGTGGCAGAGGGCTGCACGGCGGGGACAGAGAATTCGTCGGCCACGAGCACGCCCGACTGGACCCCGCCCAGTGGACCGGCGATGGGCGCTCCCGTCAGGTCCCCGCTCGTTCCCGTGGTGAGCTGGGCCGCGATCGGCCCGATCGAACGAACGCTGAAGCAACCGCCGGGAGGTGTCAATACATCCGACCCGTGATCACGTCACATTCGCGACCCGGTGTCCACCCGGAGATCCCGGCCTGAGCTGGGACGATCTCATCCCTGATCGGTCAGTAGCTCGGTCGAATGAGCGTCGGGCTCGTCACGTTCCGTGGAGCCATCGCTACGTTCCGGTGTCCTCCTCCGCGGCCGGTCCCGCGGACAGCACGTCCAGCCCGGCCCAACGCGGATCGCGCCGCGCTTCGCACCCACAGGGCGCGGCGTTCCGGTCCGCCCCGCACACCGGACAGAGCCCACGGCAATCGTCGGCACACAGGGGAGCGAGCGGCAGCGCCAGCATGACGGCGTCGCGCACGAGCGGCAGCAGGTCGACGACGTCCCCGTCGAGGGGATAGGCATCCTCGTCCTCTCCCACCTGGTCACTCTGGACGAACCGCTCCCGGACCTCGGTGTGGACGGAGCCGTCGACCCGTCCTCCGCAGCGCCGGCACTCCGCCCGCCACGGAGCCTCGATCGACCCGGCGGCCGCGATCCCCCCCTGATAGGACGAGAGCACGAGGTCGACGACGACGTCGGCCCCGGTCGGCACCTCGACAGCCAGGACGGCCAGGTCGTCCACCGGGCCTCGGACGAAGACGCGGCGGGAGCCGGCCGGCCGGCGGCGCAGGGAGGCGACCGGGACGGCGAAACGGGACGATGGCACGTCGGCGGCCTGGGAGGTGCGGATCAGTCGAGGTCCTGGTCGAAGAAGCCCTCGGCGTCCTCGTCACGCTGCACCGGTCCGACCGGCGCCGGGCCCTCCGCCTCGAGACCCGACGACCACCCGTCGGTCGCGGGCGGCGCATCTCCCTGGGGCAGGACCTGGAGCTTCTCCCGCCCTGCCTGGACGGTCTTCATCACCCGGTCGAGGACGATCTCGAAGTTGGCGAGCTGCCGGTCGGCATAGTCCTCCGCCTCGTGGCGGAGCCGGCGCGCCTCCTCGTTGGCGTCGTCGAGGATCCGCTGGGCCGCGTGGTTCGCCTGGCGGACGATCTCGGTGCGCTGCACCATGCGCTCGGCCTGGACGCGCACCTCGTCGAGCAGGCTCTCGGCCTCCCGCTCCTTCTCCGCCAAGAACTCCTCCCGCTCCTTCAACAGCCACCGCGCCTGCCGGAGCTCTTCGGGCAGCTGCTCAAGGGCGGCGTGGAGCACCTCGGCCATCTCGTCCCGCGAGACCAGGACCGAGGCGGAGAGCGGCATCGCCTTCGCCGACAGCACCAGCTCGAGAGCGTGGCGGACCAACGCCTCGGCGTCGTGCTCCTCCGAGAGCGCCCGGCGCTCGTCGAAGTCGTCGAAGGCGTCACTCATCGGCGAACTTCTCCTGGAGCCGGGTGGCGACCACCTCGGGCACGAAGGAGGTGACGTCGCCTCGGAAGCGCGCCACCTCGCGCAGGAGGCGCGAGGCGATGAACGAATGGGCCGAGCTGGTCGGAATGAAGAGGGTCTCCACGCCGGAGAGCTCCTTGTTCATCTGCGCCATCTGGAGCTCGTTCTCGAAGTCCGACACGGCCCGGAGCCCCTTCACGATGGCGGTGGCGCCGACGTCACGGGCGACGTCCACCACGAGCGTGCTGACCGAGACGATCCGCACGTTCGCCAGGTGGCCGAGCGACTTTTCCAGCATCTCCCGCCGTTCGTCCAGGCTGAACAGGGGCTCGGTCTTCTGCGGGTTGCGGAGGGCCGCCACCACCACCTCGTCGAACAGGCGCGACGCCCGCTCGATCACCTCGAGGTGTCCGTTGTGCACGGGGTCGAACGACCCGGGAATGAGCGCGATCCTCACGAAGCACCTTTCTCGACCGCCCGGGTCGTCCGGGCCACGGTGACGAGCGTACCGCCGTAGCGGCGCGACCTGATGATGCCCCACTCCGGCGGGACGGGGACGTCGGTACCGGACTCGATCACCACCAGATCGGCCGGCAGGGTCGCCAGCAGCGCGTCCCACCGGGCGAAGGCGTAGGGCGGGTCGCAGAAGGTCAGGTCGAAGCGGGCGGCGGTGGTGGCCGACCACGACACGGCATCGGACCGGACGATCGAGACCAACCCCGACGCCTCTGCCTCCCCCATCCCGGTGGCGGCAAGGTTCCGGCGGACCGAAGCGAGCGAGCCGGCGTCGTTGTCGACGAACGTCACGGAGGCCGCTCCCCGGGACAGCGCCTCGATCCCCAGGGCGCCCGACCCGGCGAACAGGTCGGCGACCCGGAGCCCCTCCACGTCCCCGAGCGAGAAGAGCATGTCGAACATGGCCTCCCGGACCCGGTCCGAGGTGGGGCGCACCGTTCCCGAGGCGGGCACGGCCAGCCGCCTGCCCCGGAGCTCCCCCGCGATCACGCGCACCGCGATACCCTACCGGCTCCGGCACGGCCAGCTCTCTGGGTACCGGCTCCGGGACGGCCGGCTGCCGGATGGACGATCAGCTCTTGAACAGGAACTCGGCGTCGGCGTCGTCGATGAAGATCCGGAGCTCCTCCTCCAAGAGCTCCCACGTGGCCGGACGACGCTCACCGGCCACGACGGACCGCGCCCCCGCCGCCGCCGCCGTCACCAGGTCACCGTCTCCGGTGACCGACGCCAGCCGGAGGTCGCTCCGCCCCTTCTGCCGGACCCCCAGGATGGTCCCCTCGCCGCGCTGGGAGAGATCGATCTCGGCCAGCTCGAACCCGTCGTTGCTGCGTTCGAGGGCACGCAGACGCTCCTCCGCCTCGGGCGACCGGGTCGACGACAGCAGGTAGCACCACGACGGATCTCCGCCCCGACCGACCCTCCCCCGCAACTGGTGGAGCTGGGCGATCCCGAAGCGGTCGGCGTCCTCGATGACCATCACCGTGGCCTCCGGGACGTCGACCCCAACTTCGATCACGGTGGTGGCCACGAGGACGTCGAGCGAACCGGCTCTGAAGGCGGCCATCACCTGCTCCTTTTCTGCCGAGCGGAGCTGGCCGTGGAGCAGGCCCAGCCGCAGCCCGGCCAGCTCCCCGGCCGCCAACCTCGCCATCTCGTCGGTGACCGACGTCGCCTCCGTGAGCTCGGAGCCCTCGACGAGCGGGCAGACCACGAACGCCCGCCGGCCGGCGGCCACCTCGGAGCGCACCCGTTCCCACGCCCGCCTGGCCGCCGCAGGCGTACGCGCCCATTCGGTGGCAACCGGCAGCCGGCCCGCCGGCAGTTCGTCGACGACGGTCATGTCGAGATCACCGAAGACCACCATGGCCGCTGTCCGGGGGATGGGGGTGGCCGTCATGACGAGGAGGTCGGGATCCTGCCCCCGCCCGCCGGCGGCGTGACCCTTCGCCCGGAGAGCCGCCCGCTGCTCGACGCCGAAGCGATGCTGCTCGTCGATCACGGCCACGCCCAGCGCGGCGAACGTCACGGACTCCTCCAGCAACGCGTGGGTCCCCACGAGGAGGTCCACCGTCCCAGCGGCGGTCCCTTCGAGGATGGCCGAGCGGGCCTTCGCCGGCGTGCGGCTGGTGAGCACCTCCAGCCGGGGCGGCCGGCTCCCGCCGAGCACGCCCGGGTCGGCGACGGTGAGCCCGGCCAGCATCCGGCGGATGCCGAGGGCGTGCTGGTCGGCCAGGACCTCGGTCGGTGCCATGAGCGCCCCCTGGTACCCACCCTGGACGGCGACGAGGAGGGCGGCCAACGCCACCACCGTCTTTCCGGCACCCACGTCTCCCTGCAGGAGCCGGTGCATGGGGAGGCCGCCGGCCAGGTCGGCGCAGATGGCGTCGATGGCCCGGCGCTGTGCTCCCGTCGGCTCGAAGGGGAGCTGCCCCAGGAAGCGGTCGACGAGGGTCGGTGCCCCGTCGGGACGGCGGACCACGTGGGCGATCCCCCGGGCGTCCCGCTGCATCCTGGCCCGTTTGAGGGCGGCCACGAGCTGGAGGCGGAGCAGCTCGTCGAAGGCGAGGCGGCGGCGCGCCGGCTCCACGTCCTCGGGGGTCGCGGGCTGGTGGATCCCGCGCAGTGCGGCCGTCCGGTCGAGCAGGCCGAGGTCGTCCCGCCAGCGGTCGTCGAGGGGATCGGCCAGCTCCCCGGCGCGGTCGAGGGCCTCGGCCACGTAGCGGGCGATCCTCACCGACGTGAGCCCGGACCTCTCCGAGAGGGGGTACACCGGGTAGACCCGTCCGGCCAGGATCCCGCTCTCACCGCCACGCCGCCCGGCGCCCCCGCCCCGTCCGGAGCCCGTGGCCGGCGGTGCCGCCCCGAGGACCTCGACCGTCGGGCTCGCCATCTGGAGGACGTCCCGGTAGCGGGTCACCTTCCCGTAGAACAGCGCCAGGGTGCCCTCGGGAAGGGCGGAGACGCGCCACGGCTGTCCGAAGAAGACCACACGGAGCGAACCCGACTCGTCGACCACCTCCAGCTCCACCCGGGAGATGCCCCGTCCGCGCCGGGCGGTCCCGCCCGAGGACCGGACACGGCGGACCTCACCGACCACGGATACCGCCGCTCCCTCCGTCAGCTGGCCGAGCGTGACGAGGTGCGAGCCGTCGACGTACCGGCGCGGGTAGTAGGTCAACAGGTCCAGGACCGTGGCGATCCCCAGCGCGCCGAGCTCGTCTTGCGCCACCGCGCCCACACCGCGGAGCACGTCGACCGGGATCCCGGCCAGCTGGCGCAACCTGCGCCCGGGAGCTCCTTTCCCGGAAACGGCGTTCACCGGGCCGACGGGCTCACGGGGCGGACCGGCTCACTCACGGGGCGGACCGGCTCATCCGACGGGCGGGCTCA
>JAKADK010000128.1 GCA_021820665.1 Actinomycetes bacterium | reverse complement strand
ACCGCCACCTGGGGGCGGGGAGCATGCTCGTCCAGGAGGCCGACCGGTTTCTCGTGCCGCCGGGGGAGTGGGAGGTGGTCACGAAGGTGGCTCCGTCCGACGGGCAGTGGGACGACCTGGCCCTGGCGTGGAAGCTGTGCGCCCGCACCACCTCCAACGCCATCGTGGTGGTGCGGGGCGGCCAGGCGGTGGGGGTGGGCGCCGGCCAGCAGTCCCGGGTGGTGGCGGCCGAGCTGGCCGTGGCCAAGGCCGGTGACCGGGCCGTGGGCGGGGCGGCGGCCAGCGACGCGTTCTTCCCGTTCCCCGACGGCATGCAGGTCCTGGCGGCGGCGGGTGTGGCCGCCATCGTCCAGCCCGGAGGCTCGATCCGGGACGGCGAGGTGACGGCGGCGGCCGACGAGGCCGGCATCGCCATGGTGCTGGCCGCGGGCGAGCGTCACTTCCGGCACTGAACCAGCCGGCTGGCGGGACGGTGATCCCCCCCGGCACCCCACCCGGGGGCCGGTCACCCGGCGTCGCAGGGCGCCCGAGGCAGGAAGACGGAGGCAACGTCGATGGACGAGCGATCGGGAGCGGCTGGCAGGAGGGCGAGGCGGTGACGGCGAAGCTGCTCGACGGTGAGGCGCTGGCGGCCAGGCTCCGGGCCGAGGTAACCGATCGGGTGGCCCGGCTGGCGGCCTCCGGGGTGCGGGTCGGCCTGGGCACCATCCTGGTGGGCGACGACGCCCCGAGTGCCCGGTATGTGGAGATGAAGCACGCCGACTGTGCAGAGGTGGGGATCGCCTCGGTCCACGAGCACCTGCCGGCCGACGTCGGCCAGGCCGAGCTGGAGGCGGTGGTGGCCCGGTTCAACGCCGACCCCGCCGTCCACGCCTACCTGGTCCAGCTCCCGTTGCCGGCGGGCCTGGACGAGGAGCGGGTGCTCATGGCCGTCGACCCGGCCAAGGACGTCGACGGCCTCCACCCCGTCAACCTGGGGAAGCTCGTCATGGGGGCGCCGGGGCCCCTTCCTTGCACACCGGCCGGCATCGCCGACCTCCTCTACGCCAACGACGTGCCGGTCGAGGGACGCCACGTCGTCGTGATCGGCCGCGGGCTGACCATCGGGCGCCCCCTCGCCCTCCTGCTGGCCATGAAGCGGCCGGGCTGCAACGCAGCCGTGACCGTGGTCCACACCGGCGTCGCCGACCTGGCGCCGTTGGTGCGGTCCGGTGACGTCGTCGTGGCCGCCGCGGGCCGGGCCGGTCTCGTTACCCCGGATATGATCAAGCCCGGCGCCGCCGTGGTCGGGGCGGGGACATCCTGGGAGGGCCGGAAGCTGTTGTCGGACGTGGACGAGTCGGTGGCCGAGGTGGCGGGGTGGATCACCCCGAGGATCGGTGGCGTGGGCCCGATGACCCGGGCCATGCTCCTCGCCAACGCCGTGCGGGCGGCGGAGCGGGCGCCGTGAGCGCCGGGGTGGGGCCGACGACCGAGGATCGCCCGTGGGGAAGCTTCACCGTCCTCGACGACGACGGCACCCACAAGGTCAAGCGCATCGTGGTGCTGTCCGGGAAGCGGCTGAGCTACCAGCGCCACGCCCGCCGCTCCGAGCACTGGTTCATCGTGCGCGGCTCGGCTCTGGTCACCCTGGACGGGGTGGAGCGTCCGGTCGGTCCCGGCGACGCCGTCGACGTGCCGGTGGGCACGGCGCACCGGATCGAGAACCCGGGCCCGGCCGAGGTGGTGTTCGTCGAGGTCCAGCACGGTGACTACTTCGGTGAGGACGACATCGTCCGCCTGGAGGACGACTACGGGCGGGTAGACGGGAGCCCCCCGGTGGGTTCGGCGGGGACGACCGGCCCCCCGACCGCGTGACGGCCCGGTGACGGCGCAGTGACGCGCATCGCCGACCTCCTGGCCGCCGGGCCGACCTACTCCTTCGAGTTCTTCCCCCCCAAGACCGACGTGGAGCAGGCGACGCTGGTGCGGACCTTGCGAGAGCTCGAGCCGCTGGGCCCGTCGTTCGTCTCGGTCACTTACCGGGGCGGCGCCGAGTCGCGGGCGCGCACGTTCGACCTCGTCACCGGGATGCTGAAGACGACCACGCTCACCCCCATGGCCCACCTGATCTGCGCCGCCCACACCCGCCTGGAGCTGGCCGACATCCTGGTCGACTACCGGAAGGCCGGGGTGGAGAACCTGATGGCGCTGGGCGGGGACCCCCCGGCGGACGCCGCCGACGCCAGCGACACGCGAGGCGAGCTCCGCCATGCCGTCGAGCTCGTCGCTCTGGCCCGGGCGATCGGCGGGTTCTCGATCGGTGTCGCCGCCCAGCCGCTCGGGCACCCGCTGTCGACGGATCTGGCCGCTGACCGGGACCACCTGGCCGAGAAGCTGGACCAGGCGGACTTCGCCGCCACGCAGTTCTTCTTCGAGGTCGGGGACTATGTCGGTCTGGTCGAGGACCTGGCGGCGCGCGGGGTGCGCAAGCCGGTCCTCCCCGGGATCATGCCGATCACCACGCTCCGGTCCATCCCGGCGATGGCTGCCATGGGAGCGGCCGTCCCGGCGTGGATGGTCGCCCGGCTGCACCGGGCCGGCGATGCCGGTGGCCCCGACGCCGTGCGACGCGAGGGTGTGGCGATGGCGACCGAGCTGTGCAGCCAGCTGCTGGACGTGGGCGTTCCGGGGCTCCACTTCTACACGCTGAACCGGTCCAGCGCCACGAAGGAGATCTACCAGGCCCTCGGCCTCGGGGCCGGCCTGGCCGGCGCGGCCGAGCGGCCGGGTCTGCGTGGTCCGACGAGGTGAGCGGCTGACCGCCTACCTCGACGACGCCGGCACCGGGACGGCGGGGCCCGGAGCGGTCGGGACCCGGTCGCGAGCGGTACCCTCCCGAGCCGGTGCGTCCCGACCGTCGAGCGCCGGATGGCGGTGCAGGCTCAGGTAGAAGGCGAGCACGCCGATGGAGACGAGCGTCGCTCCCGCCAGGTGGAATTCGACCACGAGGGCGGCGTCGTGGAGGAAGTACTGGGTGTAGCCGAGGGTGCCCTGGACGACCATGACGGCGAACATCTGCTGGGCCCGACGCTGCACCCGGGCGGGCGCACCGGCCTGTCGGACGGCGAAGAGGGTGGCCAGGGTGATGCCGATGAGGAAGAGGGCGAAGTCGGCGTGGAGCTCGGCCAGCGCCCGGAAGGAGTAGTCGATGCGCTGCGTCCCGCTCGAGCCGGTGTGGGGTCCGGCCCCGCTCGTCACCGTGCCGGCCAGGAGGACGCAGGCGAGCACGAGGATGATGAGGCGGGCCAGCCAC
The DNA here is from genome assembly GCA_021820665.1 of Actinomycetes bacterium. Taxonomy (GTDB): domain Bacteria; phylum Actinomycetota; class Acidimicrobiia; order Acidimicrobiales; family RAAP-2; genus JAKADK01. The sequence continues at coordinate 2,664 of JAKADK010000128.1, read as the reverse complement.
ACCATCTCCCGGCCCACGACCGGCTCGGCCGGTGTGGGTGGGGTCTCGCACCGGTGGTAGAGGTAGAGGGCGTTCCCGATCATCACGATGGTGAGGAGGAAGTGGAGCCCGACGAGGTACGGGTTGAGCTTGGTCAGCACCACCAGGCCTCCCAGCACGACCTGGGCGGCCAGGCCCGCCATGATCCCCCCGGCCAGCCAGGCCAGGTCCCGCCGGAAGGGTCGGCAGGCGAAGGCGCCGAGGAAGGTCACCACCGAGACGATCGAGGCGGCCACCGTGACCATCCGGTTCCCGAACTCCATGGCCGGGTGGAAGGAGAGCGGCGAGATGAGCGAGTGGGCGGTGCAGGTCGGCCAGTCGGCGCACCCCAGACCGGAGCTGGTGAGGCGGACGGCCCCGCCGGTCAGGACGAGGAGGGAGTAGGCGACGAGGGTGGCCAGCGCGAGGACCCGGAAGGCGCGGGGATCGAGGTGCACGCGTCGCAGCACTGCCTCATGGTAGGGGGGTGGCCGGCCCCCGAGCCATTCGGGTCGGTGCTCGCCGCTCGTTGCCGGCCGCCCAGCCGGGCGAGGTGGCCGCGTCAGGCGTCGACCAGGTCGACGTCGGTCACGACCGCCGGCGTGAGCCTGAACATCTTCTGGAAGAAGAGGTACTTCCCGACCCACATGACGCCGAAGGCGACCAGGTTGGCGCCGTCCACCACGACGGTGCTGCCGAAGTGGTGGAGCCCGTGGGCGCGGCAGAATTCCGATGCCAGGGCGGCCGTGCCCATCGACACGACGATCCCGAGAACCGAGATGACCCAGAAGGGAACCACCTCACGCCAGACATCGGACTTCCCGTACTTCCCCCACGTCCAGCTCCGGTTGAGGTAGTACGCCGGCACGGTCGCCACCAGGTTGGCGAACAGCGTGCTCGGCACGGCGCTCCACCACCGGAACACGCCGTAGACGATCGTGAGCACCCCGAATGAGACGACGGTGGTGATGACCGATCCCATCACGTAGCGGTAGAGCTTCGTGCCCTGCGGGCTGCGGTAGAAGCGCCACAGTCGCATCAGGACGTCATACACTCGTAACATTCTACCGACGGGGCCGGTGTTCGGTCAGCCGGTCGTCGGGGACCGGTCTGGGTTGCGGAACGCCCTCGGCTGCCTCAGCCGGGTCCGGTCCCAGGTCAGCCGGGTCCGCCAGACGACCTCAGCCGACCTCGCCGACCTCGCCGAGCCCCCCGGCGAGGGGGAGGGACGACGTCTCCCCACCCTCCCGGTCGAGCTGGCCGACCGTCATGTCGAGGGTGCTCCCGCCCTCGACGGCATCCAGCGCATAGGGATGGTCGGTGGGATAGAGCGCGTGGGCCGTCTTCAACGACGCCATGAGCACCTTCACCACGGCGGCCGCGATGCGCTTGTGCCCCTCGTCGCCGGGGTGGATGCCGTCGTCGAGGTGGGCGGGGGTGATCACGTCCGCCCCCGGGATCAGGGTGAGGAGGGGGTCGCCGCCGTTGATCTGCTCCCGGGCGACCGTTTCGATGGCGGCCCGGATGTCGGCGAGGGTGGCACCGAGCTTGTTGGGGACGTTCTCGGCGTCGGGCCGCACGAACGGGCTGATCACCACGATGGGGGCCGTGGGGTGCCCGACCCGGACGAGGTAGAGGAAGGCCCGCATGTCCTCGGCCACCATCCCGACCGTGTGGGGCACCCTCGTCCACGAGTTGGCTCCCTGGGAGATGGTGATGACGTCGGCGGGGAGGGCGGCGATGTGCTCGGCCGAGACGATCTCGCCCCGGGCCGCCCCGGCGTACCCGAGGTTCACGAGGTCGAGGCCGGCCTTCCGGGCGGCGATCGCCGTCCACGCGCTCGACGGGCCCGAAGCGATCCATCCCTGGGTGATCGAGTCGCCGTAGGCGATCCACCGCGGCTGCGGCGGGGCCGGCGCGATGCCGCCGGTCACCGGTGTGATCGACTGGATCACCGGCTGCATCCCCTCGGGAAGGTAGATGATGGCGGGCTTGTCGGGCGACGCCGAGCCGAGCGGGAGGCGGATCATGCCGTCGCCGAGCACGGCCTCTTCCTCGGCGACCTGGTGCCCGGCTCGCCACACCGAGAAGGTGATCCCCGCCCCGTCCCCGCGGTAGCCGAGGTTCCCGGTCGTGGTGTGGTACGCGATGTCGACCGCCTCGGCATCCCCGGTCAGCTCGATCCGGACTCCCACCGGCACGACCGACGCGTGCCAGATGTCGGCCGGCATCCGGCTGGTGTCGGTCGGGTTGGCCCGGGGGTACGGGACATCGGCGAAGGCGGGATAGGGGGCACCCCGCAGGAACGGCTCGGGCTGCTCAGGCCGCGGGCTCACGGTGCGGTGCTCCGGCTGCTCGTCTGCGTGTCCACGTCTGCAGCCACTCGGCCCTTCACCTGCCTGGTCCGCTCGCTACTCTTCGGTGCGGTTCCGACACCCCGTGAGGTGATTGTGGCACACCGGCACCGCCGTGTGCAGGTGACCGAGCGGCAACCATGACCGCCACCCGCCGGCCCGCCAGCCGCCGGCCCGCCAGCCGCCGGCCCGCTGCCCGGTTGCCCGCCGGCGTTGCGTGGCTCCCCGCCGCCCGGTTGCCCGCCGGCGTGGTTCCCACCGGGTCACCCGATGTGCCGAGAGCGGTAGACAC
>JAKADK010000127.1 GCA_021820665.1 Actinomycetes bacterium | reverse complement strand
GGACGCGTGATCCCGGGCTTGGAGGGCGCCGCAGGGGGCAGCGGCGCAGCGTGGCGATGAGCAGGCGGCGAGTGTCGCGGGGGTCGATGACGTCGTCGATGCCGAAGTCCTCGGCCGCCCGCAGGGCTCCAAGCTGGGAACGGAACCGGTCGATCATCTCCTGACGTCGCCGCGCCGGGTCGGAGGAGGCTTCGATCTCGCGCCGGTAGGCGACGTCCAGGGCCCCTTCGACTGACATGGCACAGATCTCCGCGGTGGGCCACGCGACGCACAGTTCGGGATCGAAGCTGCGGCCACCGCACATGGCGATGTAGCCCAGCCCGTAACCTTTGCGCAACACGACGGTCATGCGTGGCACCGTGGCCATGCCGAGTTCGTAGAGCATCCGGCCGCTGCGACGCCCGAGCCCGCTGCGCTCAGCTTCGCTGCCGACGAGGAATCCGGGCACGTCGACCAGGAACACCAGCGCCAGGCCGTAGGCGTCGCAGAGCGAGATGAAGTGGGCGGCCTTCTCGCACGCGGCGGCGTCCAGGGTTCCGGCCAGATGGGACGGCTGGTTGGCAACGAAGCCCACGGGACGGCCTCCCAGGCGGCCGAAGGCGGTGACGATGTTGCGGGCGAAGGTCGGTTTCAGCTCAAAGACGCTGTCGCGGTCGGCCAGGCACGCCACGATGCGCCGTACGTCATAGGCGGTGCGGCTGTTGGCCGGGAGGGCCTCGGCCAGCCACTCGTCGCGCCTGGCGTCAGCATCATGAGGGTCGACCACGGGCGGGTCTTCACCTGCGTTGGACGGAAGGTAGGACAGAAAGTGAGCGACGGCGTCGAGGGCGTCGTGGTCGGATCCCACCGCCAGGTCGGCCAGCCCGTAGAGGTCAGCCTGCACCGAGGCCCCTCCCAGCTGGTCCTTGCCGATCTCCTCGCCGGTGGCGGCCCGGACCAGGGCCGGCCCGGCGATACCCATGGTGGCCGTGGAACGGTTCATGACCACGAAGTCCGCCATGGCCGCGAAGTTCGAAGGGCCGGCGAAGCCGGGTCCGAGCACGGCGGCGACCATCGGCACCCACCCCGAAAGCTGGGCTTGGAGTGCGAAGAAGTCGAAGCCGTGGGCGAAATGGCGGGCGTCGAGGCCTTCTTGGATCCGATGGCCGCCGCCGTCGAGGAGCATCACCAGCGGAGACCCGGTGGTCAAGCACGACCGGGCGACCGCGTTGACCTTGTGACCGCCGACCGCCCCGTTCGATCCGCCGAGCACGCTGAAGTCGAACGAAACGACGCCGACGGGACGCCCGTCGACCGTGGCGTTCCCGGTGATGACACCGTCTGCGGGCGCCACCAAGTGGCGGGTGTCGTCAGTGGAGCGGCCCGGCTCCACCAGCGCCCCTGTCTCCACAAAGCTGCCCGGGTCGACCAGTCCGGCCACCCTCTCCCGAGCGGTCATCTTCCCCGCCGACCGCTGCGCCCGCAAAGCATCCGCTCTGGCTGCGTCCCCGACCGCCTCGTGACGGGCAGCGACCTCTTCGAGCAACCGGCGTTCCGTCGAAAAACTCACCCCTGGACGCTACCGGGCCGTGTCGCGCGCCGGCGCCACACCGGCGGCGACGGCGTCGAAGTTCCCCTCCGTGCCGGCCGCCCGCAAGGCCTCCTTCCTGATCTTCTGCGTCGGGGTCTTGGGTAGCTCGTCACGGAACTCGATGTAGCGGGGGATCATGAAGTACGGGAGCCGCCCGGTGAGGAATCCGATCAGATCCTCGCCGCTGAGCTCCGCTCCGGGCTGCAGCACGACCGACGCCTTGATCTCCTGCTCGCTGTGCTCGCTCTCGACTCCCACCACGGCGCATTCGGCCACCGCCGGATGATGCGAAATCTCGGCTTCGACCTCGAACGACGACACGTTCTCACCCCGCCGGCGGATAGCGTCTTTGAGCCGGTCGACGAAGAAGAACGTCCCCGATTCGTCCCTATAGAAGGCATCGCCGGTGTGGAACCACAGGTTCCTCCAGGCTCGGACGGTGGCATCGGGCATCTGGTGATAGCCGTCCATCAGCATCCACGGCTCCCGGGAGCGCACCACCAGCTCGCCGACCTGGCCGACCGGCACCTCCAGGTCGTTGACGTCGACCAAGCGGGCGTCGAAGCCGTCCCGGATGATGCCGCAACTGCGGGGCACGACCCGCTCGAGACCCGAGGCGATCACCGCCGACGCCTCGGTGGACCCGTAGGCGGTACACACCTGGACCCCGAACCGCTCGGCGAAAACCTGCGGTTCGGCCCCCAGGGGCACCACCACCGCTACCCGGAACGGGTTGTCGGCGTCGTCGAGGCGTTGCGGCTGTCGGATCAGAAAGTCGGCCATCGCCCCCAGCAGCAGGCCGACCGTGCAACCGTAGGCGCGGATGTCGTCCCAGAATTTCGAGGCGCTAAACCCGTCGAGCACCGCCGCTGATCCCCCAGCAATCAGGGCGTTGTACACCCCCGCCCACTGCCCTCCGATATGGAACAGGGGGAGGGCGACCACGGCCACGTCGTCGGCGGTGGCCACCCCGTACGCCGACGGCGACGCGTACCCGTAGGCGTGAGCGTGCGTCACCCGCACACCCTTCGACGGGCCGGTGGTCCCCGAGGTGTACATGATCCCATGCAGGTCCCACGGATCCAGGTGCACGGGGTCGATGGCGCGACCAGCGAGCACCTCGTCGAGAGCCACCGTCCGCCACGCGAGCGGGCCGTCCGGCGCCCTCCCCCGCACCACCACCGTCTCGAGACCCACCAAGTCGGACGCCACATCAAGCAAGCGGGGCAGGTACCGGTCCTCCACGACCATCACCCGGGCACCGGACTGGTTGATGACGTAGGACAGGATCGACCCCAGGTAGGCGGTGTTGACCGGAACCTCGACCCCCCCGCCGCCGACCAGGCCCAGCCACACCCTCACGAAGTCGATGTGGTTGTCCAGCATCAAGAGCACCGGGTCCTGGCGGCCGACACCCAGCGCAGCGAAGCCCCCAGCCACTCTCAGGCAGTCCTCCCACAACTCCCCATAGCTGAACGCCGCCTGCCGGTCCCGCACGGCCAGACGATCGGGATACTCAGCCGCTCCTGTCCTTAGAACCGCCTCCAAGTTGCGCTCACCGAGACCGGGCATCACCGTCAAGACACGCACCTCCTCACCGGTGCCGTCGACGCTAGCAGGACGCATCTGCTACCTGAAGCGGCGCTGGGGCTGGAACCGCACGCTCTTCGACGGTCTCGGCGGTGCCACCACGTGGCACGGGCTCGGCGTGCTTGCCCACAACGCCGCCAAGATCGCCGTGCTCATCGACACCAAGCAGGCGGGCCAGGCGAACCCCGCCGGCCCAGTGCGTGACGAAACCGCGACGACACGCACCGAGCCGGCAGCCCCCGACCCACCACCCGGGCCGCCACCACCGCTGCCGCCGCCTGATCCTCGCCCTGCCGGTCTCGACGCGCCCCAACGGCCCGAAACGGCCGAGAACCGGGGCCGGCTGAAGCCGACGGAGGACGCCACGTCGAAGACCAGCCGGTCGGTCACCCGGCCCGGCCGGCGCCGCCGACGACGAGATGACGACGCAGTCACACGCAATCACCCGTGCAGTCGGGGTCCACCACTGGCGGGGATGGAGCGCCATCACGCTGGTCCGACGCGACCCGAGGGGTCCTCCGCTCAGGAGTGACGGGAGGGCGGGAGGGCGGACCCCCAAACGGACGGGGAGACGGACGGGGAGACGGACCCGGTCTTCGGCCATCTGCAAGCCGGCTCCACCTGGCCGGCACGTGGCTCCGAGCGAGTCGCGCCGGGCCGCGCGTACCCCAGCCGCCACCGCGCCCAGTGCCTGGGCGAGGAGCGCAGCGCGCCGGGGTGCCAGGACTCCATCTCCTCAATGCCCGCAGCTCCCTCGGTGGGCACCGTCGTCGCCTTGCGGATGCTGATGGTCCTGAGAGCGTGGCCGTTGCGGATGGTGGGGTGCTCGGCCTACTGGCCTTGCGGATGGTGGGGTAGCCGCGGCGGCCCTGCCCCGTCGCCCACACCGGCCCGGTGGGAAGGGGCGACAGGGGGCTCGACGACCCCGTCCGCCGTCCGTCGCTCCGCCAGCGTCAGCTCCCCAGTGTCGAGGTGGCGGGCGGCCGGGGCCCTGTCGAGCGTCTCGGCGGCGGTGAGCACCGCTGCGCGACCAGCAGCGTGGAGGCGAGGACGGCACGCTCGGATCGCTCGGCGCGGCGAGGAAGCCGGCGACGCGCGCCAGCAGCGCGTCGTACCAGGCCGAGGCGTCAATTCACGAGCCAGCTGATCCCCGTCCCGCAGTCCCCTCTCACGGTTTCCCCCACTCTCCGCGCAGTCCGAGGCCCGGCCAGTTCAAGTCCGAGGGCCTCCCAGGGTCGACCGCCGCTGGCTCGTTGTGCGCATCGACGGGGGTGCTCAGCACGAGAGGCCGACTGCGCTGAGGTGGTGTGCCATCGGGGCTGCGCCGTCAGTCCCTGACAGCCAACACGGCTGGTCGCCTATGAGGATGACCTGAGCGAAAGCGGCCGAGCGCTGCGCGCCCGCGGCGAGCCCCCGCACTGAGCACCGCAAGGTCGCACCGGGGCGGAGCAGCTCCCAGCTGCGGGTGTTGGCGCGCGCACCGGTGGCAAGCAGGGAGCCGTCGGCCAGCACGGTGATGCCAGCGGGGCCTGGGCCCCGACACGTCCGATCGAGTCGACTACAGCCTTCAAGGGAATACGCTACCAGTGCCTTCCCAGTAAGCCCTGAGCGGATCGGTCAGCGGACAGGCGCGTCAGTCGGCACCCGTGCTGGGATGGGACGGTCGATCCACTTGTCGACGGTAGGGGGCTTCCAGTCCCTCATCGCGTCGAAGCGGCCCGGGTCGGTGTCAGCGAGGACCAGCTCGCGGTGCCCGGCGCGGACGAACCGCTCGGCGACGGCATGATCAAAGAAAGCCAGCAGCGGCGGTAGAGATCGGCAACGTCCAGCTACCCACTCGGCTTGGCCTGCAGCCCGAGCTGAAACCACGTCAACACTTCAGCGAACTCCTCCGACGTACCTACGCCCGCGCGAAGAACTCGACGCCGAGGTGATCGAGCGCCAATGTGCGGACGCCCGCCCAGCGCGAGCTGCTCACCCGCCGGGTCGCCAAGGCCGAGGCCGAACGGCGCACGCTGCTCGACGCCGACTACAGCGGCGCCATCGACGTCCCCACCTTGAAGGTCGAGCAGGCCCGCATCGGCGCCGACCTCACCGCCGCCAAGGATCGTCTCGCCGATCTCGACGCCGACCTCACCGCCGCCAAGGATCGTCTCGCCGATCTCGACGCCGACCTCACCGAGCGGCAGGAGATCTTGGAGCTGGCCGTCACTTTCGCCACCCGTTGCGGCGACGCCTACCGCAAGGCAACCGACCGCAAGGCCACCGACCGCACCCGCAAGCAGTTCAGCGCCGCCGTGTTCACCCGGCTCGCGGCTCGACGTGAGAGACGGGCGGATCTGCCACCGGGAGCAGCGGCCGCCCTTCGACGACATCTTCAACGTGCCCGAGTTCGAATACGGGACACGAGAGCGGGCGACGGGAATCGAACCCGCGTTCTCAGCTTGGGAATCGCCCCGAGGCGGCCGGCGGCGGACAGGGGTGGCGTGTCGTGGCTGGTGAACGGTGGCGCGAGGCACCCGGCGGACCGGGCCGGCCGGCGGCGGACGCGTGATATCCGCGTGATATCCGCGTGATATCCGCGTGATATCCGTGCGATGACGCCGCCATGATCGACGGCTGGCCGACCGGCCTCGCTGATGGCGGCGATCGGTGACCTGGCTGTGACGAGCCCCGGGCTGACGGTCCCCCACCCTGGTCGCGGTCGAGCGATTACGCCATGATTGGGAGGTGGGATCGACGGCAACCGGCGGGGCAAGCTCGCGGCGGCGGGGCTGGTCTCGGCCCGTGGCGCTGCCCGATGACGTCGACGATCCAGGCGTCGTCAAGCATCGAGGGGAGGTAGTGCTGCCCCGTCACGTCCTGTG
>JAKADK010000126.1 GCA_021820665.1 Actinomycetes bacterium | reverse complement strand
AACAATCTGAACTTTTCGCCTTCCTGTGCTCGTCGTGCTCTGTGTCTACCGGTCGTGCTCTGTGCTCGTCGTGCTCTGTGTCTCCCGGTCCGGCACCGATCCATCGCGGGCGGTCAGCTGGCCCGTGCCGTCCCGTCCGGATCGGAGCTCGGGCCGCCGGCCTCCACCAGGGCGCGGAGGTTGGCCAGGGCCTGGCCCGTGGCGCCGCCGACTGCCAGGGCGAGCATCGCCGGCACCGCGTCGGTGCCGTAGACGACCAGGCACGTGCTGTCCCCGAGATCGATGACGTCGATCGTGCCGAGGTGCTCGCGGAACATCGGGGCGGTGATCCGGTACTGGAACCGTCGCTGCAGCCGATCGATCGTCACGACGCGCTCGGTCATCGACCGCCCGGCCCCGGCGGTGACGGTGCGCGTGTCGCCGTCCACCTCGCAGGAGACCACGCCGGGGAACCATTCCGGAAGACGTGTCGGGTTGCCGACGACGGCCCAGATCTCGTCGGCCGGAGCGGTGATCCTGATCTCCCGGCGGATGGAGGCTCGTTCGTTCACGGACGCCCCCCCGCGTCGCCGGCCTCGTCCCGAGTGCATCGCGCAACGGAAGCAGGCCAGGTGAGTAGCGCCTCGACGGCACCTGCCATCATCGCTTTCGCCTCCTCGACGGGAACGGTCTGGTCCTCGCAGAGCAGCTCGTAGGACTCGAAGGAGCAGACGACGTCGACCATGGCGAGGACCGCGGAAGCCTGCGCCGCGCTCATGGCGGAGAGCTCGTCGTCGAAGGCGTGGCGGAGCTGATCGCGGAGGAACGAGCGATGGCGGGTCAGCTCCGTTGCCAGCACGGGGTGGAATGGGGCATGGAGCCGGGCGACCCTCGCCACCGGAGCCACTTCGGCGAACAGACGGAACCGCTGGGTCACAACCGCGTCGATCCGCTGGTAGCGCGGGGCACCCGCGGGTGCGTCGATGGGGAGGAGCGGCTTCGTCCGCTCCAGCTGGCGGGAGATCGCCGCCCGGACAAGGTCGTCGACGTCGTCGAAGTACCGGAACAGCGACCGCGGCGAGAGCCCCGCCCGTTCGGCGATCTCGCACGAGCTCGGATGAAGATTGCCGTCACGGTAGAGGCCGAGCAGCGCGTCGACCACGGCGTCGCGGTTGCGCCGTCGCCGGTGCCGACGCCCATCTGACTCTGGCGCTCCAGGCCCGGGCTCGGCGAGGTGGGGTGCGCCCACGAGGTCGAGCTCCCTCGTGAGGTCGAGCTCCAACCCGGCTCGGTCAGTGGCACCGGCCTGCGACGTGTCGTCGCGCCGGCGGCGCCCTGAGGGCAGCTGCGCGCTCACAAGGTGAAGGCCAGGTGAGTGGCCAGCTGTCGAGCCAGGTCTCGATCGCCCCCCAGCTCGACCTGGTCGAGGACGAGCTCACCGTCGAGGCGACCGCCGGCCAACCGGAGGAACAATGACGCGGGGAGCGAGAGCGAAACCGACGGCTCGCCGAGAAGCTCGTCGACGACCCTGGCCCGACCGTCGACGGCGACGTGCAGGTCGGTGGCGAGAGGTCCGGTGAGCCGTATGCGCACGGTCGTCCCGTCGGGCATGGCCGCCCGTTTGCCCACGATGTAGCCGAGCGACTTGGTCACCTCGGCAAGAGATTGGGCAGCGACCGGGCCCGACTCGTGGCCAGGCAGGCCGCTCGCCGCCCGGATGTCCTGCTCGTGCATCCAGACGTCGAACACCCGGACCTCCATGAACCTTCCGTACGTACCTGGTCCCACCGGTGTCCACGACGGGGCCAGGTAGGCGTCGGGTGGCATCGCCTTCAACTGGGCCAGTCGGGTGGCGGTGATGTCCGTGAACTGCCGGTGCAACTCCTCGTGAGGGAGGTCATGGAGGGCGACGATCCACGCTTCGTTCATCCGGGCGATGTCGTTGTGGACGTGGCTCCCCGTCACCTCGGGCGGGAGCGCTGGCGGCGGCTCCGCGCCGGAGAGCTGCCGCTCGGTCCCGACCACGTGCGCCACGACGTCGTGGACGTTCCATCCCGGGAGGGCGTCCGCCTCCCACTGCTCGTCGCCCAGCTGAGAGAGCAGGCCGTCCATCGACGCCCACGCCTGGCCCAACAGTGAGACGAGCCGGCGCTTCGTCGCCACCGGATCGTCTGCGCCGGCATCTGCTGCGGGAGTCGGCTCAGACGTCATGGTGCTCCGCTCCGCGGATCCCGCCGGCCGACCGGTCGAAGTCGACCACCTTGCCGCGGTTGACGCTGACCCAGTCGCGCGCTTCCAGGTACGGCCGGAAGGAGTCGACGATGGCTCGCTCGTCGGCGGGCGACTTCGGCCGCTGCAGCTCGTAGAGGTGGGGGAACTCGGTCCAGGCCGCCACCGCCTCCCACAGCCGGACGGCGGCGTCCCCGTGGGGCGGGTCGATCAGCACGGGTCCAAAGAGGCACTGGCCGTCGGGGAAGAAGAGCGTGGGGACGCCGAAGCCCTTGGCGTCGGTCACCCGCCGGTGCTCGGCCAAGATCTCGTCGTTGGTCGTCGGGTCGGCGATCGCCTGGTCGACCAGTGCGGGATCGAGGCCGAGCTCGGCGAGCAGGGCCCGTGCCACGTCGGGGACGTGAGGCTTCAGCCCTTCTTCGTGCAGCGCGCGGCCTGCCCGCTCGTACCAGGCGTCGAGCAATGCCATGTCGGTCCGTCGCAGGAGCGCCCCGACGCGCATCATCGACCAGCCGTAGGACCACCCCCGCTCCCAAGGGTGCTTCTTGCCCGCCGCCCGGTTGACCTCTTCCAGGCTGAAGAAGCGCCAGTGCACCTCGAGCCCGGTGAGGTCGCGGACCTCTCGTATCCACTTCGACGTCTGGTAGGCGAACGGGCACATGACGTCGAAGTGGAAGTCGACCGATACCGGCAGTTCGGTCATCGGCACACCCCCGTGAAACGCTGCACCGGTGCTGGCACGGCTCACCCCCATCGCTGTTCGCTCCGAACGCGCCCCGGGCGGGTGTGCGCCGGCATCCGTCGTGCTCGGTACCCGGCACGGCCGAGCCGGCCGGACCGAGGGGACAACCACACTCAACGTAACAGTTGGCAGTACGACTGCCAAGTGGCGCGGACAGCGGAGACCACGGGAGGACGGCGACGCCGGCCACCCAGACGGAAGCGACACGGTCGGGTCGGAGGGCGCGCAGGAGCTGGCCGCCGGCGCTGGGTCGTCTTCGGGAGTGGTGCCGACGCCACGGCCGTACCAGGGTGACGCACGGAAGCGTCCGAGAGCGTCGACACTGGGGTACAGCTCACCATGAACGCGCCCCATCCTCGCTCGGTCCGCCGCGTCCTCGCCCTGATCGCCACCGCTGCCTTGGTAGCGGCTGCGGTCGTGGTCGCCCGCGGGAGGTCCGAAGACCTTCTTCCCCCTCCCCTCCCTCCCCGTGCTCCACGCGGCGAATTGTCGGTGCGCGTCCTCCGTGGGCCGCACCATGCCGCCCTCCTCGTCGCTCGCGTGCGCATCGACGGGAAGGGCCCGTACCCGTTCCTCGTCGATACCGGGGCGGCGATCTCGGTGGTGAACGCACCCCTGGCGGCCGAGCTGCATCTTCCCGTCGTCCAGCGACGCTCGGGACGGCTCCAGGGGGCCGGCTGCACCAGTTCCTCCGGAGAGGATCGGATGGTCCGGTGGCGCGTGGGCAACGTCGGCCTGCCTGCCATCGACGTGTCCACGGTCCACCTGTCGCCGTCCACGGCGTCGAGCTCCGTCCAGGGGCTGCTCGGGTCGGACCTCTGGGACCGTTTCGGTTCGCTCAGCATCGACTACCACCGGGGGGTGGTCCGCCTGGGTGTCGTCCCCGCCGGGAAGTCGGTCGGCGTCCGGGTGGTGACGACGGGGGGCGAGGTCGTCGTGTTGGTGCCGGTCGACGTGGGTGGGAAGGGGCCCTATCCGTTCGTTGTGGACACCGGCGCGTCGGAATCGGTCGTGAGCCAGGATCTGGCCCGGACGCACCACCTGCGACGGATCGAGGGCCCGGTCACGGTCGCCGCCGTCGGGTGCACCTCCAAGGCGAGCATGGTGGAGGTGACCCACTGGCGAAGTGGGACGATCCCCCTGCCATCAGGAGTGGCCCTGTCGCTGCCCCACCCGCTGGGTGGTCGTAGTGGCGACCAGGTCGGCATCCTCGGATCAAACGAGCTCAGCCGGTTCGGCACCGCCACGATCGACTATGCCGGCAGCCGGCTCGTCTTCTCCGGCGGGACGTGAGCCCACTCTCCGGCGGGACGTGAGCCCACTCTCCGGCGGGACGTGAGCCCACTCTGGCAGGTGGACGTCCGGGGAGCCGCCTGGTCCTCGTCATCCGCGCGGTCGCTCCTGTGGAGCAGTGGGAGCGTAAGGTGGGCGGGCGCGGTGCCCGGCGCGATCGAGCAGACCAGGACACTCAGGTCAGGGTGACCTGGCCGGGGGGACGCAGACCAGGAGGACGGAGCAGGGGTGAGCCGGGAGTGAGCGTCGACTGGCTCGATCTGATCATCATCGCGTTGACCCTGCTCTTCGCCGTGCGCGGGTACCGCAACGGGTTGCTCGTCACTGTGGCCAGTATGGTGGGCCTGGTCGGTGGTGCGTTGCTCGGCGCGCGGCTCGCCCCGCTGCTTGCCGGCAAGTTCGCATCGGGTGCGACGGCGGGCATCGTCGGTGTCGTGGTCGTGGTGGTCGTGGCGGTGGTGCTCCAGGAGCTGGCGCGAAGCGTTGCGGTGCGGGTGCGCCAGCGCCTTGGGCGCGGGGTCCTCGCCCGGGCGGTGGGTCGTCTCGACGCGGTGGGTGGCGCGCTGGCGTCGGCCGCGGCATTCCTGCTCGTCGTGTGGATGCTCGCGCTCGCCGTCTCTGAGCTCCCGTCCACGCCGCTCACCAACGAGGTGCGTGACTCGGCCATCCTCCACCAGGTCGACGCCGTCGTTCCTTCTGCGCTCACGACGCAGTTCTCTGGCCTGCTCCGACTGGCCGAGAGCCGGGCATTCCCGCCGATCTTCGGCGCCTTCGGGGTGGAGACGGTGCTCCCGACCCCACCTCCGGCCCCCGGAGCGGTGCCGATCTCGGTCATCAACGCCGACGCGCCCAGCATCGTGAAGATCCTGGCCAACGATCCAGAGTGTTCGCAGGTGAGCGAGGGGAGCGGCTTCGTCATCTCCCCGGACCACGTCCTCACGAACGCCCACGTGGTCGCCGGAGCACGGTCGGTCCGGATCGTCCAGAACGGCGCCGGCGTCGCCATCAACGCCCCGGCGACCGTCGTGCTCTTCGATCCCCACGTCGACGTGGCCATCCTCTACGTCCCCGGCCTGGGGCTGCCGTCCCTGCGGTTCGCCTCCGGGTCGGCAGCGCCGGGCGCCAGTGCCGCCGTCGTCGGCTACCCCGAGAACGGGCCGTTCACGGTGGACCCGGCGCGGATCCGGGAGGAAGAGACGGTCACCGGCCCCGACATCTACCAGAACGCCCAGGTGACGCGCCAGATTTATGCCATCCGCGCACTGGTCCGTCCTGGGAACTCGGGCGGCCCGCTCCTCGACCCGTCGGGCGGCGTCGATGGTGTCACCTTCGCCAAGGAGGTCAATTCGAACGACACGGGGTTCTCCTTGTCGGCAGCCCAAGTCGAACCGGACGCCAACGCCGGGGCCTCCGCGACCGGGGCGGTGTCCACCCAGGGATGCATCTGACGGGTCACCAAGATGGCACCCGGCGGGGCACCGGAGCACCCGGCGGCACCCGGTCCCCGGGCGGGGTCGGCGGTGGGGTGGGACCGCCGGGGAGTGGTGAACCTCGCCTTGCCATTCGATCATCGACGCGCTCCGCATCGTTACCGTTCGGTGGCTGGCGCGGAACGACGGGCGGGCGAGCCCGCCTTTCCCATGCGCCGTCCGCTGCTCCCGCGCTCGGTGCTCCGGTCGCTCGTCGTGGGTGGCAACGACGTCGTCGATCTCGGTGCAGCCCATCTCGGCGGACGGGATGAGGCGCGGACGGTCCAGGGAGGGTCGAGGTACGGCCCGGGCCGAGCTGGCGATCCACTCCCCGCGCGTCCCACTCCCCGCGCGTCACCCCACCGTTCCCACGTCACCCCGTCCCGACGGA
>JAKADK010000125.1 GCA_021820665.1 Actinomycetes bacterium | reverse complement strand
TTCACCTCGAGAGTGTCGAGCACCTCGCCGAGTCCCTGGCCCAGCTCGGCGATGGCCAGGATCGTGTCCACCAGTGCGCCGCGGTCGACCGGCGAGCCACCCCGGGCACCGTCGAGCAGCGGAGCAGCACGCAGCTCGCCCAGCATGGTGCCCACCTCCTCGGCGGAGATCGGGAGGATCCGGAGGGCGGCATCGGCGAAGATCTCCACCCACACACCGCCGATCCCCACGGTGAGCAGCGCACCCCAGACGGGGTCCCGGCGCACGCTCACCAGGAGCTCGACCCCGCCTCGGCGCATCGGCGCCACGAGGACGCCGGGTTCGCCGCCACCGACCGACTTCGCCAGGTCGCACAGCCGGCCGGCCTCGCGACGCACGTCGTCGGGCGTGCGCAGGTCCAGGGCCACCGCTCCCACGTCCGACTTGTGCACGAGGGCGTCGGAAGCGACCTTCACCACGACCGGCCCACCCATGGCGGCGGCGGCATCGACGGCGGCATCCGCGTCGAGCGCCAGCACCGACGGCACCACCGGCACGCCGTGGTCCGCCAACAGCGTGCGCGTGCGGGCCTCGCCCCACACGCCGACCGCTCCGTCGGGGACGGCAATCGGATCGGGCGGCGCCAGCGCCAGCTGGGCCAGGCGAGCCTGGCGCCGCTCCTGCCAGCGCACCATGGCCCCGAGGGCCGCCATGCCGTGCTCGATGCCGTCGAGCAGATGGAGGTCGAGCTCGCTCATCACGTCGGCGGCGAACCCGGTGAGGTCGCTGCTGGAGCTCGACTGGAGCACGATCGGCACGTCCGAGCGGCGCCGCAGCTCGGCGAGGCGGCGGAGGCGGCTCAGCAGCGGGCCGGGATCGGGGGGAGCCACGCGCGGTACCGTCGTCTGGAAGAGGACCTCGTCGAAGGCGGTGCCGGCGTGCTCGAGGACGACCTCGAGCGTCCGCACGGCCAGCGTCGGGTCCACCACGACGTAGCCCGTGACGTCGAGCGGGTTCTGGGGGTTGGCGTAGGGGGGTAGCACGTCGGGGAGCCTGGCCATCGTCGGCTCGGGGAACGGGGGCAGCTCGATCCCCTCGTCGGTGGCCCGGTCGGCGATGATCTCGCATGCGCCACCCGAGACGGCGACCACCCCGAGCCGGCGACCGAGACGGCCCGGACGGCTGCCGGCCAGACCGGCCGTGGCAAGGAGGTCCTCCAACGACTCCACGAGCACGATGCCGACGTCCTCCAGCGCCGCCTTGGTCGTGGCGGCGTCCCCGGCCACCGCACCGGTGTGGGCCAGTGCCGCCTGGGTTCCCGCCTGGCTGCGCCCGACCTTCAGCGCGACGATGGGCTTCCCCGCCTCCAGTGCCCTGGTCGCCACCTGGCGGAGGTGGGCGGGCTGCCGAACCGTCTCCAGGAACACGGCGAGCGCCTGGGTGGCGTCGTCCTCCACCAGGTAGTCGAGCACGTCGGTGAGGGTGACCATGGCCTCGTTGCCCATGGAGACGACCAGGCTGGGTCGGATGCCCCGGGCCTGGGCCATGGCGACGACGGCACTGGCCAGACCACCGCTTTGCAGGACGATGCCGACCGGACCGGCAGTGAGCGGGGGGGCGATGGGGAGCCCGTAGGGCACGCGTCGACCGGCGGCGTTCACGAACCCGTTGCCGTTCGGACCGAGGACCACCATCCCGTGGGCGGCGGCCAGCGCCACCACCCGGTCCTGGAGCTCCATCCCCGCCGGGCCCATCTCGGCAAACCCGGCGGTGAGGATCACGGCGTTGCGGATGCCGACGGCGGCGGCCTCCGCCATCACGTCGAGCACCCGGTCGGTGGGAACCATGATGTAGACGAGGTCGACGGGTTCCCCGACCGCCTCCAGGGTGGGCGCCACCTTCGCCCCGTGCACCGTGGTGTGGTGTGGGTGCACGAGGTAGATCGGGCGTCCCTCGCTGTAGGACGTCCAGTTCTCGTAGGTGCTGATCGACCAGCGCGACCGGTCGGTGGCCCCGACCAGCGCGACCGACTCGGGATGGAAGAAGGCCCGGAGGCGCGCCGGGTCAAGACCCAGACGCCCATCTGCCCTGAAGCCCCGGTCCGCTGCCTCAACGGCCACCGTTCACCGTCCCGTCCCCCTCTCCCCGTGGCTCCGACCACGGGTGCCCGCTGCCCTCCGACCACGACCACGCGCGTCCGTGCCGGTCCCTTCCGGCTCCTGCACAATAGTCACGGTAACAGATACCTATTTGCGTCGGAAGGGGCGTCGGGCGGCTCGAAGGAGCGGAGCGGTCGCCCGACAACGCCGCCCCGATCGTCGCCTACCTGGCCAGCGAGCGCGCCGGGTGGCACACGGGCCAGGTGCTGTCGGCCCGGGGCTACGAGGTCGGCCTCTACAACACCCCGCAGAGCAGATCGTCCGCCAGGTCACCTCCGCCGGTCCGTGGAACGCCGGCCGCCTGGCCGATCTCGTCGAGCGCAGCTTCACACCGGTGGTGGCGGGCACCGGCAGCCTGCAGCGGAGGTGACCGACGGTAACCGCTCTCCTGGGGATGTCAACGAGAAAATTGGTGCTTGTGTCCGGGGTGCGGTCGGTCAATAATGACCTCGGACCGCTAAATAGGTACAGATTGGGTGTGCGTGGCGTGACGTAGACCCCAGTTGCAGGGGGGAGTGCCGGTGCAGGTCGACCTGGGCCCGGAGGCAGAGGCGTTCCGGGGAGAGATCAGCGACTGGATCGCCGCCAACCGGCCCGCGGAGCTGGCTGAGCTCGTCGACTGGTACGCGCCCCTCATGGCCGGGTCGGACCGCCGGACGCTGGCCGCCGCCGAGGCGCACCCCGCCTACCGGACCTGGGAGGAGCGCCTGGCGGAGGCCCGGCTCATCTGCCCCCAATGGCCCGAAGAGGTCGGGGGCCGCGGGCTCGGAGCACTCGAGATGGCGGTGTTCCAGGAGGAGCTGTACCGGGCGGGCGTGCCCCGGGTCACGAGGGGGATGGGCGAATCGCTGGTGGGCCCGTCGATCATCGTGCACGCCACCGCCGAGCAGAAGGCCCACTTCCTGCCCCGGATCATCGACGGCACCGATCGCTACTGCCAGGGGTTCTCCGAGCCCGACCACGGCTCCGACCTAGCCGGGGTCGACACCCGGGGGGTCGTCGACGGCGACGAGGTCGTCATCACGGGCCAGAAGGTGTGGACGTCCGGCGCCATGCGGGCGAACATGATGTTCGTCCTGTGCCGGACGGACCCCGCCGCCGCCAAGCACCGGGGTCTCTCCTACGTGCTCGTTCCCATGGCCGACAACCACATCGAGGTGCGACCGATCCGGCAGATGGGGGGCGCCTCGGAGTTCTGCGAAGAGTTCATTACCGGCGCCCGGGCTCCCCTGTTCAACGTCATCGGCGGCCTCGGCAACGGGTGGCGGGTGGCCATGACCACCCTCGGCAACGAGCGGGGCGGGCGGGCGGCCATCGCCCACCTCTCCTACGAGCGGGAGTTCTGGGACCTCGTGGAGGTGGCCCGCAAGCACGGCCGCACCCGTGACCCGTTGATCCGCCAGCGCCTCGCCTGGGCCTACCAGCAGGTGGAGCTGATGCGCTACGCGGGCCTCCGGCTGCTCGCCACGCTGGCCAACCAGCGGGAGCCGGGGCCGGAGGCCTCGATCTCGAAGCTGCAGTGGAGCGAGTACCACCGCCGGTTCGGAGAGCTGGCCGCCGACATCGTGGGGGCCTCCATGCTGGCGGGCGAGGACGTCGCGACGGGCGGCGGGGATGGCGGGGATGGCGGGAATACGGCGGGCGGAGGGGGGGGTGCGCTCGGCCGGTGGCACGAGGTGCTCCTGTTGTCCCGTGCCGGGACCATCTACTCCGGCACGAGCGAGATCCAGCGGAACGTGATCGCCGAACGGGCGCTGGGGTTACCGAAAGACGTGCAGCTGGGCTGAACGGCCCGCCTGTACCGAGTGAAGGGGGAAATTATGAGCGACACATCCGCCGCCGGTGTTGCCGAGGTGGCCGGCGGGCCACCACAGCGCTGGACACCGAGGATGCTGATCGACCGAGACCTGCACCACTACCCCTCGACGGGGAAACGCGTCTGGTACCTGGCGGTCGTCGTGGTCGCGACCATCGTCCTCTACTACGAGGCCTATGCACCGGGCAGCGTGTCGCCCCTCGTGTTGGCTCACTACCACATGACCTTCAGCTACTACCTCTACAGCACCATCATCGGCTCCGCCTTCGGGGCCATCTCGTCGCTCATCGGGGCGTGGGGTGACCGGTACGGCCGGGCCAACCTCATCGTCGCCGGCGTCGGGGTGGTTGCGCTGCTCCAGCTGTTCGCCGTGCCCAACATGCCCAACAAGCTGTCGTGGGTGTCCATGATCATCATCATCGGGTTCTGCGAAGGGATCATCCTGGTGAACACACCCGCAGTCGTGCGGGACTTCACCGCGCAGCACGGTCGGGCCTCGGCCATGGGGTTCTGGACGCTGGGGCCGGTTGCCGGGAGCTTCATCGTCTCGGTCGTGTCCCGCAACACCCTCCCCGTCTACCACGACTGGCAGAGCCAATTCGACATCTCGGGGATCGTCGGTATCGGGATGTTCCTGGTCGCTCTCTTCTTCCTGCGGGAGCTGTCACCGGAGATCCGGGACCAGCTCATGGTGAGCACCCGCGAGCGCGTGCTGGTCGAGGCCAAGGCCAAGGGTATCGACATCGAGTCGGCCATCGCACACCCGTGGAAGCAGATGTTCAAGTGGGATCTGGTCATCTCGTCGGTGGGCATCTCCCTCTTCTTGCTGATCTACTTTGCCGCCATTGGCTTCTTCACCCTCTTTTTCACGGTGACCTTCCACAACAAAGCTGGCGTGTTCTTGACCACTGCTCAAGCCGACGGCATCAACCAGTGGTTCTGGGGGTTCAATGCCGCTGCCCTCATTGTCATCGGGCTGTTGTCTGACCGAGTCCGCGTGCGCAAGCCGTTCATGCTCGTCGGGGCCATCGGCGTCACCGTCATGACCATCATCTTCCTGTACGTGACCAGCCGGCCCCTCACGAGCTACGACACGCTGATCGTCATCACGTCGTTCATGGCGGTCTTCCTCGGCACAGGGTTCGTCCCGTGGTTCGCGGCCTTCACCGAGACCGTCGAGGCGCACAACCCGGCCCTCATGGCCACCGGGCTCGCCATCGAGGGTTGGGCACTGCGTGTCGTCGTGGCGGTGTCGACCCTGGTCGTCGCCCTGACCGTGACGAGCGTGACGACGATCGTCAACAACGCCGCCTACGCGAAGTACGCCGGGAAGGCAAAGGCCATCCTGGCCAAGCACGGCGCCCTCGTCGCTCTGGCCTCCAAGCACGCCGCCATCTTGAAGAGCGCCGCCGCACACCCGCACGACGCGGCGATCATCGGGGCGGCGGCCAAAGCGGTGGGGGGGCTGCCCAACCTGATCGCCATCTCCAAGATCGGGCCGGAGCTGGCCTTCCTGGCCAAGGTCGGGCCGCACCTCACGGCGCTGGGGGCGGCGATCGCCAGCTCGCCGGCGCAGTGGCAGCACTGGTACTGGGTGTGTGCGGCCGGGGCAGTGGTGTTCATCCCCACCATCTTCGTCAATGTCGGAAGGTGGAGCCCGGCGAAGGCGAAGGCGGACAGCGATGCGCACGAAGCGCTCATCAACGAAGAGCTGGCCAAGCTGGCCGGCTCGACGGCCAAGTCCGGCGCCGACGGGGCGCAGGGCGGTCCGGCGGCTGGCACCCTGGTGACCAGCTGATCCATTGCGCGGCGGGAACCACCCGGGGTCGGACGGGCAACCGACCGGCCCCGGAGCTCCGGCCGGTTGCTGCTGTCGGACAGCGTCGAAGCCGGGACCCCTCGAGGGACCCCGGCTCCGACGGCCGGACGGCGCTGGCCGTGCTGGGTGGTCGGGTCCGCACCGCCGGGAGCTTCCCGGAGCGCATGCCGCCTGGTCCTGGGGGCCGGGCGGCGGCCCCGCGTCCCGCCGCGGGTCGAACGAGGACCGTGCCGGGAGCTCAAGGGCCAGCGGGAGCCGCCGGGGTCGGGACGGCGAGGTCCCCCGGGGTCGGGACGGCAGCGGGAGCCGCCGGGGTCAAGACGCCGGCGAGTCAGAAGAACTTGATCTGGCTCAGTGGCCA
>JAKADK010000038.1 GCA_021820665.1 Actinomycetes bacterium | reverse complement strand
GGCACCTCCACCGTCATCGGCGTGTCCGTACGGGCACAGGACGACCGGAGCCCCGGCGCGCCCCAAGGATGACGCCCCAGCGTCCGTGAGGCCCGAAGGCTCGGCCATCGACCTGAGCCACACCGCCGTGCGAGTGCGAGGGCAGCTCGAAACGTGAAGTGGTCCATCCCCACGTAAAACGTGAAGACCTCTTTGGTGGAGAAGACGATGTCTTATTCACACCCGGCCGAGCGGCGGGAGCGGCTCACTGCGCTTGGTCCATGCCGGCGTGCACGGTGATCAGACCCGGACGACTTCGACCCCGGGGATGGCCTCGTAGTCGTTGTCCTGGGTGACGACCGGGATCTGCTCGACAATCGCGGTGGCAGCCACGAGCGCGTCGAGGATCGGGACCCGCCGGCCCCCGGCACGAAGGGAGGCGACGATCCGGGCGAACTGACGCGCCACCTCGGCGTCTATCGGCAACGGATCCCACGTCGACTCGACAGCCGAAAGCGTCGCCACTCGCGCTGACCGATCATCGTCGTCGGCCATGAGCACGCCCACGGTCAGTTCGGCCAGCGTCACCACCGACACCTCCGTCTCCGTGACACCCTGCATCTCGCCAAGAGGTCGCCCTGACTCCGTGGCGACGAAGAACGAGGTATCCAGCAAGGCCCTCACAGGTCGTCGGTCGTGTCAGACAGCAGGCCCCGCACGTCCCTGAGTAGGCCGCGGTCAGCGGCGTGGCGTGAAGCGATGGTGAGCGCTTCGGCCGCCGACACGGACCGACGGCGGCGGAGTGGGACTATCTCAGCTACTGGGCGCCGGTCGACCGTTACGGTCAACCGCTCTCCGCTTTCCACCCGACGAAGCACCTCGCTGACCGTGTTCCGCAGGTCGCGAACGGATATCGAGCTGGCCACGAACAACCACTGTAGCACATATGGCCACATGTGACCACGTGGAGGCGATGGGACTCGAACCCACGAACCTCTTGACTGCCAGTCAAGCGCTCTACCAGCTGAGCTACGCCCCCGAAGGTGGCGACACGTTATCAGCCTGCACAGCGGGCCGGGACGGCGCACCGCGGGACGGGGACGGCGCACCGCGGGACGGGTGGTCCGGCATGATCGTGCCATCGGGTGACGGGCGAGGATCCGGCGAGGATCCGGCGAGGATCCGACGAGGATGCGGTGTGTGTCGGGTGAGCCGGGCAGGTGCCGGCCGAGCAGTTCGGCGTGCGCCAGGCGCGGCTCCGGGCGGACTGCGCGCGGCCCGGGGCCCGGTACCATCTCTCCATGGTCAGGGCCTACGACGTCGTCGCCGTCGAGAAGAAGTGGCGGGAGCGGTGGGCGACGGAGGGGACGTACGAGGTCGACGCCGACGATCCGCGTCCACCTTGGTACGTCCTCACCATGTACCCCTACCCGTCCGGACCGGCCCACATGGGCCACGTCCGCAACTACACCTTCGGGGATCTCCTGGTGCGCCATCGCACCATGCTGGGCCACGCCGTCCTGTCGCCCTTCGGGTTCGACTCGTTCGGCCTGCCGGCGGAGAACGCAGCCATCAGGACCGGGATGCACCCCCGTACCTTCACTGACGCCCGCATCGCCGAGCTGAAGGAGTCGATCACCGCCCTCGGCGCCGTGTACGACTGGCGTCGGGAGGTGCGGAGCCACGACCCGAGCTACATCAGGTGGACCCAGCTCATCTTCCTGCGGCTGCTCGCCGCCGGTCTCGCCTACCGGGCCAACGCCCCGGTCAATTGGTGCCCCGGCTGCCAGACCGTCCTGGCCAACGAGCAGGTCCTCGCCGACGGGACGTGCGAGCGCTCCGGCGATGTCGTCGTGAAGCGGGATCTCGAGCAGTGGTTCTTCAGGATCACCGACTACGCCGACGAGCTCCTGGCCGGTCTGGACGACCTCGACTGGCCCGAGCGGGTGAAGACCATGCAGCGGAACTGGATCGGTCGCTCCGAGGGGGCCGAGATGGACCTGCCGGTCGAAGGCCGTGACGGCTCCGACGGCCGCCCCCCGCTCGTGTTGCGAGTGTTCACGACCAGACCGGACACGGCGTTCGGCATGACCTATGCCGTGCTCGCCCCGGAGCACCCGCTCGTGGACGAGGTCACCACTCCGGCGCAGCGGGCCGCCGTGGAGGAGCTCCGGGCGCGTGCCGCTGCCGCGTCGGACATCGAGCGCACC
The DNA here is from genome assembly GCA_021820665.1 of Actinomycetes bacterium. GTDB lineage: Bacteria > Actinomycetota > Acidimicrobiia > Acidimicrobiales > RAAP-2 > JAKADK01. Next base: position 25,583 of record JAKADK010000038.1, on the reverse strand, counting down.
TCGGAGAGCGGGGGAGCGTCGGCGCTGGAGAAGCGGGGGGCGTTCACCGGTGCGTCGGTGGTCAACCCCTTCACCGGCACCGCGGTCCCGCTGTACGTGGCCGACTACGTGCTCATGGGCTACGGCACCGGCGCCATCATGGCGGTGCCGGCGGAGGATGCCAGGGACTGGGACTTTGCCCAGGCCCATGGCCTTCCCGTCATCAGGACCGTCCGGCCGCCCGAGGGGTGGGACGAGCACGGTGGTCCAGACGGCGGCCCCGGCGGTGCCTACACGGGCACGGGGGAGAAGATCAACAGCGCCTGGCTGGACGGATTGGACGTCGTCACGGCGAAGCGCCGGGCCATCGAGTGGCTCGAGGCCGAAGGAAAGGGGAGCCGGAAGGTCAACTACCGGCTGCGGGACTGGCTCGTCTCCCGCCAGCGGTTCTGGGGTTGCCCCATCCCGGTCGTCACGTGCGAGACGCACGGGATCGTCCCCGTCCCCGAGTCCGAGCTCCCGGTCCTCGCTCCCGACGACGTCGAGTTCCGGCCGACCGGGGAGTCGCCGCTCGCCACGCATGCCGGCTTCCTCAACACCACGTGCCCGATCTGCGGCGGCGCGGCCCGTCGCGAGACCGACACCATGGACACGTTTGTCGACTCCTCCTGGTACTTCCTGCGTTTCTGCGATCCGTGGTCGACGGACCGTCCCTTCGATCCCGACGTGGTGGCGCACTGGATGCCGGTCGACCAGTACATCGGCGGCATCGAGCACGCCATCTTGCACCTGCTCTACGCCCGCTTCTTCATGAAGGCCCTCGGGGACGTGGGTCTGGCTCCCGCCGAGCTGCGCGAACCGTTCGCTCGTCTGTTCACACAGGGGATGATCCGGATGGACGGATCGAAGATGTCGAAGTCGAGAGGAAACCTCGTCGCGCCGTCGGCCTACCTGGCCACGGTCGGAGCGGACGCCCTCCGGCTGTTCCACTTGGCGGTCGGCCCTCCGGCCGACGACGTCGACTGGACGGCGCAGACCGACAGCATCATCGATGGGTGCGCCCGGTTCCTGGACCGGGTGTGGCGTCTGGGTGCCGACGAGGTCGACGGCGAGGCGGCGCGGCGGACGGGGGCAGAGACGGAAGACGACGTGGCGATCCGGCGCGCCACCCACCGACTCATCGACCGGGTGACGCGGGACTACGAGCGGTGGTCGTACAACACGGCGGTCGCCGCCTGCCGGGAGCTCGTGAACACGCTCGTGCCCTACTGCGCCGACCCCCACGCCGGCGTGCTCGGTGACGCCGTGGACACGCTCCTCCTCCTGCTCGCACCCATGGTGCCCCACGTGACGGCAGAGCTCTGGGAGCGTCGCCACGGGGACGACATCCACCTCCGGGCGTGGCCGGTCTCCGACCCGGCCCTTTCCGCCGAGCAGGTCGTGACCATGGTGGTCCAGGTCAACGGGAAGGTGCGCGACCGTCTCGATGTGCCTCCCGACATCGACGAGGCCGCCGCCGAGGCCCTGGCCCTGGCCTCGCCGCGGGTCGAGGACGTGCTCGGTGGTGTCGCTCCCCGTCGGGTGATCGTCAAACCCCCGAAGCTCGTCAACGTCGTGGTCTGACCGGAGGGGCCGGCGGGGAGCGGTCGGGCCGGCTGACCGGGATCGTGATGCGATGTCGGTTTCCCGCCAGCCGACGGGCCCGGGAGGTGGCACGCTGTAGCGGTGCACGAGGACTTCGACCGCTGCTATCGGGCCGTGCAGTCGAGAGACGCCCGCTTCGACGGCTGGTTCGTCACGGCGGTGACCACCACGCGGATCTACTGCCGTCCGAGCTGCCCGGCCCGGGCGCCCCTCGCTCGCAACGTGACCTTCTACCCGACGGCAGCCGCCGCCCACCACGCCGGGTTCCGGGCGTGCAAGCGATGCCGCCCCGATGCCTCGCCCGGATCGCCGGAGTGGGACGTGCGCCAGGACATCGTGGCGCGAGCCATGCGGCTGATCGCCGACGGGGTCGTCGAGCGGGAGGGCGTCGTGGGCCTGGCCGGCCGGCTCGGCTACAGCCCCCGTCACCTGGAACGACTGCTCCTCGCCGAGGTGGGCGCGGGACCGATCGCCCTCGCTCGGGCCAATCGAGCCCAGACGGCACGCGTTCTCGTCGAGACCACCGGGCTGACCTCGAGCGAGGTGGCGTTCGGCGCCGGGTTCTCCAGCATCCGGCAGTTCAATGACACGGTCCGCTCCGTGTTCGGGTGCACGCCGACCGAGCTGCGGGCCCGGGCCGCCGCCTCCGGTCCACGGGCCGGGGCCCGCACCGCGGGCAGCCTGGCGTTCCGGCTCGCCTTCCGCCGGCCGTTCGTTCCCGCCAGCCTGTTCGGCCACCTGGCCGCCACGGCGGTGCCCGGGTGCGAGGAGGTCCGGGCCGGCTCCTACCGCCGGACGCTGCGCCTGCCCCGGGGGAACGCCATCGTGGCGCTCATGCCCCACGCCGACCACGTCGCCTGCCGGCTGACGCTCGACGACCTGCGCGACATCCCGGTGGCGATCTCCCGGTGCCGGCGGCTTCTCGATCTCGACGCCGATCCCGTCGCCGTCACCGGCGCGTTGGGGGCCGATCCGACGCTCGGGCCGCTGGTGGCACTCGCCCCGGGCCGACGCATCCCCCGCACCGTGGACGGAGCGGAGATGGCGCTGCGTGTCGTGCTCGGCCAGCAGGTCTCGACGGCGGCGGCGCGCACCCACGCCGCCCGGCTGGCCGCTGCCCACGGTACGCCGATCGAGGACCCATCCGGCGGTCTGACGAGGGTGTTCCCCGCTCCCGAGCTGCTCTGCGACCTGGACCCGATCGAGCTCGCCATGCCGAGATCTCGCCGAGCGGCGTTCCTCGCGCTCTCCCGGGAGCTGGCGGACGGCACCCTCGAGCTCGGCACCGGCGCCGACGTAGCCCGCGCCCGCCATCACCTGGCCGGGATGGCAGGTATCGGACCCTGGACGCGCGAGATGATCGCCATGCGGGCGTTGGGTGACCCCGATGCGTTCCCGGCGAGCGACAGTGGCGTGATGCGGGGCGCGGCCTCGGTCGGTTTGCCCGTGACGCCGGCCACGCTGCTCGCCCGCAGCCGGCGGTGGCACCCGTGGCGCTCCTATGCCGTCCAGTACCTGTGGGCGGCGCTCGACCACCCGGCCAACCGGTGGCCGCCGGAAGGACCGTCGTGCAACTGACCTCCTACCGCCGCGTCGACAGCCCGGTGGGCACGCTCACCCTCGCCGGCAGCGGCGGGGCCCTCGGGCACGTCGTGCTGGCGCACGCCGCCCATCCGCCGCGGGACCGGAGCGGGTGGGTGGAGGCGCCGAGGGCGTTCGGCGACGTCGTCGCCCAGCTCGAGGAGTACTTCGCTGGCACGCGGACCGCCTTCGACCTGGTCCTCCGTCCCACGGGGACGGTCTTCCAGCGTCGGGTGTGGGACGCCCTCTTGCACATCCCCTACGGGGAGACCCGTACCTACGGGGAGGTCGCCGAGGCGATCGGCCAGCCCGGAGCGGCCCGGGCCGTCGGCCTGGCCAACGGACGCAACCCGATCGCCATCGTCGTGCCGTGCCACCGGGTCATCGGGGCCGACGGGTCCCTCACGGGCTACGGCGGGGGACTGGACGTCAAACGCGCGCTCCTCGACCTCGAGCGCGCCGGTCAGCCGGGCGGCGGCGCCGGACGGTCGCGGGTCAGCGTTTGAAGCCGGCCACCACCGCGGCCCACTGCTCCGGGTCGAGGTCGTAGGGGGCGTAGAAGCTGAAGCGGTCGACGATGTCGCCGAAGCGCGCCAGCACCGCACCGGGGATGGCGTCGAGCTCCGCCACCACCGCGAACGCCTGGAGCATGTCGTCGTCGATCAGGTCGGCCATCTCGGCCCAGGCGCCGCGCTTGGACAGCGTGTTCAGCTCGGTCTGCAGATCTCCCCACCCGTGCAGCTCCAGGACCGGACGGTAGGCGGGTGTCGAACCGTAGAAGGCGAGCTGGGCCCGTACGGCGTTCCTGGCGCGTTCCCATTCCTCGTCGGTGGTGCCGGTGACGACCATGCCGGGGTACGAGAGCTGGAGATCGGCACGGGTCTTCCCGCCCGCCTCCATCCCCCTGCCGAGCGCGGGCAGCGTCACCTCTCGGAGGTAGCGCTCGGTCGTGAAGCCGTGGACGAGCATCCCGTCGGCAACCTCTCCGGCAACCTCGGTCATGTGCTGGCCCACCGCAGCGAGGAAGACCTTGGGGTTCCCGTAGGGGTTGGGCCCCGGGTCGAACATGGGGTTCATGAGGGTGTGGCGGTAGAACTCACCCCGGAACGCCAGCCGGCTCCCGTCGGCCCAGCTGGCCCAGATCGCCCGCATCGCCAGGATCAGCTCCCGCATCCGAGCCGCCGGTTGGGACCACGGCATCGAGAAGCGCTTCTCGATGTGCGGCTTGATCTGCGAGCCCAGGCCGAGCATGAACCGGCCCTCGGACATGGTCTGGAGGTCGTTGGCCACCATGGCCAGGTTCATCGGGTTCCGGGCGAAGGCGACGGCGATCCCGGTGCCGAGCTGGATGCGGGTGGTGTGCTCCGCCGCCAGGACCAAGGGGAGGAACGGGTCGTGCGACGTCTCGGCCGTCCACACGCCGTCGTAGCCTGTCGTCTCCGCACGCCGAGCCGACTCCACCACGCCGCTCGGATCGAACCCCACTGCTCCGTCCACGTACATGGGGCCACCGTAGCCCGCAGCCGAACGCGCGCCGCGGCCGAGCGCCAGGCGGGAACGGCCGTCCCGGTGCCGGCTGCCCGACGCGATCGGTTGCGCGACCTGGTGAGATGGCGCACAATTCGGGTGTGGACGAGGGCACGGGGGGCGCGATGTCGGGTGGGGAGGCGGGCGCGCCCGGTCCGGTCCCGGAGCTTTCTGCGTTGCCGTCCCGCGACGAGGTCGACCTCAAAGGGGCGCCCGCCGGGCTCGGGCTCATCCACGGGGCCGACCGGGAGGCCTATGCCCGCCTGCTCGACCGGGCCCGCGCCCGGGAGCTCCTGAGCCCCGTCGAGCACCAGCTGCGCCTGGCCGAGCTCGCCGATGCCGGAACGGTGGAGGAGATGAAGCGGATCGTCACCGATCTGCCGGCCCTGGCCGGTGTCAACGGCGGGGCCCCCCGCTCCGCGACCCGCGCCGACCGCCGCTCCACGGGGTTGGCGGCGTGGCCGGGCGTCGCCGGGTACCGGGCGTCGGGACGCCGGGCGGCAGCCACCCCCGGCACCCGGCCCTGGACCGTCCTGGCGCTCGTCATGGTCGTGGTGGTCCTGGTGTTCGCGCTGCTCGTCGTCTATGCCGACCGGGTCGTCCATCAGAGCCACGTCCAGTCCGGCTCGCTCCCGGTGGCGGCGCACGTGGCGCCAGCTATCGGGACCGCCTGAGCCGGCCGTCCACGCCCGGTTCGTCCGGGTCGTCCGGTTCGTCCGGTGCACCCGGTGGTCCGTGTGCGCGCTCGTGCCGGGGGCAGTGTTCCGGGCTGGGTCCGGGGGCAGTGTTCCGGGCTGGGTCCGGGCGTCGATCGGCGCGGCCCGGTCACTCACCTGTCGTTCCGTCGAGAAGCTGGCGGGCGGCAGGGGCATGCCCGGCGTGGCGGGCCGTCTCGTTCACGAGATGCATCAGGACCCACCGCCACTCGACATGGGTGAGGTGGTTGACCACGGCCGACCACTGGGAGCAGGCATCCCTCCGGTCGCCACCGGGCATCGGCGTCGCCGACCCCTGCGAGGTTGCGTGCCACCGCCCCGCGCCGGAAGCCGAGCCAGCCGAGCAGGAGCTCGCGGTCGTCGCCGTGGTCGGTGGGGAAGCCGGGATCCGGGTCGCTTGTCGCCTCACCGTAAGGTCGGACGGGAGGGAAACCGGTGCGTCCGGGCACCCGGCGCCGGCAGCGTCAGTGCCGAGGGTCAGCGCCGAGGGTCAGCGCCGAGGGTCAGGTGCCCTGACGAGCACCACCGGGCAGTGCAGTCGCGACAGGTGCCCGGGACGGACCGACGAGAGCAGTGCCCGCCCGAGCCGGCCACGCGGCGTGGCCCCGATGACGAGGAGGTCGGCGTTCTCGGACGCTTCGAGGAGGATGTCGGCGACTCCCCCGGAGAACGCTCGAGCTACCGCGGAACCCGCCTGGTCTCCCAGCACCTCGGCGACGAGCGCCTCGATGTCGCTCTGCGCCGCCAGCCGCCCCTCGGCGGCGTGCTGCTCCATGACCGTCACCACCTCCAGCATGTCGGCGTAGGAGGCGTCCACGTCCGGGCAGGCGGTGACGGCCAGCAACGTTCCGTGGGCCATCTCGACGTAGTCCGCGGCCCACCGCAGGGCCTGGATGGCCGACGGGGAGCGGTCCACGCCCGTGACGACCCACGGCCTCGGCCGCCCTTCCCCCAGCGTCGAAGGAGTGGCCGCTGTCGGCATGCCCGCATGCTACTTGCCGCGCGCGTCTGGGGTAGGGGGCGTGCCGCGGCGCGCATCGGGATGCCGCGGTATCGGTGACCCCGTCGATCGGCCGGTGGCCTCGTCGAGCGGCCTGTGGCGACGCTCTCGTCGGTGACGGGCCCCGGGCCCTGTCCGGGCCCCGGCGTCAGCCGCCCTCTTCCCGGAGGAAACGCTCCAGCTCGGCGGCGATCTCGTCCCCGCTCGGCATGTCGCCGGTCATGGTGAGCGGCTGGCCTTCCTCCGAGTCGATGGCCGCTTCGAGACGGCGCACCATCTCGACGTGCTCGGCGTTGGCGGCGATGAGCTCGTCCACCTGCACCCGGGACTGACGGGCGGCCGAGCGCAGGCCCGAGGTGTCGAACACCAGCCCCGTCAGGGCGCACAGCCCGTCGATGAGCGCCACGCTCGCCTCGGGGAACGTCATGGCCGACACGTAATGGGGCACCCGAGCCCACAGCCCGATCGTCGGTATCCCGGCCTGGCCGAGGGCCACCTCCAGGGCAGCCTGGATGCCAGCGGGCACTTCGAGGGTCCCCTGGACGAACCCCACCGTTCTCGCCAGGGCGACCGAGCTCGGCGGCACGGTGGAGGCCAGGCGGACGGGCCGGGTGTGGGGGGCGGGGGCCGGGAACGCGCCCAGACCGACCACCATGCGCACCCGGAGCATGCGGGCCAGTGTCGTCACGGCGTCGATGAACCGCCGCCACCGGAAGTCGGGCTCGGGGCCCACCAGGTAGAGGACGGGGGCGCCGACCCGGTCCGTCCCGGCCAGGAGCCGGATGCTGGGCCACGTCAGCTCGGTGGTGATCCCGTCGACGAGCCGGGCGATCGGGCGCCGGGCACGCTGGTCGATGAGGGTCTCGGTCTCGAACGTTGCCACGTTCCGGACCGCTGACGACGTAAGGAGATCGGCCATGGCCGCCGATGCCCCCATGCCGGCATCGACCCAGCCTTCGAGCGCCACGACCAGCACCGGCTGCTGGGGATCTGGCCCGGACCCCGCCGACTCCTGCCATTCCGGATCGAACCGGTACAGCGTGTCGTCAGCCATGTCGCTCACAGGGACGTCACCTCTGCGTACGCCTGTTCCCCGAGCAGGGCGACCTGCGCCGCGAACCGGTCGACCCCGGTCCGGTCGCCGGCTGCGGCCCCACCGACGTAACGCGCATGCACACCCTGGAGGATACAGGCGAGCTTCCAGTACCCGAATGCCCGGTAGTAGGGCACGGTGGAGGTGTCCCGCCCCGACGCCGCCGTGTACCGGTCGAGCAGCTCGCGCCGGGACGCGAAGCCGGGAAGGGCTGTCGGCGCCACGCCTGTCAGCGCCGGTGTGTCCCCGGGCTCCGCCCAGTAGACGAGGAGCAGCCCGAGGTCGGCGAGGGGATCCCCGAGGGTGCAGATCTCCCAGTCCAAGATGGCCTTCACGGTGCCCTCGTCGTCCATCACCGTGTTGTCGAGGCGGTAGTCGCCGTGGACGATCCCCACGCCCTGTTGCTCGGGGATCCGCTGCGAGAGGAGCTCGTAGACGCGGTCGACGATCGCGGGGCCGGGGACGCCGGCTGCCGGGGACTGGGAGAACTGCCCGTGCCACCGCTGGAGCTGCCGGGAGATGTACCCCTCCCGCCGACCGAAGTCGCCGAGACCGACCTCGTCGACGTCGACGGCGTGCAGCCGGGCCAGGGTGTCGACGAGCGACCAGGAGGCGGCCCGGCGTGCCGGCTCGCTGAGGGCGGCCGCCGACTCGTCGTCCCGGACAATGTGGCCCTCGACGAAGTCCATCACGTAGAACGGGGCTCCGTTGACCGACTCGTCCATGCACAGGCCAAGTGGCTCGGGGACCGGGATGCCGGTGGGCCGGAGGGCGCTGATGACGGTGTGCTCCCGACGCATGTCGTGGGCGGTGGGCAGGACGTGGCTGACGGGAGGCCGCCTCAGGGCCATGGTCCGCCCGTCCGCCGCCGTGACCCGGTAGGTCAGGTTCGACCGGCCCCCGGCGATCAGGCGGAATTGGAACGGGGGCTCGGCCCCGGCAACGTGGGTCTGGATCCAGTCGGTCACGGCGGGGACGTCGATCCCCTCGATCCCTTCGATCCCCTCGATGACGTCGTCTCTCCGGGGCTCACTGCTGGGCGTTCCGACCATGGCTCGAACGCTACCGTGCCGGTGGCCCGTGGTCGCGCTGGGGCCGCCGGGCCTCCATGGCACGCCGCCGCCTCGGGCACGTCGATCGGCTCGAGGCCGGTAGGGTCGGGGCATGGTCGACGTGACGGACGAGACGTTCGAAACAGAGGTGGTGCTGCGGTCGGCGGAGGTTCCCGTGGTGGTGGACCTGTGGGCGCCCTGGTGCGGCCCGTGCCGCACGCTCGGGCCGTTGCTGGAGCAGGCGGTCGCCGCCACCGACGGGGCAGTGGCCCTGGCGAAGGTGAACGTCGACGAGTGCCGGAACGTCGCCGCCAGCTTCCAGGTCCAGTCGATCCCGGCCGTCTACGCCCTGCGGGACGGCCGGGTGGTCGACGGGTTCATCGGCGCCCAGCCCGAGAGCGTGGTGCAGGAGTTCGTGGCCCGGCTGGTCGCCCCGCCCGACCCGGTCGACGTCCTGGTGGCAGAGGCCGCCGCCGCCGGTGACCGGGCCGGTCTGGAGCAGGCGCTGGAGGCGCGCCCCGACCACCCCGGTGCCATCGCCGCGCTGGCCACCCTGCTCATCGCCGAAGGATCCCCTGACGAGGCCATCGCCATCCTGGGCCGCATCCCCGAGACGGCCGAGACCCGCCGGCTCCTGGCAGAGGCCAGGTTGGCGGCCCGGCAGGTGACCGTGGCGGAGGACGAGCTCGAGCCGTTGCTCGACTCGCTCCTGGCGCGGGTGCGGGACGACGACAGTGCCCGTCAGGAGTTTGTCGACCTGCTGGAGCGGCTGGGTCCCGAGGACCCCCGGACGGCCGCCTACCGCAAGGCGCTGGCGGCGCGTCTGTTCTGAGCCTCCGGCTTGCAGCTCCCCCGGGGAGCCGGTGGGGGAAGGTCGGGCGCAGGGGAGGCTATGGGGGCAGGGGACGCGAAGAGCGCCGACCTCCCGGCGGCGGACCGGCCGGTTCGGGGGCGGTAACGTCCCCCTGTGCCCGCTGCCGTCCGCATGCTCGCGTTGGGTGACGAGAAGGTGGACGTGACCCACCGCCCCCTCGTCATGGGCATCCTCAACCGGACGCCGGACTCCTTCTACGACCGTGGAGAGACCTTCGCGCTCGACGCCCTGGTCCGCCGGGCCGAGGCCCTGGTCCTCGACGGCGCCGACCTCCTGGACATCGGGGGGGTGAAGGCCGGGCCGGGACCTGACGTCACCGAGGACGAGGAGCTCGAACGGGTGATCCCGGCCGTCGAGGCCGTGCGCCGCCGTGTCGACGTGCCCATCTCGGTCGACACGTGGCGGGCGGAGGTGGCGCGCCAGGCGTTCCGGGCCGGCGCGGTGGTGGGCAACGACATCAGCGGGTTCAGCGACCCCGACTACCTGACGGTGGCGGCGGCGGCGGGCGCGACCGTGGTCGCCACCCATATCCGGTTGGCCCCGCGCGTCGCCGATCCGGACCCGGTCTACGGGGACGTCGTCGGGGACGTGGCCGCCGTGCTCCAGGGCCATGCCGCCCGGGCCCGGGCGGCGGGCATCGCCCCCGAGCGGATCGTCCTCGACGCCGGCCTGGACCTGGGGAAGACGGCTGAGCAGTCCCTGGTGCTGCTCCGAGCCTCCGGGGTGCTCGCCGGGCTGGGGTACCCGCTGCTCCTCTCCGCCTCCAACAAGACGTTCCTCGGGGTGACCCTCGACCTCGAGCTCCGGCAGCGGGGTCCGGCATCCCTGGCCGCGGCGGCGCTGGGGACCGTGCTCGGCTGTCGCGTCCTGCGGGTCCACGACGCCGCCGGGACCCGGCGCGTGTGCGACACCCTGGCCCGCATTGCCGAGTGCTCCCCGATGGCGCCCGGCCCCGCGATGCCATGACGGCGGGACCGGCGACCGGTACGCCGGTCTACCTGGTCAAAGGCGACGACCCGTCCCTGGTGGCCCAGCGCGCCCACGAGATCATCACCGAGCTCGTGGGATCACACGATCCGTCCCTCGTGGTCGAGGAGCATGGCGGCCCGACCGCCGAGAACCTCGACGTCGGCGCCGTGCTCGATGCGGTGACGACGCCACCCTTCCTGGTCGACCGGAGGGTGGTGGTGGTCCGGGACGCCGGGCGTCTGGCAGCTGCCGACGGTGCCCGGTTGGCGGCGTACCTGGCCTCGCCGTTGCCATCGTCGGTCCTGGTGCTGGTGGGTGGGGGCGGCACCGTCCCCCGGGCGCTGTCGACGGCGGTGCAGGCTACCGGGACGGTGATCGACACGACCGTGGGCATGGGCGCGGCACGTACCCGCTGGTTGGCCGACCGGCTCCGGGACGCGCCGGTGCGGCTGGACGGACCGGCGACCGCACTCCTCGCCGAGCACCTCGGCGGGGACATGGGGCGCCTGGCCGGGCTGCTCGACACGCTGGCCTCGGCCTACGGGCTCCGTGCCCGGGTCACTTCCGAAGCCCTGGCACCGTTCCTGGGCGAGGCCGGGGGCGTTCCCCCGTGGGACCTGACCGACGCCATCGACGCCGGAAAGATCGACGCGGCGCTGGGGGTGCTCCGGCGGATGTTGGGTCCGGCCGGCTTCCACCCCCTCGCCGTCGTCACCGTGCTCCACCGGCACTACCGCCAGATGCTGCGGCTCGATGGGTCGGGGGCGGGATCGCCCGAGGAGGCGGCGGCCGTGCTCGGCCTGCGCTCCGCGTTCCCGGCGAAGAAGGCGCTCACCCAGGGGAGGAGGTTGGGGACGGCGGCCATCGCCCGTGCCGTTCACCTCGTGGCCGACGCCGACCTCGACCTCCGGGGCGGCACGGCACTGCCCGACGAGGTCGTCCTGGAGATCCTGGTCGGCAGGTTGTGCCGCGTCGCCCCCCGCCGGGGCTGAGCGGCCGGCCGCCGGACCCGAGCGCAGGCCGGCCGCCGGACCCGAGCTCAGAGGCGAACCGGGTCGGTGCTGCGGGATCCCGAGTCGGCCACGCTGTCCGTCCAGCGGAACCCGTCCCAGTACCGGAATTGGTGTCGGCCGGCGGGGTCGGCCTTCCACCCCGGTGGTGCGGTGGGCTTGCGATCGCCGCCGCGGGGCGCGGTCACGGGTGGTGACGCGTGCAACTGTTGCATGACGACCTTTGGTTGGGGACGGGACGGTCGTGCCGGGCCCGACGGCGTCCGCACGGCCGCGCCGGAGGGCACGACGGCGGGGTCCGTCCCGGCCTCTCGCCCCGGATGTCCGTCGGGGCGTCCCCGTGGTGCCCACCCGGTCCCGGTGTCCCCGGCTCCCGGGAACGGAGACGGGGAGGGGAGCTCGGAGAGGTCGACGGCCGGTCTGCTCGGCATGACCGGAGGGCTCATCGCGCCGAACGCCGTGTAGGCCACGGGCGGGCTCACCGCGCCGAATGCCGTGTAGGCCACGGGCGGGCTCACCGCGCCGAACGCCGTGTAGGCCACGGAATGGCTGTGCTCCCCGGCGGTGACCACGTGGCGTGTGGACGCGGTCGCCGACGTCCGGGTCGGCGAGCCGACGCCGTCCAGAGGGAGCACGGAGCCCAGCCCCGCGTGGCTGATCGGCGCCACCTTGGGCCGGGCGAGGAAGATGTACAGGGCCAGGCCGACCAGGGGGAGCCCCACGGTGACGACCAGGAACAGGAGGCGGCTCCGCTCCGCCTTCTTCCACGCCCATCGGGGCTGGCGAAGGACGTCGGTGGCGCCGAGTGCACCCAGGAGGACCACGATGGTCCCCAGCGCTCCTACGGAGACTGCTTGGATGGTGGTGAATTGCCCGTGCATCGGCCGTGTCCTCCCACGCTCAGTGCGGTGCTGTCGCTGCTGTCACCGGGCGGCCTCCACCGGCCTCCCGTTCCCTCGCTGGTGTCGACGGACGCCTGTCGCCCGTTTCCTCGTGTCCTACCTGGTCGTCGTGCGAAGCCTGTGTGACATGAACGCAATGATGGATGGTGTGGCCGGGTACGGAATTCCCGGGTTCTAACCACTCATAGTGTTATCTAACTCTCCTAGAGTAGTCAAACAACGGAGGATCACCGGGGCGGAGAGGCAGGTGGTCAGCGGAAGTTCCGGGCCGGCGGGGCGGCGACGACGTGGAGCGGCTCGATCCGCTCCACGACGAGGGTGACCGCTCTCTGTGCTCGGTCCACCCTCCCTCGGACCAGGAGGGCCGGGGCGGACCGGGCGATCCTCTGCCACCGCAGCCATGCTCCCGGCGAGCAGATCGCGTTCACCATGCCCGTCTCGTCCTCCAGGTTCAAGAACACCGCTCCGTGGGCGCTCTCGGGCTGCTGGCGGTGCGTGACCACCCCGCCCACGACGACGCGCTCCCCACTGGCGGCATCGGCCAGCATGCGGGCCTCGATGACCCCCCGGGCCCGGAGCTCGGGTCGGAGGAGGGCCATGGCCGTCGTCTCCGGGGCCAGGCCGAGGGTCCACAGGTCGTCGGCGACGTCGTCCGCCGGTGTGGGGGGAGCCAGCGGCGGTGCCTCTGCTCCGGTCACGACACCGGGGAGGCGATCGGGGGTGGCCTGGGCCGCCGCCCCGGCAGCCCAGATGAGCTCCCGGCGGCCGCCCGCTCGGCGCCCGCCGGCGGTGAGACCCGACAGCGCGCCCGCCGCGGCCAGGGACTCGAGCTGCCCCCGACCCACTCCCGCCCTTCGGACCAGGTCTTCCAGGCTCTCCCACGGCGCGCCGGCGGTGATGCGCTCCGCCGTCTCCCGGCCGATGCCGCGCACCGACGTCAGGCCGAGCCGGATCGAAGGCCCGGGGTCCTCGATCGAGCAGGCCGGGCGGCTCTTTTGGACGTGGGGTCGGAGGGTGGCCACGCCGTGGCGGCCGGCGTCGGCCACCAGGCTCTGGGGGGACCAGAACCCCATGGGCTGGGCGTTCAGCAATCCGGCGGTGAAGGCGGCGGGATGGTGGACCTTGAACCAGGCGGTGGCGTAGACGAGGTGGGCGAACGCGATCGAGTGGCTCTCGGGGAACCCGAAGTCGGCGAAGGCGGCGAGGGCCGTGAAGACCTGGCCGGCGATCTCCTCGGGGACGCCGCGGTCGGCCATCCCGGCGAAGAGCCGGTCCCGGAGGCGGGCCATGCGCTCGGCGGAGCGCTTGGCGCTCATCGCCTGGCGGAGCTCGTCGGCCTCGACCGGGCTGAACCCCGCCACGTCGATGGCGATCTGCATCAGCTGCTCCTGGAAGAGCGGGACGCCCAGCGTCCGCCGGAGCGCGGGCTCGAGCAGGGGATGGAGGTAGGTGACCGGCTCCTCGCCGTTGCGCCGGCGGATGTAGGGGTGGACGGCGCGACCCTGGATCGGCCCGGGCCGGATGAGGGCCACCTCGATGGCCAGGTCGTAGAAGCACCGGGGCCGGACCCTGGGGAGCGTCCCCATCTGGGCCCGGGACTCCACCTGGAACACCCCCACGGTGTCGGCGTCACAGAGCAGGTCGTAGACGGCCGTCTCCTGGGGGAGCCGGGCCAGGTCCACCTCGACTCCCTGGTGCTCGCGCACGAGATCGACCATGTGGTGGAGCGCGCCGAGCATCCCCAGGCCGAGGAGGTCGAACTTCACCAGTCCCACCGCGGCACAGTCGTCCTTGTCCCACTGCACCACCGTGCGCCCCGGCATGCGGGCCCACTCCACCGGGCACACCTCGACCACGGGCCGGTCGCAGATCACCATCCCTCCCGAGTGGATGCCGAGATGCCGGGGCGTGTGGAGGATCTGGCCGACCAGGTGGCGGGCCAGATCCGGGAGCCCCGCCTCCCCGACCGGGTGGGTCCGGTCGACCGCCGCCGACCAGGATCGGACGGTCTCCCGGCCGTAGCCGAGCGCGGCGCCGACGTCGCGCAGGGCCGAACGGGTCCGGTAGGTGATGACGTTGGCCACCTGGGCGGCATGGAGCCGGCCGTAGCGCTCGTAGACGTAGCGGATCACCTCCTCCCTGCGCCCGGACTCGATGTCGACGTCGATGTCCGGGGGCCCGTCCCGGGCGGGGGAGAGGAAGCGCTCGAAGAGGAGGCCCAGTGCCACGGCGTCCACGTTCGTGATCCCGAGGGCGTAGCAGACCGCCGACGTGGCGGCCGATCCCCGGCCCTGGCAGAAGATGTCCTGACGGCGGCAGAACGTCACGATGTCCCACACGGTGAGGAAGTAGCCGGGGAACCCGAGGGCGGCGATCACCTCCAGCTCGTGGTCGATCCTCGACCACGCTCCCGGGATCCGCTCGGTGTGGCGGGGGCCGTACCGCTCGAGCGCTCCTTGCCGGACCAGCTCGGCCAGCCAGCTCTGCTCGTCGTGCCCCTCGGGCACCGGGAAGTCGGGGAGCCGGGGCGCGACCAGGCGGAGATCGAACGCACAGTCGGTGGCGATGTCGACGGTGCGTTCCACGGCGCCGGGCCACCGGGCGAACCGCCGCGCCTGCTCGTGGGGCCCGCGTAGGCACGCGCTGGAAGAGGCCGGGAGCCATCCGTCGAGGGTCGCGAGCGGCCGGCCGGCGCGGATGGCGGCGAGCGTCGTCGCCAGCGGAAAGCCGGCCGGCGTGGCGTAGTGCACGTTGTTGGTGGCAACCGGGTCGACACCCCGTTCCACGGCCAGGAGGGCGAGCGCGTCGTTCCGGGCGGTGTCGATCGGCTCGCCGTGGTCCCACAGCTCGACCACCACCCGGTCTCTCCCGAACACCTCGATCAGCCGGTCGAGGGCTCGGGCCGCGCCGGACGGTCCCTCCACGGTGAGCGCGGTGGCCAGTGGCCCCCTGCGGCACCCGGTCAGCACCGTCCAGTGCCCCTGGTGCCACCCGGCGAGCTTCTCCAGGGAGAAGGTGGGGGTGCCCTTGAGGCCGCCGTCCAGGTGCGCCTCGGCGACGGCCTGGCTGAGGAGGGCGTAGCCCCGCGGGTCCCGGGCCAGGACGACCAGGTGCTCTCCTCCGGGATCGGGCGTTCCCGTCCGCGCCGAGCCCCGTCCGAGGGAGATCTCGGTCCCGAAGACCGTGAGCAGTCCCGTCCCCCGCGCTGCCTCGGCGAGGCGGACCACCCCGTAGAGACCGTCGTGGTCGGTGATCCCCAGTCCGGTGAGCCCGAGCCGGAGTGCCTCGTGTACCAGCTCTGCCGGATGGCTGGCGCCGTCGAGGAAGGAGAAGTTGGAGTGTGCGTGCAGCTCGGCGTAGGCCACGTGCCCTCTCAGTCGTAGGTGGCCTCGACCCACCAGGAGGCGTGCTCCGTGATGAGCACGTAGGCATGGTCGCCGGTGACGACCTGCATCCGGGCAACGCGTCTCCGGCTGCCCGACCACCACCGCTCCTCGGCCGGCCATGGCCCGGCCCACAGGGTGATCGCGGCCCACGGTCGCCCGGCGATCGAGAGGCGGTCCGGTGGCGTGGTGAGCAGGCCCCGGCCGGAGACGGCCACGTGCTCCTCCCGGGCATCGACGACAGCCGCCGGGAGGGGATCGGCATGCACGAGGGTCGGGGCCGGGGGAGGCAGCCGGCCGGGCCAGGGTTCCTCGGTGGACAGGGGTCGGGGCGAGCGTCCGGGCCCGTCCCACGGGGCGAAGCGGACCTGGTCCGCCGGTCCCCGCCCTCCCCGGATCCCGGTCGTGACCACCCCGTGGTCGCCGATGCGCTCGATGACGCGCTCCACTGCCCACCGGGCCCGGACCCCGGCGTCGTCCGTGCCCCCCCAGAACCCCGGCTGGGAGCTCTCGGGCGGCAGGGGGATCGGGACGGCATGATCGGCTGGCATGTCGGGATCGGCTGGCATGTCGGGGTCGACGGGCATGTCGGGGTCGACGGGCATGTCGGGCATGTCGGGGTCGGCTGGCACCCGGTGGTGGGTCCGGGCACGGGGAGGGTGCACCCGGAGACCGGGGAGCTCGCCGCTCCGGGCGGTGGCGATGTCGTGTCCCGCCACCCCCTCCGTCCCGAACCGCCCGAAGACGTGGCGCGCCGGGAGCGCAGCGAACGCCCCCAGCGTGTCGATGCCCAGACGGGCCAGGGCAGTAGCCAGGTCGGCGTTCCCGAGCATGCTCAGCGGGAACGGAGCGAGGAAGGCCGCCGTGCCCCTCTTCGGCACGACGAGGCCGTCCTGTGCGGCCAGGAGCGCGGCGAACAGCCCATCGGCGATCCCGATGCCGGCGGTGCCGTACCCCGCGCCCAGGGAGCGGATCGTCTCGGCCACGACGTCCACCAGGGCGGTCTCCCCACCGAAGTACCGGGCCGGCCCGCGCGCCGGGAGCGCGCACACCCCCGGCCTGACCGGGGTGACCCAGGGACAGACGTCCTCCACGGCGCGGACGACACGGAGGAAGGCCCGACGGGAGACCCCGCTGTCCTCCCGTGAGAGCTCCGGGCAGTGGACGACGAGCAACCGTTCGAGCACGGTCGTCCCTCAGCCCTCGCCCGGGTCGACGCCGCCGTCGGAGGACGGCAGCCAGAGCGTGTGCCGCCGGCCGGTCCCCGCCCGCCGCCCGGTGGTGGCGACGACGACCTCGCGCCGGCCGAGATGGCCCGCACCGGCTTCGATTCCCTCCCACCGGCACGGGCCGACGGTCAGGCACACGTCGGGGGGCTCGGGCCACGCGCTCCGACCGGGGAGCACGATGAGGACGGTGCGCCGGTCGCGGGCCCGCGCCGCCATCCGTCGGGCGACGACCGGGCCGGGCGGTGTCGCCGGGCGGACGGCGACGATGTCCACGCCGTCGATCAGGGTGGCTGCCAACTCGGGCCAGAGATGGCCGGGGTCGGGGACGAGGACCAGGTGGGGGAGGTGGACTCCGAGATCACGGGCGGCGATCGCACCGAGACCGGGGACGCCGAGGACCGCCGCCCACGCACCGGCGGTGGTGGGGCCGGCCAGGAGGGCGAGCACCAGCGAGACGGCCCCGGCGGCTCCCCCTCCCGGGGCGCCACCGGCACCACCGAGCTGGCCGGCACCGCGCGCGCCGGCACCGTTGACGACCACGGTCTGTCCCCGGCGGAGCGCACCGTCGGGGAGGAGCGCGCCGAGTGCCGGGACGACGGGGACGAGGCGCGCCGCGCTGGGGACGCCGGCGCGGGCCCGCTCGGCCAGGAAGGCCAGGGACCGGCCCGTCTCGGCGGCACCGGTCCGATCGGCACGACCGGCCTGAAGGGTCCGACCGGTCCGGGGGGCCCGAGGGGTCCGGGGGGCACGGTGCCCGCTGTCGATATCGAACATATGTTCGTATCGTACTCACCCGGGCGCGGCCCCACCCGGCGGTGGTCGGGATCCCCGAGGGCTTCGAGGACCCCGCTGCTCACCCGGCAGTGGTGGGCGGGATCCCCAGGGTCTTCAAGGCGTACGCCATGATCTTCGAGAACACGGGGGCCGCCACGGACCCGCCGTAGATCTGTTTGGCGTGCTTCAAGACGACGATGGCGGTGATGGCGGGGTGCTGGGTCGGGGCGAAGCCGACGAAGGAGCCGAAGTAGTCGCCGGGGATGTAGCCGGGGGCGTTGGTCCTCGGTACCTGCGAGGTGCCCGTCTTCCCGACCGCCGAGTACCCGGGTATCGCCGCCAGGGGGGCGGTGCCGTTCGCCGACACCACGCCGGTCAGCATCCTGGTGATCGTGGCAGCGACCTGGGTGGAGACCACGCGACGGGGAGCAGGGGCGGGAAACCGGTGGAGATGACCGTTGGGGCCGACGGTGCCCTCCACGAGGCGGGGAGGGAGGAACATGCCCCCGTTGGCGATGGCGTTGTAGGCATCGGCCAGCTGGAGGGCGCTCACCGCCTCGTCCTGCCCGATGGGCGTCGACCCGATGGCCGTGGGCGACCAGTGGGACACCGGGTTCAAGATGCCCGGTGAGGTCCCTGGGTAGTGCAGCCCGGTCGGAGCGTCGAAGCCGAAGTTCTTGATCCACTGCTCGACCCCGGCGTCACCGAGGCGCTCGGCGATCTTGATCGTGCCGATGTTGGAGGACTGGTCGATGATCTGGGTGGCGGTCATGGGCTCGGTGGGATGGGTCCACGCGTCGTGGAAGAGGCTGCCGTCGATGATCAGCTGGTCGGGGACCGACTCGACCGTGGTGGGGGTGATCAGCCCCTCGGTGAGGGCGCCGGAGAAGGTGGTGAGCTTCATCACCGACCCGGGCTCGTAGACCTGGGTGAGGGCGAGCTCGGAGGGTGCGGGGACCGGTGCAGCGCCGGGTGTGGACCCGGCCACCAGGCTGACCATGGCCAGGATGGCGCCGGTGTGAGAGTCGAGCATCAGGGCGATGCCCTGGGTGGCGTGGGAGGTCTGGACCTCGGCGGCGAGGGTGTTGCGGACGTAGAGCTGCAGGGCGGGGTCGATGGTGAGCTCGATCCCTTTCCCCCGCTTCGCCGGATTGTCCTTCACCACCCCGCCGGGCAGGGTCACCCCGCCGGGGGCGATCTTCACGACCTCGGTGCCCGGATGGCCCTCGAGGGTGCGGTTGTACTCGTACTCGAGCCCGGAGATCCCCGCGCCCTCGGCGTTGACCGACCCGACCAGGGGCTGGAAGAGCTCCCCGGCAGGAGAGAAACGTTCGGACGTGGGGGACTCGGTGATGCCGGCCAGCCGGAGCGCGCTGACCGCTGCCGCCGTCCGGCTGCCGACGTAGCGGGCGAGGAGGACGTAGCCGGTGTGCTCTCCGAGCTGCCCGGCGAGCGTGGTCGCCGGTTGGCCCAGCAGCGGGGCCAGGGCGCCGGCCTCCCGGGCCGGGTGGGCGATCTGCAACGGGTCGGCGATGATCTCTGTCTCCGGCGCCGAGATGGCGATCGGCTGGCCGTTACGGTCGTAGATGGCGCCGCGCCCGGCCGGGAGCGTCACCGTCTGGTCGAGCTCGGCATTGGAGGCGGCGCTCAGCGTGCCGGCGTCGAACACCTGGACGAAGAGCAGCCGGCCGACGAACACCACGAACACCGCCACGATGACGGCGACGGTCGCCACCCGCCGCCGGGCGAAGGACGTCTGGACGTCGCGGCCGCTCACCGCAGCCAGGTATCGGCTCGGGCGGTCATCGCCACGCCCAGGAGGAACCCGGGCACCACGCTGGCGCCGAGCACCAGACGCCGTGCCGGTGCTCCTCGGAGATGGAGCCGGCGGGTCGGGACGTAGTCGCGTGGAGCGAACCGTGTGGTGTCGAGGAGATGGCCGAGAACGTGGACCACCATAACGCCGAACCAGAGCGCGAAGGTGGCTTTGTGCACGCTGAGCGCGGCTCCCCGATCTCCGGTCGGCAGGTAGAGGAGGGCGATCCCTTCCAACGCGAGCGGCACGAGGACGACCGCACCGGGCGAACCTGACGGGGGCACGACCGCCAGTCGCCGCCCGGGTGTCAGCTGCGGTCCCTAGGATCGTGGCGATGTTCCCTCGGACCGTTTCGTTCCCCGTCGCCCGGGCAGGCGATCCGTGAGGGTCCTGGTTGCCGAGGACGACGACGGGCTCCGGTCGGTCCTCGAGCGGGGGCTCGGCGAGCACGGCTACGTCGTCGACGCCGTGGCCGATGGCCGGCGGGCCGTGGCGTTCCTCCGTGCCTACGACTACGACGTCGTTGTCCTCGACTGGCGCATGCCGCATCTGAGCGGGATCGACGTGTTGGACGAGATGCGCCGCCGTGGCATCCGCACCCCGACACTGCTGCTGACCGCCCGGGACGCCACGGCCGATCGTGTCGCCGGGCTCGACCATGGGGCGGACGACTACCTGGTGAAGCCGTTCGAGCTGGTCGAGCTACTGGCCAGGCTGCGGGCCCTCCAGCGGCGTCCCGCCCAGGTGTCGCCTCCGGTGCTCCAGTGCGGCGACCTGACCTTCGACCCCGCCGCGTTCCGAGCGTTCCGCTCCGGCGAGCCAGTGGCGTTGACGACGATCGAGCTCCGGCTCTTCGAGCTGTTGATGCGGCGCTCGCCGTCGGTGGTGAGCCGTCGGGCGATCGCCCTCCACGTCTGGGAGGACGAGGCCGATGCCGTCGGGTCGAACACCATCGACGTGCACGTCGGCCGGCTCCGCTCGAAGTTGGGGGGCGACGGCGCCCACATCGAGACCGTGCGCGGTCTCGGGTACCGCATGGTCGAGACGTGATCCGTTCGGAGCGCCGGGCCCGTGGCCATCGGGTGCACGCGGTCAGGGTCGCAGCAGTGGCGGCCGTGCTCGTGGTGCTGGGGTTCGGTGTCGTCGCCGCCGTGCTCGACCTGTTGGTCGAGCACCGGTTGGAGGTCCAGGTCGATGCCCGGCTCACCCGGCGGCTCGACGAGGCGCGCCTCGTTCCGACCGACCGGCTCCGGTCCGGGTTGCCGCCCGATGGCGACGACGGTGCCGCCCCGGTGTTCGTATGGGAGGTCTCGCCCACCGGCCGTGGCCGATCCCTGGTCCCGGGAGCACCTCGCCTCCCCGTACGCCGATGGGTCCCCGGGCGCACCGACGAGGCGACCATCGGCGCCACCCCGTTCCGGTTCCACACCACCCGTGACGGGAACGTGGTCCTCGTGGCCGGGGTGAGCGCGGCGCAGATCGTCTCCATCCGGGACGACCTCTTGGCCTCCGAGGGGATCCTGGCCGGTGTGCTCCTCGTGGCCGTGTACCTCGGCGCCTTCGCCGTCGGGGTGAAGGCGTCGGCACCGGTCGAGGAGATCCGGCGGCGCCAGGCGGAGTTCACCGCCGACGCCTCCCATGAGCTCCGCACGCCATTGAGCGTGATCGAGGCCGAGGTGGAACTGGCGCTGAGCCGCCCCCGCACCGGACCGTCGTACCGCGACACGCTCGGACGGGTCGCAGGTGAGGGTCGGCGGTTGCGGCGGATCGTGGACGACCTCTTGTGGTTGGCGCGGGTAGACACCGAGGACCGGTCGGCTGTGCCGCAACGCAGCGCGGTCGACGCCGTGGCCCGGGGCTGCGTCGACCGGTTCCAGGCGGTGGCGGCCGGTCGGCGGGTCTCCTTGACCTTCGACGGCTCGTCGGCCCCCGGCTCGGTGATCGATGCCGCTCCGGAATGGGTCGACCGGTTGGTCGGTGTCCTGGTCGACAACGCCTGCAAGTACGCGGGGAGCGGGGGCGCAGTCGCCGTGCGAGTCATCGCGCGCGGGAACCGGTGTGTCCTGCAGGTCGACGACAGTGGTCCGGGGATCCCTCCTGCGGAGCGCTCGCGGGTGTTCGACCGGTTCCATCGGGCCGACGATGCGCCCGGCGGCACCGGTCTGGGACTGGCCATCGCCGATTCCGTCGTCCGCCGGACCCACGGACGCTGGAACGTCGGGGACTCGCCTCTCGGCGGGACCCGCATGGAGGTCTCCTGGAAGGCGGCGACCGGGTTGGTGCACCCCTCGGCAGTGACCGGGCCGGACCCCGGGCGCGGGCTCGACGGGGTGGATGCACCCGTCGGGCCGGGCACCACCCCGGAGGGGTGACTCGGACACCACCCCGGAGGGGTGACGGGGGTGCCACCCCGGAGGGGTGACGGGGGGGCCACCCCGGAGGGGTGACGGGGGTGCCACCCCGGAGGGGTGACGGGGGTGCCACCCCGGAGGGGTGACGGGGGTGAGGCGCGGGCTATGGCTTCGCCGTCCGGCCACACCGGGTTCAGCTGCTACTCGGCTACTTCCTGTTCCCGCCACTCGCGCTCCCAGCGGAGCACCGTCACTCGTTCGGCTCGGCGATGTCGACGATTCCTGAGGCTGCACGGCGAAGCCGCCCGTCCGAGCTGACCAAGGTGGCGTCGAGGGAGACTGCCAGGGCGACGTAGAGGGCGTCACGTACGGCGATGCGGTCCGTCAGTGCCCAGGTCGCTGCCAGGAGAGGCTGAAGCGGCCATCGTCGGGCCCCGAAGGTGCGGAGTGCCTCCAGGCGGTCGGCCTCGTGCGTCAGCTGACCGGCACGCTTCAGCCGGCCGAGCGCGGAGAGCACCTCTGCGTCCAGGTGTGCGGGAACGGCAACGGTGTCGGCCATGGCCAGGTGATGACGGTAGGGATCGGCGGCCGGGAGGTTGCAGATCAGATCGACGACCGTGGCGGCGTCGACCACCGCGATGGTCAACGGCCGACGAGCTCGTCGTCCTCGGCCCGGGCGGCGGCGACAAGCTCGGCGCCGGTGGGGCTGCCGAGGTGAGCGGGCCCCAGTTCCTGCAGGTGCGCTAGCCATTGCTCCATGGAAGGAACGGCTGCGTGCTCGGTGAGCACCTCGCGTAGATAGGCGCGAAGGCTCTTGTCTTCTGCCGCGGCACGACGAACCAGCTCGGCGTGAACTTCGGCGGGAAGGTCTCTGATCAAGACGTCCATGTCGACAGAGTATCATTTTGATACTCCTGCCGGTGGTTCGGCGGACGTCGCAGCTGTCATCCCTTTCCAGGCGCCCATCCGGATCGGTTGTCAGCTCTTCGCCGGTGAGCGTCACCGGGTGGAGGTCGTCGAGGATCCGAACCTCGGAGCTCTCCAACCGCTCCGGGATGGGCTGCAACGGCTCGGTGTGGGCGGCATCTCTGCACGGTGACGTAGGGCTCCCTCCCGGCCGGGATCCCCACGGACGACGACTTGGTGACTGATCATCAACTACCAAGTATATTGGGATCATGCCCGGAATCCAGGAGTTCCTCGTCTCGTCGTCCGGTCAGCTGTCACTGCCGGCTGCGGCCCGACACCGTTGGAGCCTCGACCACGGCGGCCCCGTCGATGTCCTCGACCTCGGCTTCGCGGTGATGATGCTCCCCAGGGGTGACGCCCGCCGTCTGCTCGGTGATCTGTTGCCCAGAGATACACACGCTGACTTCGTCGCCTCGCTTGGCGGAGATCCCGACCTGGCGACCAGCTGATGGTCGCACTGCTCGATGACCATCTCCTCCGAGACCTGCTCGCCGACGACCTGAGCCCGGAGTTGGCGGAGATCCTGGACGAGCACGAGCCCGCCACGACCAATCTGTACCTCTACCGGCTGTCGAGGAGCGTCGTGTCCGCTCGCGGCGGTGCGCTGACCGGCTCGTGGCCTGTCGAACACCGTCGCGCGTTGGGCCGTGCTCTCCTCGCGCTCCCCGAGTCCGTGCACGTGGTGCCGATGGGAGTGCTCGCCTACCGGATGGCAGAGATCGCCGACGCTCAGCGCGTCTCTACCCTCGGGGCAGAGGCCGCCGCGGCCGCCGAGCACCTTGGTGCCGCTTGCTGCGTGTGGGAAGGTGACGACGG
This sequence comes from Actinomycetes bacterium, assembly GCA_021820665.1. Classification (GTDB taxonomy): domain Bacteria; phylum Actinomycetota; class Acidimicrobiia; order Acidimicrobiales; family RAAP-2; genus JAKADK01. The sequence goes on along the minus strand of JAKADK010000038.1, from coordinate 1,898 downwards.
CCCGGGCATCAGGAGCGCTGTCGCCTCTGTCGGCGCTCCCTACCGGACCGTCGCGCGCTGACCCCGCCCAAGATTAAGACTCGATGGCCGGGGCGAGTCTCTCCGGACGACCGCCGTCGGTGGAGGCTCCCAGTCAGGCCGAACGACGCTCACCCTCCTTCCTCGTCGCCTGTTTTCCTGCCGGCACGCGCGCCGACGGGCGCGCTGTCCTCGAGACACGACGTCGTCGAGGTGCCGTGACCGTGTACGGCTGACTGTCCGAGGTCCTCATGTAACGGCTGACACGGCGGTAGTGCCGACGGTCACGGCCGCGCCCGCCCGACCCGGACCTGGTGGCGCCGTGACGGTACTGCGGCGAACAGCGACGCCAACGCCACGGCATGCGATCCGAGCAGCTGGTCGACCGCCACCTCGTTCGTGCCCGAACCAGAGCCCAGATCGAGCACCCCGACCTTCACGTCCCGGTAGTACGACAACGTGTTCCGCCCACCCAGGTCGACCAGCTGACCGACCCAGATCTGCTGGGCACGGCGCATCCCCCGGCGATCACCCCAATGACGCCTACGCGCTCGACAAACGGGTCCGGCAACACCAAGTACGCCAGGGCTGGACAATCCCCTTGAACAATTCCCTTGACAGTGGAACGTCGACTACGTAGCGTGACCGCACCGATCGCCTGCGGGGCGGACCATCGGTTGGCGGCACCGGAAGAAGCGGGGGACGGGCATGGCGGCATTCCCACACACCAGCTCCTTGGCGTATGTCTCGTCGGGAACGCTCGGCGGAAGGTTCGGCAGACCGCCAGGCTCTGGAGTCCGTCTCCCGGCTGCCGGTATTCCCCTGCATTACTCCGGGTGGACTTTCGTACTCTTGAACGTGCGGACGATGTGCTCGATGCCGCGTGAAGGCCCAGTTCCTATGCGGCGCGACTGAGCGCGTCGAGCATGCCGTCGACTATTTTCGGGTTGAGTGGCCCTGAAGACGACATCGGCATAATTCGTTCCGACCACAGGCAGCGACGCAGGGCGGCGAGCGCATCGAGGAAGCTCGGGGTGGCCTTCTTCGGATACCAGGGACGCGGGATCCAGGTGGTCGTGGTCCCGTGAGTCGGGATGTACCAGGTGGCTGCATAGAGCCACAGCGAGAGCGAGGCGGCACGTTCGGGACCTTTGTACTTCCAACACTGGGGGTCCTCGGCTCCGATGACCTGCTTCACTTCGCGATTGACGCATTCGATGGTTACCACCTGCCGGCATAGTGCGACGTGACCCAGGCGGGTGAAGCATCGAGGTCGGTGGTGACGAAGAAGTCAGGTCGGTGGTGACGAAGAAGTCGTCGTGCATTCTCCGAGTTGGGTCACGAACGATCACCGGTTGGACCAGGTGCTCCTTGTCGACCGTGTACCACAGCACCGGCCGGGACCATACGAGGAGATCCTTGGTCCCGCCTCGCCACTCCACGGTGACGCTGGTGAACGCTGCGTCACGGAGCTTGGCTGCCATCACTGCCGGTGAGAGAAGGCGCTTGCCCTTCTTCCTCGGCCGGCCCGCCTTGCCCGTCTTCTTCGGGGCCGCTTCGTAGAGAGCCGCGTCACGGCGCATCCGGGAGGTGACACTCGTGGAAGGCAGACCTCTGCCTTCGAGGGGGGGCGTACGCTCCATCGCCGCACAGCGCGAAGTCCCGGTCGGGGAGCCAGGCAGCCAGCTCGCGGATGATCTCCTCGGCCAGGTCGAGCGTGGTTGGCCCGCCTTTCCGGTGCAAGCGCATCCCGACCGGTATTCCGATCGGCATCCCGCCCCAGGGCGGGGAGACCCGCAGGGTGACGATGACCAGGTTGAGCCCGGTCGCGTAGACGACCTTGTGGCGTGTCGAGCGCACCGCGTCCCTGGACGTGCCTG